>NZ_JABXKN010000036.1:0-270794 GCF_017115065.1 Nostoc sp. JL23
AATCCAGCTTATCGTTATGTGTAATTTTTCACAACTCATTTAGGATTGCTATATTACATCAAAAGATAGTTGAAATACGTGAGGAAGCAAATTTAAAGGTGGCAGTTTTAGAACAAGAAATAGAAAATGAGCAAAATACTAATGCTTATCTATTTAATCTACTGACAGAAACAGGAGATGCACTAGTTCAGGCAATCATAAAAACTTTGCAAATACTAGGATTTAAACAAATTAAAGATGCCGATAAGGAATTAGCCGCGCAAGGTATCGAGAAGCAAAACAGGGAAGATTTGCAGATTCATGACTATGAAACAACGCTACTACTTGAAGTGAAGGGAATCAAGGGCTTTCCTTGTGATGATGATGCTATAGCAGTGCAAAAGTACGTTGTACTGCGGATGAGAGAATGGGAAAGCGTTAAGATTCAGGGTCTAACCATAATTAACCACCAGAGACATATTCCACCTCTTGAACGGGATAATACTTTACCTTTTAGACAAGAAATTTTAGATATAGCAAAAGAACAACAAATTGGACTTCTAACGACATGGGATTTGCATCGACTAGCGAGAAGTTTTGTTCAAAATAAATGGAATCATAAACAAATAAAGGATTTGTTCTACCAAGTAGGACGAATAAATATTTTGCCAAGTCACTATGAGTTTATTGGCACAATAGAACGTTTTATAGAAAGTAAAGGAATTTTGGGTATTAAAATTGAAGCATCGTCCCTCAGACCTGGGGATAGGATAGCTTTTAAGCTTCCAGTTATCTTTGAAGAGCAAAAATGTGAGTCATTGGAGTTTGAAAAGAATCTTATTGAAGTTGCAGAAGTAGGAATGCTTGTTGGAACTAAAACTCATTTAACTAAAAAAGATGTTCGCATTGGTATTCACGTATATAAAGTTATCTACAACAAAATGGAAGAGTAATAAGTTCCATAACAGATGGAATGCACTCGCCAATTAACCACAGTTTATCGGCAAATTGATGATTATTTAAATACAAGCGCTCGCCATTTTCAAGAAATTCCCAGCCTATAATGACCCTAAACAGATCCAATAACAACCAAAAGGCAACAAAGAATCATGTTGGATTTGCTGATTCAAAACGGATTAATTTTTGATGGTTTAGGATCTGCACCTATTCGCGGCGATGTTGGGATTGAAAATGGACAGATTGTGGAAATTGCTCCATCTTTATCTGTTGAAGCGCGTGAAGTAGTTGATGCTTCTGGGTTATGGGTTACGCCAGGATTCATCGATATTCATACCCACTACGATTTAGAGTTAGAAATTGCACCAGGATTGAGCGAATCAGTGCGTCATGGTGTTACCAGCGTGGTTATTGGTAACTGTAGCTTGTCTGTTGCGATCGCCCAACCCCAAATCCTGGCTGATATTTTTCAGAGGGTAGAGACACTTTCCCATCGGCTGATTGCAAAATGGCTACAAAAGTCAGTGTCCTGGCAAACACCAGCAGAATATTTACAGCATTTGCAACAGTTACCCCTTGGCCCCAATGTTGCCCCAATGTTTGGACACAGCGCCTTACGCGCTTATGTGATGGGATTAGAACGCAGCTTAACTGTTCAGCCGACAAAATTTGAACTAAATCTTATGCAGCGCATAGCCAGAGATGCAATAGATGCTGGCTTTATTGGCATTTCTATTGATATGTTTCCCTGGCATCGGATGAGTGGAGAATGGCAAGGCTGTACAATTCCCTCTCAACACGCCAAATTTAAAGAATATGCAATGTTGGCGGATTTGTGTCGGCGGTGCGATCGCGTTTTTCAAGTCACACCCAACTTACAACGACTTACTTCCTTTGTGGAGATTCTGCGTATGGGTTCAGGAATTGCACAAAAACCACTGCGCCTAACAGTCCTCTCAGCCTTAGATGCCGTACACGATCGCAAACTATGGCGAATATTTTCCCCCCTACTTTTTATTTGGAATCGGCTTCTAAATGGAAATGTGCGCTTTCAAACCCTAACCGAACCCTTCACCATTTACTCTGATGGATCTGTGACTCCCTTATTTGAAGAATTCTCCACAGGCGCACAACTCAATGGCTGTCAGTCACGAGAGGAAAGGCAACAACTATGGGCATCGGAAACATTTCGTCGTCAATTTCGCCAAGAATGGCTCAATAAACGGCGTAAATCATTCCATCGTCAGTTAGATTTGATGGAAGTTATTCATTGTCCCGAAGTAAGTTGGCAAGGGTTAAGTTTTGCCCAAATTGCTCATCAAAACCAACAAGAACCAGTAGATTTATTTATCCACGCATTACAAAAATACGATACAGATTTACGTTGGGTAGCGACAGGAGCAAACGATCGCCTAAAACCCCGTTTAGCGATGATGCAGCATCCTCATATTTTGCCTGGTTTTACCGATGCTGGCGCTCACGTTCGTAACCTGGGCTACTATGATGGAGCTTTGTCTTTGCTCAAACAAGCAGTTGCAACGAAGTTCCTTTCACCGGAAGCTGCTATTTCCCGCGTTACCGGAGAACCTGCTGGTTGGTTTCGTCTGGATACGGGAGTTCTCAAAGTTGGTGCGAAAGCAGATATAGTTTTACTCGATCCCAATGCTTTAAATCAGCCAATTAGCCCGCAGGTGCAGATATCAGATCCGGTTTTAGATGGCGAACTTCGGATGGTTAAGCGTGGCTCGGATGATATTGTGCAAGGGGTTTATATTAATGGGGTTCAGGTTGTTTGTCGGGGTAAGGTGAGCGATCGCTTGGGGCGTGAAAAGTTGGGAACTGTTTTGTCTCCTTGTTGAATTATCTTATGCGGAGGCTTGAGAGGGGAGCATTAAATTGCTTTTACCCCACACCAGCAATCACCTGCCCAATATCTTGAGGAGTTGCACCTGTTGCTAACATTGCCCGAATCAACAATTCATGCATCGTCATCTTTAATAACAAATACAAGACCCATTTTTTTCTAATAGTATAGGTTGCATTGATTGCCTCATAAGGCTTCTAGCGATCGCCTTCTCGGAGAGTGACAGAAGAGGGCTATCTTGCCTCTGATATCAGCTATGCTATATTTACGCTAATTGATACCTGCTTAGACAATCAATTTCAGGGTAAATAGGTAGAAAAAACTTAGAAAGTTTGTTGATAACTTTAAAGAAATCCTGCAAGACTATAACTAATTCATGATTTTTTTATAAATATTGTTTATATATATAAACACATGAAAAATATTGCATATTGAAAAGCTTGATAATTCTAGTAATAAAGACTATATACCGAATGAAATTCCATAGATTTACTTACTAAGCTTAGATCGGAAAAATAATCCAAATAAATACTGAATCAAGAGCAAAAAAATTGTTATATTGGCTGCTATCTTTCATAAGTTGGATTGTCAAGTCTGTGTATATACATTCTTTTGGATTAATCTAATTAATAGTTAGAGCCAGAAAGAGTATGATTTTCTTGCTCAAGAGTTAACAAGTTAACCTTCGTATTTATTTATTTTGGAGAATAACCATGTCTATTAACAAAAATCAAAGCCTAACAATTGAAAATCAAGAAGAATTGTTTGAAGTCTTATCAGATGAATGCTGTGAACAATTAGCAGGAGGTAAAAGTTGGTGGAAGAAAGTTACAAAAACAGTTTCACATGCCACAATAAAAACTTTGAATAATGCAGGCGGCGCAGTGACTCAGGCTGGAGGCATGACAGCACTTGGACTCTACACAGCAGGTGAGCTAGCTTTAGAAGCAACTGGAATGGTGGGAGAGAACCAATTAGACGGAAATTAGACTAATAAAAATTAAACAACTTATTTACCTCATTTCTCAACTCTAGCCGAGAAATCCAATTACTCAAGCTCTGCCTCCTTCAAATAACTAAAGGCAGAGCTTTTTGCTTACTACACTTCAAGTGCAACTGGAAAATTTATAGCTTCTAAAACTCGTCTTGTTCTACTTAACTATGACTAATATTGATATCTCTTTCATTCCAAATTCTCATTCCTTCCCCAAGGGAGAAAAAGTAATACCTCACCCAGAAGAAATTAATCTTAACTCTCTAGCTGCTGCTACTCCAGAAGATTTTTTACCTCCTATCGGTAAATGGACAACTATTGGCGGTTTGGTACTTATAGCTACCTTTGTTGCAGGCGTTACCCTTGCAAGTATCCTCAAATATAAAACCACAGTTAAAGTAGCTGCTACCATTCGTCCAACTGGAGAACTCCGTCTAGTACAAGCTGCTACGGAAGGGATAATAAAAGATATTTTAGTAAAAGGAAATCAGCAAGTTAAACAAGGAGATATCATCGCTATACTTGATGGCTCTCGCCTACAAACGAAGAAAAGCCAACTTCTTGGCAATATTCAACAAACTACCGTTCAATCAACTCAAATAACTGCTCAAATTTCTGCTTTAGATAAACAGACTCAAGCAGAAAGCGAACTAACAAAGCGTGCCACATCTGCTGCTCAAGCTGAACTGCAACGCACTCAAACGGAATATCACAATAGTCAAATTAGCACCACTACGGAAGTAGAAGAATCAGTAGCTAACTTAAAATTAGTTCAAAATGATTTAGAAACAGCCAAAGCAGAATTAAAGTCGGCTCAAGCGAATTCACTTGCAACCCAAGCTTCATTCAAAGCAGCGATAGTCAAAAGCGATCGCTATAAACCGATAGTCAAATCTGGTGCGCTTTCTCAAGATGCATACGAAGAAGTAACTCTCGCAGTTCAACAACAAAAACAAACACTCTTGTCTCAATTAGCAATAGTAGAAGCTCACAAGCAAACTGTAGAAAAGCAACAAAGAGTTGTTGAAGCAGCCCAATCAAGGTTAAACAAAGCCAAAACTACCCTTAACTCCATAGCAGGAATTGCGATCGCTCGTGAAAGAATCGCTCAAGAAAAAGCTAGAGGGGGAGCAACTTTATCTAGACTTCAGCAAGAAAGAGAACAGCTTATTCAACGACAAACAGAATTAGAAAACCAATTAAACAGCTTCAAAAAAGAACTCAAACAAATAGAAATTGAACTTCAAAATATCATAATTCGTGCTTCTGCCTCTGGCACAATAGCACAACTCAATCTACGAAATATCTCTCAAGTCATTGCTTCTGGAGAGATGATTGCCCAAATTGCTCCTAGTGAAGCACCACTGGAAATCAAAGCCGATATTCCTTCTGAGGAAATCAGTAAAATTCGGCTGGGACAAAAAGTGTATATGCGCGTATCTGCTTGTCCCTATCCCGACTATGGCTCTTTACAAGGTACAGTGAGCAGCATTTCTCCAGATGCAATAGAACCTCAATCTAATTTGAATTCTTCTAACTCTTCTTTAGGGATGGGGGGAATTTCACAAACAGGTAGTTACAAGGTGAATATTAAACCAGAAAACTATATATTGAAGATTGCAGGAAAAGAATGTGCTATCCAATTAGGAATGGAAGGAAGCGCTGATATTATCTCTAAAGAGGAAACTGTATTGCAATTTATTTTGAGAAAAGCAAGATTAATATCCAATATATGATACGTATAAGGCAGGAGCTAGAAGGAGAAAAGATAAACAATAATCATTCATAACTCCTCTAAAATAAAAACTTTTGCTTGAGAATATTAGGGAGTTAAAAATTTCAAGTGCTGACCAGGTAGCTGACGTAATTCATTGGGAGTACCAGTCAGCTTCAACTCTCCTATTTCTAACAGAACAATGAAGTCAGCCCGCTCAATTACTCTAGGGCGGTGACTAATCATAATAGTTGTTTGACCCTGACGCTCTGCTAATAAATTATCTAAAACTTTAGTTTCTAATACTGGGTCTAAAGCGCCTGTAGATTCATCTAAGATTAATACTGGTGGATTAGTAACAATTGCCCTGGCTATTGCTAATCTCTGCTTCTGTCCTCCAGAAATATTTGCACCAAATTCTCCTAATATAGTTTGATATTTATCAGGTAAATTGCTAATAAATTCGTCTGCACCAGCTATCTGACAAGCTCTAACGATTTGTTCAAAATTAACTGAAGGATAGGCAAAATGGAAATTTTCAATAATTGAACGACTCCAAAAGTGCGGTTCTTGAGGAATTAATATTATTTGTTGACGGCGGCATTCTAAAGATATGTCTTGCTGATTATAAATTCCATAACGAATATTGCCAGATTGCAAGTCATATAATCCGGCTATTAACTTTACCAAAGTGCTTTTTCCACAACCTGATTGTCCGATTAAGGCTGTTACTTTTCCCCCAGGAATGGTGAGAGAGAAATCTTTTAATAAATCAACTCTACCTTGATGATGAAAGTTCAGATTAGTACAAACAACATCTGTATCAGCAGTAATTTCCGCCCAAGGTTTTTTACGATCTTTTTCATCCTCTGCTGTAGCATCTAGGACTTCTGTAAGGCGCTGAATTACTACTTGAGCAGTAATAAATTCATTAACTAAGCCTACCACCGAACTCAAAAAGCCTAATAAATTTCCACTCATGCCGTTAAAAGCAAGTAATTGACCTATACTTAGCGTGCGATTAATTACAAAGTAGCTGCCTAACCAAAGTAAACCAATATTTGTCAAACTATTGAGTAGAGTTGTAACGGTGGTGCTGTAAAACCCTAGCTTCATGGTACTCCACTTTAAATTAGCGAGGCGACCGTAATTAGCTTGATACTCTTCCCAAGCTTGAGGAGTACCTTGGGTAGTCTTAAGTATTTGGATGCCGCGAAAAGTTTCTACAAGAAAACCTTGAATTTCTGTATTTAAAACAATAGAAGCACGGGTTTTTTGTTGTAAAGCTGGTAAAAACAGCCAATTAATACCCATAACTATCATAAAGACAAATAAGGAAGCTAAAGAAAGCTGCCAACTATAAAAAATCATTATTCCTAAAGAGATGACAGCGATAAAAAATTGACTGGGTAAACCTAAAACAATTTGAGAAACTAAGTTATGAACCCTTTCTATATCATCAATGCGGCTGACAACTTCCCCACTGCGACGGGCTTCAAAATAAGATAAAGGTAAGCGGAGGAGTTTATACCCGTAATCTAAAATTAATCCCAACTCTAGCCTTTGAGCGTATTGTCCTACTAAGTGAGATTGAACAATACCTATAGCAGCTCGAAAAATATTTAAAGTAATAACCGCAATGGCTACGCTAGTTAATAGCTGCATATCTCCCCTCACCAAAACATCATCTGTGAGGAGCTGCATCATTAAAGGAGCAGCCAGAGAAAGAAGTCCAACGACAATATTGATTGCGATCGCTTCCACAAGTATTTTGCTATAGGGTAAAACTCTTTTGAGGAAACGTCCAAAACCGCCTATATTATCCGATCCCTGTTGATAAAAACGAGTTTCATCTGGAGTTAATAACAGCATGACACCATTCGCCCAACCCTCTAATAACTCTTGACGGTTGAGCTTGCGAATACCTACTGCTGGGTCGGCAATAAGATATTTCTTATCTTTTTGTGCGTACAATACAACCCAGTGATATCCTTTCCAGTGAATGATGGCAGGGAGAGAAATTCTATCCAAGCGTTCTATTAATTCAGGAGTTGCTCTCACTGGACGGGCATTAAAACCCAAGTTTTCTGCCCCTCGTCTTAAACTAAGGAGAGTAGTACCTTGCTTACCTGTACCTACTAATTCCCGCATTTTGTTGATGCCGAAAGTTCTACCATAGTGTTGTGCTATGGTTGCAAGGCAAGCAGCACCACAATCTTCTTCACTATGTTGTAAAACCGCTTTCATGACAGAAAAATACCCAATTTTTTACTTTATGTTTCCCAATTGGGTTCTGAAATTAACACAACGCTTCCCCTAATTACCACTGCTATACGCTACTCTCAATGCCTCTTTTCCCTCTCCCCCACACAATTATCATTTTCAATAAGATTATTTTGAGTATTTTAACTGATTGACAAAAGGCACTTTACCTTAACCTGTCACGGATGATAGAGCAGTCACAAATGCAAAATTCTTCATCAGAAAGTCAATCAAACTCAGAATCCTTCAAAAATAACCTTCGTGGAGCAAACGTGGGCAATTTTGCAAACCAAGTTTCCGGTAACGCACGACAGCAAGCAAATCAGCATATCCATTTATCCGAATCGAAGAAGACTCTTGAGTATCTCTTCAAGTGACTCTTGATCCCACTTTGGGATCAAATTATCATAAATGCTATGCGTATTTTATCCCGCAGCGCCCTGCGAAATTTCTGGGAATCTCATCCAGATGCTGAAGAAGCACTAAAAACTTGGTACTATGAAGCCTCTCACGCCGATTGGCAGAGTCCAGTTGATGTTAAGGCCGCTCATGGTAATGCCAGTATTATTGCTAACAACCGTGTCGTATTCAACATCAAAGGCAATAACTATCGGTTCATTGTCGCAATTCGTTATGATATCGGTATTGTTTTTATCCGGTTTATTGGCACTTATATCGAGTATGACAAGATAGATGCAGAAACTATCTAAATAGAGGTTGATGTATGGAATTACGTCCAATTAGAACCCAAGCTGACTATCAGGAAGCTCTTCGAGAAATTGAGTTGCTGTTTGATGCCGTCCCTAATACACCTGAATGCGATCGATTAGATGTGTTGAGTACCTTAGTAGAAGCTTACGAAAAGGCACATTTTCCCATTGAAAAACCCGATCCTATCGAAGCAATTCAATACTACATGGATACCCGTGGCTGGTCTCGTCGTGATTTGGAGTTATGTCTTGGCAGTCGAGCGAGGGTATCTGAGATACTATCTCGTAAACGCTCCTTGACCTTGGAGATGATTCGGAAGTTAAATCAAGAGTTAGGTATTCCGGCTGAGATTTTGATCCAGCCTTATGATTCAGTGCAAACCTCTGCTTAATAACGGTCAGAAAAAAGCGACGAAATATTAAACCGTGAAAAATTCCTCTATTTTTATGAATGTCAAACTTCAGACTGACAAAGACAAGCTACAGGAAAGCACTAGTATAAACATAAATAAAGAAACAGAAAAAGAGAAGGTTCTATGTTTTCATTGTCAGCGCACTACTACGAATGGTATTAAATGTAAAGGTATTTGTGTAGCTGATAATGACTATTAAAGTATATTTGAGTAAAATTTTTGATGCAGCGAGGCGAAAATTGCTAAGGTTTTGATATGAATTATAATCCTCGACAAAGTTTGAGAAATAGGATTAATAATCAAATTATAGATCATCCTTTTATAGACTATTGGGATATTTTTATTCTTAAACACCAGCATCCAATTAATATTACTCTACACATTTTGGGAATATTCTTTTTTTACAGTTTACTCTTTTATACTTGGAAGTTGCAAAACTTTTGGTTGCTCTTGGGCTTACCGTTAACTCAATTATTGGGATTAACCGGACATTTTTTATTTGAGCGTAGCCATATTGATTTACAAGATGCTGTATTTTCTTGGCGGGCTTCTTATTGTTTAGGTAAAATGTTATTTAGAGTTTTGGTAGGTAAATATCGAGATGATATTCGCCAACGGCAAGAAATATTAAATAATTATCTATCAAACAATTATGCAAATATTCAATAATTGGAATGTAATTGCTCAGGGTTGGTATATTGCCTGTCCTAGTCATGAAATCCCTAAAAAAACAGCAAAATCTGTAGAAGTATGCGGTCATAAAATTACCATTTTTAGAGGTGAAGATGGGCAAGTACGGGCTTTGGATGCTTACTGCCCTCATTTGGGAACAGATTTAGGAATTGGGAAAGTTGACGGTAATTGGATTCGTTGTGCATTTCATCATTGGGCATTTGATGAAACAGGGCTTTGTCAAAATATTCCCTGTCAATCAGAAATTCCTAGTCAAGCTAAATTACAAGCTTATGCAACAGAGGAAAAGTATGAATTTATCTGGATTTATCCAGATGCTAAAGCACCAGAGGGAGTGGCTGATTTTGATGAATTGAAGGGAAAAGAAATTGTTGCACAAGCTGATATTGCATTTGCAAGAAGTTGCCATCATCATATTTGTATGATGAATGGAATTGATGCCCAACATTTAAAAACAATTCATCATTTAGATATCAAAATGGATCTGTCGCTACATCGCAGCAAATTAGGGACGCAAATTGATTTTACAATGCGGGGACAATTCCCTGAAACTACTTGGAGAGAAAAGTTAGGTCAAAGATTTCTTGGTTCTACATATCAATATTCAATGCGTTATGCTCATGGTTGCATTGGCTTGTTAACAATGATGAAAGATGTTAGGCTTTTTCTGCCACTGTTTATGATATATGCTTATACTCCAATTGCACCAGGAAGAACGATAATTCAACCGATTTATGTAACTGAAAAACGTAAAGGTATTGTGGGATATTTGCTAAGTCAGTTTTTGCTATTCTGTACTCGCTTGGCTTACTATATGCTCAGGGATGAGGATGGCAAAATTTACGACAATATTCGCTTTAATCCGAAGTTGCTCCTTAGTATTGATCAGCCATTAGCTGAATATATGGAGTATGTAAATCAACTAAAACCGTCTCGATGGTCAAAAAATAGGGGTGTAGAATAGTAGGTTGGATTAGCGATCGCGTAACTTAACAAGAACTTTGGTAATCTTAGGTTTCTTAAGCTAACTACATCTTAATTCTTTGTAGAGTGGGCAATTTCTATCAAACCTTATTGAGAACGCGCAAGATGTGAATATGAGATTGTAGCATAGATAACCATTTTGCAATCTGTCACATTACACCGTAAATTTACCAAATTGGTCGATAAAGTTTTAAATAAATACATCTTACCAATCGATTTTAGGTAATTTCCGAGTAATGAAGAGTTTGCTGATTCCTGTTCAAAAGTTGCAGCCAAGCGATCGCATTGCCATGTATGCGTTGCTGCAAAATCATTTCCAAGGTATAACCTGGGATGGGTTTCAAATTGATCTAGAGCGCAAAAACTGGGTTTTGTTGTTGAGAGATGAAACATCCAACGTACTCAAAGGATTTTCAACTCTCATGTTATGCCAAACGACTTTTTTGGGAGAAAAAATTAGTGTGGTGTATTCCGGCGACACTATTGTTGATCCTAGTGCTTGGTCGAGTACAACACTACCACGTAGTTGGATTGCCGCCATCAGTTTTCTGCGTCAACACTATGCAGAAAATAAACTTTACTGGCTGCTAATTTGCTCTGGTTTTCGCACTTATCGTTTTCTCCCTACTTTTTGGCAAGATTTCTATCCGCGTTATGATGTTACAACACCTGCCGATGTAACAAATCTGATGGTGAGTTTAGCACGGGAATACTATGGTAGTTTATACCAAGAAGCGACTGGTATCGTCCATTTCCCGCATCCCCAAATTCTCTGTGAGGCGTTAATTGAAATCCCCACAGGAAGACAGACTAACCTCCATATCCAGTTTTTTGAAGAAATAAACCCCGGCTATCGATTAGGGGATGAATTAGTTTGTTTAACTGAAATTAATTATGACAATCTCACTCGTGCGGGAAAACGGATGTGGGAGTCAGAATCATCGTTACAATTTGTGCAAGATTGTGTCATAATTTAACTTTTATGGTATTTACAAACCCAAAATCTAACTTTAACAATCCGACACAATTTATAGAGGGATGGTACTCGGTATTAGCATCAAAAAAATTAAAAGTTGGCAAGGTAAAAGCTATAACTTTACTAGGTAGAAATCTGGCAATTTATCGGGGAGTTAGTGGTCAGGTAATAGCTATAGATGCTTATTGTCCACACATGGGCGCTCATTTAGCAGAAGGTAAGGTGGAAGGTGATGGAATTCGCTGCTTTTTTCATAATTGGAAGTATGACAGTCGCGGAATTTGTGTAGATGTTCCTTCTCTCGGAAAACCGCTACCTGTGTGTATTAAAACTTGGCACACGGCAGAAAAATACGGCATGATTTGGGTTTGGGTGGGAGAAGAAAAGCCAAGTTCGTTGCCTTTTGTACCAGAATTAGAACAGGCAGATTGTGATTATATATTGGGGACTCGATTTGTCAAAAACTGCCATCCCAATGTCTTACTAATTAATGCGATTGATGCTCACCACTTCAATACAGTACACAATTTGCCTTTAGAGATTGTATTTGATTCTCAAAACCTCAACCCCAATGCTATTACCTTCAGCAACACTACACGCGGAGGGGATGATTCGTGGTTAATTCGCCTGATTCGTCCTCTATATCGTAACGAAGTTACTTATAGTATGTGTTACTGGTATGGCAGCACTGGCACTGTGACGCTAGGCCCGGATTTTCTGCACTTATACATTGTATTTACACTGCGAATGATCGAAGGTGGTAAAACTGAAGGGCAAACAATTCTTGTGACTCCCAAACGTCCGGGATTTTTGGGATGGGTTTTAAATCGTAGTTTGTTATGGTTAACTCAGCAGGTTGGTAATTACTTCGCCAAAGGGGATACACAGGTATTTCAAACAATTCAGTTTGATTTAAAAACTCCTACGAAAGCAGATCAATCTATTCTGGAATTTATTCAGCACGTTAATCAACAAAAAGCCTTAAGCTGGGGAAAGTGGGAAACTGTTAATTATCCAAATATTCAAACTTTATCAACACCTAATACTAATTCGCTATGAAGATACAGTTAATTATTAAACGAACCGCCAAGTACGCCAAGTACGCCAAGAGAGAGAAGGAGTAATTATTAAGTGCAAACTTACGGAGAATTAGTATAAACCGGAATTCACATTCATTGGACAGGAGAAAAATGGATTTAAAATATAATATTGTCGGTTTTGATCTACCGTATACAGATAATGATGACCGTTTAGGACGAATATTAACAGCAGCATTACCTAATCAGAATAATTTTCTTAATTACCCACAATTAAATTATTGGAATGCTGAATTTTTCAATTTACATCAAGTCAAATTTTTTCAACAATCTAATCTTACTGAACAATCTGCTATTCTCGAACTTGCCAACCGCAGTCTGTTAGAAGAATCATATTTCATTGAGAAAGCAGGCGTTGGCTACATGGCAAAAATGGTACTGTTAGCCGAAACAGTTGAAGAACGAATGCTTTATGGATTGTTTACGGCTGATGAAGCTACCCACCTTCATCAAATTAGCCATTTTTTACCAGCAATGGAA
Source organism: Nostoc sp. JL23 (assembly GCF_017115065.1). Classification (NCBI taxonomy): domain Bacteria; kingdom Bacillati; phylum Cyanobacteriota; class Cyanophyceae; order Nostocales; family Nostocaceae; genus Nostoc; species Nostoc sp. JL23. The sequence goes on from NZ_JABXKN010000036.1 coordinate 13,124, forward strand.
ATAACTGATACGGACGATCCGTTTTTAGACTTATTATCAGAAGTGGTTGAAAGTACAGATAAAACAGTTTTGTTGTTTGTGCTGCAAGTCGTTTTAGAAGGATGGGGTTTAAGCCATTATCGGCGTTTAGCGAAGGAATGCCGCTATCCAGTTTTAGCAGAACTCTTTTCTAGTTTTTTACAATCTGAATCCCGCCATCACGCCACGGGAACCACCTTGTTTAATCAAATTACTGTTTCAGCATTGAGTCAAACAACAATTCTCGATGTATTGGCACAGTTTTTGTTTATGGTACAGGTGGGGCCACAAAGCTTACTTGCAGCAATCGAACAAGTCAAAGGACATCTGACGCGATCGCAAAAAATCAAAATTTTAGAAGAACTAGATACAGAGACTCATAGCGGAACACGATTACAAATATTGCGATCGCTCATGGGGGGAACATCAGCCCAGTCTATCCTGCAAAATTTAGAAGAACGCGGAGCCTTTGAACCACTCCCCGCCCATCAATGTGTGTAATAAATATCAATCTTATCTCTGCGTTAAATAAAAACGGATATGGAAAAAACTATTCATCGCAAATTACAAATCAACCACACCCGCAACAAACAGCAAGATCATACTGCTTTAATGGATGAAGAAGTTAGCAATTTTCGCTATGAGGATTGCCAAAACGAGTATTGGAACCCAGAGGAATTTTCTCTGCTATATGCTACACCTTTATGGGAACAGTCTAGCCAACATCAGCGTATAATTTTGAACCAACTTTACTGGGTAGCTTACTACTCACAAATTGTTTCTGCTGAAATTGCAACTATCTTTTTCAATCAAACCAGTGCAGCCGGACTTTACGCCCAAGAAGATTTTCGCTTAATCTGCGATACCTTAGATTTGGAATCCTCCCAAGAGCGATCGCACATTAACGCCTTCCGCACAATCGCCAAACAGGTTGAACAAGCGTTGTTTGGGGAACTTATCTTTACCTACCCCATGCGTGGCCCCTTTACAGAAACGATGGTTTATGCTGACACCAATGCCCTGAAAACTTGGTGGAAAAAAATTCAACTTCAATACTTTGGGCTGATTTCTGCGAATAATACTTTTTTGGCTTGTCAGTATTTCACTGTCCGGGGAGTGCGGACACTAAACGGCAAGTTAGTACAGCACAAACTCAGCAATTATTATCAAAAACATCCCCATCCTGAAGCTGCTCCAATTCCTGCTAAAGTTTCCTATTATCACTTCATGGATGAAAGTTTTCACTTCAATAGTTCGACAATTATATCTCACGATGTTATCACTTGCCTTAAGCCACCGACTGCTTATGAGCGACTGGTTGCTAATTTAGGATTGCTGGGATGTCAGCGCGATCATTTTCATTTTTCGGCTGCGATTAACGGGATTTTTTGGTACGATCCGGCGTTGTATAGTAATATTTATCGGGTGTTGCGATCGCGCATTTTTGAGATGAGTGACAGGGATGCTAAAGAAATGATGCTGCGTTGTTTTACGGAGGAGTCGGAAGGATTACAACGCAGTTTTTCAACTCATCAGGAGGCGATGAAATCTTATCAAGTGTATGTTGAAAAGCTCGATTATCTTTGGCAACGTAATCGGGATATGTCACTGATGGCTACTAATTCAATTTCTCGATATTTGGCAACTCAAAACAGGGCTTTTCAAGGTTTTGAACATCAAGAAAATTTGATTTTATCTCATGCAGATACGCAGAAGCCCAGAAAGCAATGGAAGAGTGTTGTTTAGGTAAAATTATTGCGTATTATGGCTGACTTCTGTAAAATATCGTTTCCAGGAAGTGATTTTGTTCCTATAACTTTGGAATGTCATCAAAGTTTGTCTGAACATCTCACGATTCAAAATTCACCTGTTTTGTTTGGTTGTCGGACTGGTATTTGTGGCACTTGTTTGGTTGAGGTTATCGGTGATATCTCTCCTCTCCAACGTGATGAACAGGAAACGTTGGAAACTTTAGCAGCTAATCATCCTCATGCGCGGTTAGCGTGTCAAGTTGATGTTACAGGTAATGTTGAAATTCGTAGGATTTAGATGGTGATTTAAACACAACTAAAAGAGCAAGTATGGATTGGTTAGAGTACGTCACAGAAATTCGTAAAACTTGTAACGTGCCAGCATCAGCCCGAAACATTGCTATTGCTATATGGGTAGATGATCAAGTACGGAACAGTGTCAGCGTCCCATCTGTCCTATCCTGGAGATGGATAAATCAATAGTGTTGTGGGTGAGACTGTGTTTTTCAGCGTTGTGATACCAACTTATAATCGCCAACCGATTTTAGAAAAGTGCCTCCGCGCCTTGGAGTTGCAGGAGTTAAGTGAGCCAAGTTCAGTTACTGATTACGAGATTGTCTTGGTAGATGATGGTTCTACTGATGGCACATTGGAGTGGTTAGCAGCACACAAAGAAGAGTTTACCCATGTGCGCTGCTTTCAGCAAGATCATGCTGGCCCTGCTGCGGCTCGGAATGTGGGGGTAGAACAGGCGCAGGGAGACACAATTATCTTTATTGATAGTGATTTAGTAGTGCTGAAGAATTTCCTGCAAGCTCATGCTGACGCCCTAGTAGAGGGGAAAAAGAAATTGGGGAGCGATCGCTTTTTCACTTACGGTGCAGTTATTAATACTTGTAATTTCAACAATCCAACGGCTGAACCCTACAAAGTCACAGATTTTTCAGCAGCTTTTTTTGCCACGGGAAATGTAGCAATTTCCAAATATTGGTTAGATAAGGCGGGACTTTTTGATACTAGTTTTCAACTCTATGGCTGGGAAGATTTAGAACTAGGCGTGCGGCTGAAAAAACTAGGTTTGACACTAATTAAATGTCCAGAAGCCGTAGGATATCACTGGCATCCAGCATTTAACTTAGAGCAAATTCCCCGATTAATTGACCAAGAAATTCAACGCGGACGTATGGGAGTTTTGTTTTATCAGAAGCATCCCACATGGGAAGTGCGAATGATGATTCAAATGACTTGGCTGCATCGATTACTTTGGGGAATTTTGTCACTTAACGGCGCATTGAATGAACGAACAATGGCTCCGTTGTTGCAATGGCTAATTAACTTAGGTAAACCGCAATTAGCTTTAGAAATTGCCCGAATTTTCCTCAACTGGTACAACGTGAAGGGTGTTTATGAAGCCTATGCTCAAATGCAGCAAGTATTGTGATTTAAACACCTTTGGAAAGTACCATCATGTAATCAACCGTGTAAAGATGCAGGATGTCGGGTAATGGGGGAAAGCCGATATGGGGTTAAAAGCGCCTACAGTAGAGTATTCAGCCCCAAATCAGCCCAATCATTGTCACTGTGTTACGCTGTTTTACTTTTGCCCTTGCTGTATTTTTTATGTATCTTCTCAATTGCAAATTCATGCTCATGCTCATTTAAGCTTTGTTCTCGAATCTCAACCCAAGCAAGTAACATATTTGTCAAACTCGGCCACTCAATTTTCAGGATAAAATCACTATCGTAGAAGCTGATTACAGGTGAAGTAACTTGCTGTTCTTCACTACCAATTACAGCTAATATTAAATCCTCAAAACAATCAATCGGGAACCACCGTGGATCAATCTTGTCGCTGTGCATAGCTTGACGTACTAAACCTTTGTACATACTCATAGCTTTTTCTAACGAAAAAAAAGAATCATCAGTAATAAAGGGAAAGTTAAAGTAATTATCAAAGGAGTTCCAATCTTTTGATGTGTCAGCCAAACCAATAGGTAAACAACCATTACCTTTTTGATATAAATCAATTATTTCTAAAGGCAACTGGAATGGATAATCTCTTGTAATTTCTTGTATTTGCTCAAGAGTTAATTTCGGAGTAGAGTAATTAGATACTACTTTTTGCAATGTTTCAGGACTGAGAGACTTTCGCAGTTCCCGTACATCTTTTCCTACTGCATCATATCCATTATTCAGCATCCAATAAAACACTTTCATGTCAAGACTTGTTGGAGCATCGAAACTTGAATAGTAAGCTGCAATCCGCTCAATAGCTTCTATCATCGCCGACATATCAATTAATCTTCTTATCTCTAACGGCTTTTTAACTATAATTTCTCTATTAATCGTCTCAAAACTCAAAACCGCACCTTCACCTATAACTTTCAGTGGCTTAATTCCAAATCATGACCACTAACTTTTCAATCCACTCCCACTCAACGGCGTAGTTTTAGCCAATACTTCGCAATAGAGATGCACAGCACTGGTTCTCATAACTCTTGCTCTGGATCGTTTGCGGCGACTATAGTAAGAACCTCCAGGGGACTTCCAAGGAATAAATTACTTTTAAAAGCTAGGAATGCATAGTCAGTTTCTCTTTTAAACTAACTAAGATATGTTATGTCAAAATCGCTCCACCCATTAAGCGCTCATACCGATACTTTAATTCTTCTTTCATTAAATACCACCGCTCTAAAGTTGCATCCATTTCTATTATTTTCTCGGCTGCTTGGCGTGCTAAAAGTAAAACTTCCTCATCGTCAACCAAACTCGCTAAGGTAAAATCTGGCACTCCAGATTGACGAGTTCCCAGTACTTGCCCTGGTCCACGAAAACGCATATCCATCTCGGAAATAAAAAAACCATCCTGAGATTGCTCCAACACTTTTAATCGTTGTTGTGCATCAGGACTCCTAGAACTGCTCATCAACAAACAGTAAGATTGAGCCGCGCCACGACCAACACGCCCGCGCAGTTGGTGCAGTTGTGATAAGCCAAATCGCTCCGCATTTTCGATGAGCATTACCGTAGCGTTAGGTACGTCTACACCAACCTCGACAACAGTAGTAGAAACCAAAACCTGCGTTTGGTTATCACGGAATTTGGTAATAGATTCGTCCTTTTCGGCTGAACTCATGCGACCGTGCAGCAGCCCCACTTGAAAGTCTGGAAAAACACTTTCTTGTAGCTTTTGATGCTCGTCAACAGCCGATCGCAAATCTAATTTTTCTGATTCTTCCACCAAGGGCAAAACCACATAAACTTGTCTACCTTGGACAATTTCTCGGCGGATGAGGTCGTAAGCATGGTTGCGTTGCTGACCTGACAATACTGTTGTCTGAATCTTCTGCCGTCCCGGTGGTAACTCATCAATTTGGCTCACATCCAAATCCCCATGTATCGTCAGTGCTAAGGTTCGGGGAATCGGGGTAGCAGTCATAGTTAACACATGAGGTTGATTGCCTTTTTGCTGCAAACGCGCACGTTGTTCTACCCCAAAGCGATGCTGTTCATCTATGACTACTAACCCTAATTGCTGAAAGTTTACAGGGTCTTGAATCAAGGCATGAGTTCCCACTAACAGAGGTAATTCACCAGTTCCTAACTGAGAATGTATTTGTCTTCGTTTAGCAGCTTTAGTCGAACCTGTCAGTAATTCCACTGGTAAATGCAAGAGGTTAAACCAACCAACTAACTTGCGATAATGTTGTTCTGCCAAAACTTCTGTGGGAGCCATCAGGGCCGCTTGGTAGCCAGATTGAATTGCTGCGAGGATAGCTAACACTGCGACGACCGTTTTACCAGAACCGACATCACCTTGCACCAAACGATTCATTGGCACAGGTTTTTGTAAATCGTTGAGAATGTCGTTGAGAACTCGTTGCTGTGCGCCAGTGAGTTTAAAAGGCAGTATTTCGTGAAATTTCTCTACAAGTTGACCGCGTGGAACAAGAATGGCGCTGGTTTGAATCGCTCTTGCTTGCTGTTGACGTTGTAATAAACCGAGTTGTAAGTAGAAAAATTCGTCAAAAACTAGGCGACGACGGGCAACTTGTAGGGCGGCGCTATCACTGGGAAAATGGATATTAGCGATCGCATCTTTTAATTCCATCAAACCATACTTCTGTCGCAAACCACTTGGCAAAGGATCTTTCAGGTTAGCCGCAGCAGGCAAAGCAGCAATTACCGCCTGTCGCACTGTATTCGCCACCACGCCTTCAGTTAGTCCATAAATTGGTACTACCCGCCCAATATTTAGCGATTCAATCGTATCTCCTGGATTTGCCAAAACCTCTAGTTCTGGATTATCCAGTGTCAAGCCGTATTTACTTTCTTTCACCAATCCACAGGCCGCCAGAATGCTACCTACTGCATAACGGCGTTTTAAACTTTCTTGCCAAGCGCGACTGCTAAAGCGCGTACCTGCGTAAAAACGGCCAATTTTGATTTTACCGCTGTTATCTTTTAATACCAATTCTAAAATTGATAATTTCTGATTTTTAGGGCTAGAAAAGCAGTTGCAACGCTTCACTGTAGCCACTATTGTTACTGTCTCACCCGCCTGTAACTCGCGGATATTCACCTGACGCGCATAATCAATATGATCGCGAGGATAGTAGAAAAGCAAGTCACGGACGGTATGTAAACCAAGCCGTGCCAAATTATCAGCTTTTTTAAAACCTATTTCTGGTAAATCACTGAGTTTTTGCTCAATTTTTGGTGCAAGTCTCCGACTCACCTCAGAGATGATTTTAGATTTTGGATTTTGGATTTTGGATTGATAAGTTTTCCCTTGCTCCCCTGCTCCCCTGCTCCCCTGCTCCCCCTGCTCCCCCTGCTCCTCTTGCTGTAGTTGTGATAGATACCTACGAGTCTCTGCTACTAAATGCTGCCTTTCTTCCAGCGCTAGATGTGGATAACTAGCAAATTGCACCGCTAGTCCTTGCCAACGGCGGCGTTCAGTATGGGGTAAGCCTGTTGGGAATTTACCCAAAGTTAGGCTCAGAAATTCACTGAAACGGTATTCTCTGCCCATCAAGTCTGTAAAGCCACGTTCAGCTTCTATTGCCAAGGCTTTGTGCAATCGTATCCAATCTGGTTTTTCATTAGTCATTGGTCAGCAGAGTGAGGAGTTAGGAGTGAGGAGTGAGGAGTTAAGAGTTAGGAATAAATAACTCATAACTCATAATTCATAACTCATAACTTTATTCAAACCAACTAGCGCGCCATGCAGCTTCCGCTTCAGCGATCGCTTTTTCTTTATATCTCTTTTTATACTCTCTTCCTAGTTTGTTTAGCTGAACTAAAATACTGCGGATTCGCTTGCGATCTGAGGAAAGTGTCACATCAGCAAATTCAATTTCTCCTAGCCGCAGGTTAATAGCCATGATTTGAGTCAGTCCAGAATTTTCTGACTGTTGCTCATTTTCAATTTCAATTACTAAGTTTAATAAATTGGGTGGCCCTGGCATGACCTCAGCAGATGCTTCTGATGCTGCCGCAGCTGCGGCTAAAATCGGTTCTGGTAATTTTTTCGGTAATACTCCAGCTTTTTGTAATAAAAGATTAGCATCATGCGAAAGTTTTTTCAGTATCTCTTGCGCAACCTCTTCTAATTTCTGTTGCCATTTTGCCAGTTCTATAGGATCGGAGGTGTTGGCAGTGAGATACTGAGAATTAGAAGTGTTCAGAAATAGTGAAGATGAAGAGGGTGTTACTTCCTCATCCACCTCATCCACCTCATCCACTTCATCCACTTCATCAATCTCATCTTCCGCTGATTCTTCACTTGTAAGATAAATGAGCAATTGTTCAGCAGCCAGTTGACCCAACTTGCGGATGGCTTGTTGCAGTTGTTGGCGCTGATTCAATGACAAATGCAAAAAGTTTTCGGGATACCCTTGGGTACAGAGGTGGTAACTCGCGAGAATCAACTGTTTGCGTACAGCTAGCCCCAAGCTATTTAGATAACTAGCATAAGCGCTTTGTAATTCGGTTGCGATCGCTCGGATCGCTTCTTGGAGTGCTGCAATATCCTGCTCAATTCGCTCGATTGCTCTTGCCATGTTTTTTCACTCTTGCCCATCTGAACCATTACATAGTACAAATGTACAAATTTATTTTAGGATAACTTTCCAGAGAATTTTAGATTTTAAATTAAATGCGATATTTCACATCTTTTACTAAATAAAAGACAGGCCAAGCAAATAACCTGACCTGTTTTTTAAAGAGTCATTAGTGATTCGTCAATTGTCCTTGGTAAAGACTAATGATTAATGACCAATGACCAATGACTAATATTACTTAGTGCCCATTTGTGCAGCGACTTCATCAGCAAAGCTCATTTCTTGCTTTTCAATGCCTTCGCCCAGTATATAACGGACAAAGCGAGTCACTTGAATCTCTTCGCCTAATTGTGCCTTCACTTGCTTGATCAAGTCTTCCACGGAAATACTCTGATCGCGAATGTAAGGCTGATCGAGCAAAGTCAATTCTTTCAGGCGTTTTTCAATCCGTCCCTGAACAATCTTTTCTTTGATGTTTTCAGGCTTGTTCGCCAAATCATCCTTGCCCATTTCAATGTCTTTTTCCTTTTGGGCAATTTCGGCGGGGATTTGGTCTACGCTCACATACTCGACATTGGGACAAGCCGCAACTTGCATTGCAGTGTTCCGTGCCAAGGTTTGGAACTCTGGATTAGTAGCCACTGACTCAGTTTGGGAACCTAGTTCTACCAATACACCAACTCGACCGCCAGTGTGAATGTAGCTGTCTACTACGCCTTGTGTGCCTTCTGCTATTGCAAAATTAACAAAGCGGCGCACTTGAATATTTTCACCAAGGGTGGCAATGGTTTGCTTGATGGATTCTTCTACAGTCGCACTTTCATTTTCAATATAGGGTTGAGCCAACAAAGACTCAACACTATCAGCTGTCGCTGCTTGCTTTGCTAGATTCTTAACTAAAGCTTTAAAAGCATCGTTACGAGCAACAAAGTCGGTTTGGCAGTTGACTTCTATGAGTACACCCACTCGACCTTCGGGCTGAATGTAAGTGTCTACTAGACCTTCTGCCGCAATGCGATCGCTTTTTGCTCCCGCCTTAGAAATGCCTTTTTTGCGTAGCCAGTCTGCGGCTTCTTCTACGTTGCCTTCAGTCTCTATCAGCGCCTTTTTGCAGTCCATCATGCCGGCACCAGTTTTTTGGCGTAGCTCTTGGACGAGTTTTGCAGATATTTCCGCCATTTTGCCTCAATTCCTAACTTGACCTCGAGTTGTAATCACTCACCTAATTTAGTACTGAGTACTGAGTTTTGAGTACTGAGTTTTGTTAGCGTTAGCGGGGCGTATAGCCCGTACTGAGTTTTGAGTGTTCAGTTATCAATTTTATTCTTCATTGACAAATCACAACTTACAACTTCAAAAATCAAGACTCAGCACTATTCAATTTGCTGAGTCTTTCTATCTTACTCAGGACTTAGCACTCTTGACTCAGCACTATTCTTCTGTTTCCTCCTCGGGAATTACGGCATCAGTATATTCGGTTTCTTCGTAGTCATCGTCATACTCACTACCGTCGTAATCTTCGTAATCATCTTCAGCATCTAGCTGACCGTGACGACCTTCATAAATGGCATCTGCCAATTTTCCCACTATCAGCTTAATTGATCTGATAGCATCGTCGTTTGCTGGGATGGGGATATCTACTACATCGGGGTCACAGTTTGTATCCAACATGGACACAATGGGAATATTCAGCTTTTGGCATTCTTGAACTGCGTTATATTCCCGGCGTTGGTCTACGATCACCACGATATCGGGTACTTTCCGCATTGTTTTAATGCCACCCAAGTATTTCTGAAGCTTCGTCATTTCCCGACGTAGCATTGATGCTTCTTTTTTCGGCAATAAATCTAGTGCGCCAGTTTCTTCACGGCGTTCTAAATCTTTCAGACGGTCAACCCGTGTTTTGATGGTTGCCCAGTTGGTCAACATTCCGCCCAACCAGCGTTGGTTAATGTAGTGGGAACCACAACGGCTGGCTTCTTGGGCAATAATTCCAGCTGCTTGGCGCTTGGTGCCGACGAAAAGAAATTTCTTCCCTTGTTCTGCGTGCGATCGCATGTAGTTGTAAGCATTATCCATCAACTGGGCAGTTTGCACCAAGTCGATAATATGCACGCCATTGCGGGAAGTATAAATGTAAGGAGACATTTTTGGGTTCCAACGCCGGGTCTGATGCCCAAAGTGAACCCCTGACTCCATCATTTGAGCCAATGAAACTACTGGCATATAATTTTCAACTCCGATTCGGGTTAAACCTCCATCCAAGTGTATTTCCATTGGGAAACACCCGAATTCTTAGATGTGCGAGATTAGTTAACCATACTAGGTTAACACAGATTGCTAACCCAATAGGGAGAGTTGTAGATTGATTATGTAGATTGAGGGCGAGAAAATAGGGCTGCCCACTCAACAATCGGGCAACGCTATGCTTTTAGTGATGAAAATGTTGCTATTTTAACATCTCATCTACTCGCGGTCTTCTCGATCTTGGGATTTAGGTTTTTGTCGCCGTTGTTCGATCTGATCGTCGATAGTTTCTCTCATTTTGCGATCGGCAGCGTCCATCGCAGAATACTTAAAGCGGTTAATTATGCCACTGAACAAGTTGCCAAAGAATCTTTCAATTTCTTGCATAATTTTATACCTCACTATTTAAAGGTAAATTCTTAACTCGACATTGATCTTGGACTTTCTAGTAGAAGTAGGAAATAAAACGCTAACCTATCCTTGAAGTATCTGTTAATCTCTTAGCGTCTCTGGGTGCTTAAAGAGTTGGCGGTTTATTTATCCTTTGATTCAGTTTTGCTTGGAAATTACTGTATAAAACAGTCTTCTCAATTAAATTAGTATTGTTGAGACTTACTAGATTGAAACGCCCTAGAGATTCATCTATTGTATTCTGTCTCAGGTAATAAATGTAGCAAAAACACAGGTAACAAATTGTCTACTTGTTTATAACACCTACCATGTCTACGATGGGCGTAGCTATAGCAACTCCTGGTGTGTGTTACTCAATAGTATCGGGGTCTACATTGAGCGATCGCAATCTTGCCTTTAACTGTTCTATCTGCAATTCTGCCTGTTCTGCTCGTTGGCGTTCTTGTTCTGCTCGTTGTCGTTCCTGTTCTGCTCGTTGGCGTTCTTGTTCTACCAGTTCTTCTGCCTGCTGTCTTGCTAAAACTTCCTGCCTTAAAGCCTGTGCCAGTTCACCAGGGATCAGTAATTTTTCCCCTGTATCCTCTTGATAAAACCCAATTAGCCTTTCCTCAACCACCAACCGCAGTTGTAACGGTTCACTACGTCCATCCTCTATAGGTTCGTAGATTTCTCCCCGCAGACGATAGCCACGTAACTGTTGTTCCACCCACTCGCTTTTCGGGTCAAATAGCCAGTATTCCTTGACACCTAGCTGCTCATAGAGGGTCTTTTTGAAGATTTCGTCTTGTCCCTTTGTCCCAAAGGATGTCATTTCAAAAATAACTGTGGGTACTTGACCCTCTTCCCAAACTTTATAGTTGTCCCGACCGCCAGGTGCAACATCAAAAATCACCATTACATCTGGGGCTACCCGCAATTTGGGAAAACCTTGTGCATAGTAAAGAAATTGATTTCCCAATACTGTTGCCTGACGATTTGCCAAATACTGTTTCAGGACTTCTAAGGTAGTTAGTAAGGCATAAAGGTGGTCGTAGGTTTCTGCCACTGGTTGACCATCAGCACTGGGGTAGAATATTTCTGATTCGACACTAACAGGTAAAGTAGCCGTCATGGTTGTAAAATCAGTGCTACGAGATTATTGTAGAACAACTCTAGTTCTTCCTAACTTGAGATGTGCAAGCTTTTCAAAATATAACTAGATAACTCACAAAATCCTTCCCCTTCGGCAGCAGTGGTAATGTAAGCAGGCTGATATTTTAACTGATTCACATATTCTAGGACATTTGCCACGCCTACAGAAACAGGAAAATAGCGCCGATTAAATAAACTTTCATCATTGGGGCTATCGCCAACAGTGACAATTTGTTCTGATGAATACTGGGGTAAATATTCGCGCAATACTTGCAACAATCCCACGGCTTTATCTTGCCCTTGGGGTTTAATGTGACACTGCACGTTGCTATAGGTAAATCCCCAACCCATTTGTTGACAGAGATTATCTAGGGTTTGTAGTTCGTCTTGACGCAAACCAGCTACATCAAAAGTCCAGTCGGTGACGCGAAAGCGATTATCAGCAGATTCTTGGATTTGGGGAAATTTAGTTTGTAAGTTCTCAAAAGTCGTAGCCAAGTGCTGGCGATGTTGAACCAAATCAGGAATGGGTGTTAAGACTACTGGTTTCTGATTTCCAGGTGGAAAGTACAAACCACCATTTTCTGCGATCGCACCTGCTACTGGCATCAAACTACTCAATCCACTTACCCACCCAGCAGAACGTCCGGTGACAATTAGCACTTTAATGCCAGCTGCGGCTAAATCCTCTAAAGCTTGTAGTAGTGCTGGAGTAAATTTTCCTCGTCTAGTCAGGGTGCCATCCATATCTGTGGCTATCAGACGAATATTGCTCAAGCTTGTAGATGAAACCTCAGATAGGGGAGCGAGGCTCAAATATCTGGACATATACGATTTGTAAAAGGCTGTAAAAAATATTAATCATACAGCAAGATGACCTTGAAAATTTGGGCATCCTAAACATCAGGAGTCAAGTTTTTCAGTTTCCCACCATGTCCACTTCAATGTTTCTTGCCCAATCCTCCGGGAAAAAGACTACTAAAAAGGCATCCCAGGAAGTGCCAGCAAGTAATCCTCAAATACCACCATTACTGTTGGTAACTTCTGGAGGACTGGCTTTAGTGGTGATTGCTTTGATTGTGTATATTAAACTCCAGAAAGATAAGCTGGAGAAAAAACTTAAGTTTGAACAATTCCGCGCCCGAGAACTAGAGAAAAAGTTTAAGCTGGCGCTGGAAACAATTCGCAAAATGGAAACTAATCCCGATTTGGTGAACTCACGGGATTTTAACCTGGATTATCTGCGAATGCGGATGTCAGAGGAGGTGTTTCATTTTGCAATTCTTAATCAAATAAAGATTCAGATCAAAGAAAAAATTTCTCAAGCCCTGCGTCCAAATCAAGCACAACTTGGATCGGTTGGAATTGCTAATAGTGCTGGACGGCAAGTAGATGAAATTTTTGATGTCGAGTATGAGACTGGTAGTCCAGGAAATGCTGCTAAACGGGTGCTGTTTCGGATTCAAATCCGGTTAATGAAATTACCGACGCAAGCAACTTCTGCGACTATTAGTCAAATTATTGATTGTATAGAAACTTACCTAAGCCCGATAGAAGACGAAGATAGTTGGCAACCAATAATTCAAGGTCGGATTGCTACCATGCATTGGGATCAAAAGGCTAAACCTACGCCTCTACTAGTAATGGAACAATCAAATGAAGGGGTGAATGTAACTTTCCGTACTAGTCGCCAACCAAATACTCCAACTCCACCAAAGTCATCTGGAATTAAAAAATCAGGTTCGGCTAGACAATAAATTATGGCTGTCATTGGTCATTAGTCGTTCACAAAGGACAAATGACTAATGACTAAAAATCATGACTGAATAACTGTATTGGGAGAATTACGGGTTAAAAGACCATCTTCCATTTCGACGATGCGATCGGCTATGTCTAAAATGCGGTTGTCGTGTGTCACCAATAAGATAGTAGTTCCCTGATTTTTGGCAAGACTCTGCATTATTTCCACGACATCTCGTCCTGATTGTTTGTCTAATGCTGCTGTTGGTTCGTCTGCTAGTACCAAGGGGGGACGGTTCACCAAGGCGCGGGCGATCGCAATTCTTTGTTTTTGTCCACCAGAAAGATTGTCTGGATAGTAATCAACTCGTTCTTCTAGACCAACAGACCCCAGCATAGCTTTTGATTTAGCCACTGCTTCTGTTTGAGAAATATTATCGTTCAATTCTACCGCCATTTGCACATTTTGCTTGGCTGTCAAGAACCCTAGCAAATTGTGAGCTTGGAAAATATAACCAATGTTGCGTCGCATCTGCACTAATTTGTTTTGACTGACGCCAATAAGTTCTTCACCTAAAAATTTTAAACTTCCTTCTTGTACAGAACGCAAACCACCAATTAAGCTCAGTAAGGTTGTTTTACCGGAACCTGATGGCCCAGTCATAATCACAATTTCACCTGGATAAATATCTAGGTTAATATCAAATAATATCTGTTTTCTCAGTGAGCCTTTGCCATAGAAGTGATTGAGATTTTTAATGGCGATTACAGGTTCTTTTTCCATCATATTTTTGTTAGTTATAAATTAGTAGTTCCAAAATTTAACTGTACTGACTGTCAGAAAGAAAATTTGCTTAGTTACGATCATAAGTCAAACTTATTGCTAACATCTTTTAATTAATACAATATTAATTAAAAGATATCTGCTGGATCGGCAGAACGTAATTTTCTAACTGCGATCGCACCAGAAATAATGCACATTAGCATAGTTAAAATCAATACCATTGCCGCTCGTTCGAAACTCATAAAAACTGGTAATAGTGTTGCATTTCTAGCGCTGTCATACATAAATAAGGCAAAAACTATTCCAGGAAAATAGCCTAAAACTGCTAATAATAAAGCTTCTTGAAGAATGACCGTCAATAAATAGTTTTGTGTGTAACCTATCGCCTTGAGAGTAGCGTACTCAGCTAAGTGATCTGCAACTTCTGTATAAAGAATTTGATAAACAATCACAGTACCCACAATGAAACCCATGACAGTCCCTAATGTGAAAATAAAGCCAATAGCTGTACTATTCGCCCAGTAACTCCGCTCAAAGTCAATAAATTCTTGTTTAGTTAAAACATTTACTTCATTAGGTAAATACTTGCGTAATTGTTGGGCAACAACATTAGCATCTGCTCCCGGCTTTAATCTAATTAGCCCAATATCAATTAATCCTTTTTGACGATTGCTGAATATTCGGAAAAAGTTGAGATCGCTCGTAATTAAATTACCATCTGCCCCAAATGATGCACCTAATGTAAAGAGTCCTCCTACTTTAATTCGCCGCCTTCGTACTTCTGCCGTTACAGGCTTTCCTTGGTCATAATTAGCAGCGATCGGGCCATACTCTACCCTAGAAGAACGGTCAAATAGAACTACATCAGGTAGTTTAAGTTTATCTAAATTTTCCTGAACTCCAGGTAAGTTAACTAGGTTAGTTTCTGGGTTCATTCCAAAAATTAGGATACTCCGAGGACGACCTGTTACAGGATTTTTCCAGATTGTAAAGTCCAAATAGATCGGATGTACTGATTGAACTGCGGGTAATTCTAAAGCTTTATATAACCGTCGTTGAGAAAAGCTTCTCATCGCCAATATAGCGTTAGATTGACTATTAATTAAAACAATATCGCCTTGTAAACTGTTATGGAAGCGAACGTTACTATAATACAGAGCATCCCGAAAGCCGAGTTGCATAAACATTAAAATATCGGCAAAAGCAATTCCTGCTAAAGCCACAGCTAGACGAGTTTTTTCCCTTGTCAGTTGTAGCCACGACAGAGGTATTTTTTGATTCATTTTATAGGCATCTCAGCAAGTTTAGCATTTTAGATTTTCAATCCATTATGGTGACACCCATACCGAGTTTATAGAATGTTTAAAATTGATTAAACAGACCATTCCAGAATATTTTTAATCCAAAATATCAAATTATGGATTAGGATTACTGCTCACCAACAACTTAATTAATTATTAATATCGACAATAACTTTGGCGTAAGTTAAACCAGAAACTTTCTGGCTATCTTCTTGAGACAGAGCAATTTTAACTTCTACAACTCTGGCATCTACATCTGCGGCTGGATCTGTATTCAGCACATCTTTTTTACCAATTTTTCTGCCAATATCAGTGACAGTTCCCTTTAATTCGCCGCTAAATGCACCGTTATCACTGGTGATAGTAGCATTTTGACCAAGACGTACTTTACCAATGCTGTCTTCAGCGACTTCAGCAATTACAAACATTTGGTTAGTTTGGCCAATTTCAGCAATGCCATTTGCGCCGATCGCTTCACCCGATTTGGTATAAACCTTTAAAATCTCTCCAGCGATTGGTGCTTGAACGTAGCTTAACCTTAGTTCTGCTTCGGCTTTTCTGACATTTGCGATCGCATTACTAACTTGGGCTTGCGCTACTTGCACATCGGTAGGACTAACATCTAAAATTCTGCTTAGTTTGGCCTTTTCTTCATCGATTTGTCTTTGCAAAGTTGCCACATTTTTATCGCGGTTAACTTTAGCTTCGATTAACTGCTGTTGCAAAGTTGCTGAATTTTGTATTTGGTTGGCTCTAGCCTCAGCAACTTGCTGTCGCAAGGTTGCCAATGTCTGCTTTAGGGTAGCTTGGCTTTCAGCCACCTGCTGATTAGCAGTTATTGCACTCAAGCGTCTTCTGTCCCGCTCTTGCTGAGAAATAGCACCTTCTTTGTATAAATAATCATAGCGTCCGGCATCGACTTGAGCATTGCGCTGTTCGGCTTGAATACGTGTAATCGTTGCTCTGAGAGCATCTCTTTGCCCACTAAGTTCAGCTTCTAGGCGATTCACGGTTGCTTGTTGGACAAGTTTATCACCACTTAACTGAGCTGCAACCCGCGCGATCGTTGCTTGCCCTGCATTCCTTTCGCCAATTAACTGCGCTTGTAGGCGAGCAATAACTGCTCTTTGAGCTTGAATATCTCTTGGAGAGCCAGCCCTGACTTGCGCTAAATTCGCACTGGCTTCTTGGACTTTCGCTTTTGCCTCTTGTAGTCCGGCAATTTGGGTATCGCGGTTGTCCAAAATTGCCACAATTTGACCTTGCTTTACCCGTTCACCCTCTTTCACCAGAAGTTGCTGAATTCGTGACGATGGCGCTAATCCTGATGATGGGGCGGACAATTTAACAACTTCGCCTCGCGGTTCCAAACGCCCTACAGCACTAATGCTATTGGTAGATGGCATTACTGGTACGGATGTAGCTAGTTTTCTTAACTGCTCGATTTTGGCCGTACCTAATATCCCAGCGGCGATTACTATTGGCACAGCTACAGCGATACCCCACCAAATCTTAGGTTGTTCATGATTTAGTGTCTGTTCACTTGGCTTCGGCTTTTCAGTCACCCTTGACATAGTATGTTGCCCACTTACCTGAATTGTGCTGATGGAAGTAAAAATAAAAAGGTTTTTAATCAACAGCCAGCTGTTAGGACAAACAACAGTGGTTTCAAGCTGGGTATGGCTTAAAAATTCATTGTGTGATGAACGTTCAACACTATGGCTTTACAAAATGGTGTTTTCTATAGCCGCTTATTATGTATGCAATACACTTTTACCTCTCTCCAAACCTCCTCTTAAAAGAAGAGAGGCTTTGAGACTTACTAGAGGGTGGGGTTTGGTCTGTATTGAAACTGAAAAACGCTATAGTAGCTGGCTATTCAATAACTCTGAGTATTATTGAGACATGAGTGCAATGGGAGTTAGCAGAATTCATAAGCAGTATGAATCTAGATATAGAGACGCGATATATCGCATCTCTATAAAAAATTCTCAATTGGTATGATGCGGTACTTTACTGCTACATTTACTACGGCTATAGTTAGTGACAAAATTGAAAAGAAACATCAAAAATAGACTGTTGCCTTTGTTGGACACAATCTTGCTAAAAAAGTTAGTCTTCCTTAAGTCAATCAACGATTAACTAACTAAAAAATGTCTGTCAACTTGAACATTCCTAACATCAGAGTTTCCTTAACTTTCTGGTCAATGAGTTAGCTGTCTCTAGTTGTTTGCACCTACCAAGACAACAAACCATTTTGTGATATCCGCTTCAAAGACCTTACTATTCTCGCTGTTGCTGTTTTGGAACTCCATTAAACTCTCGTTGAATGAATTCTACATTTATCCGTTAGCTGAAAACGTAGCAGAGCCTACAGATGGGGGAGATGAGGGAGATGCAGGGGATGATTAAGTTGGCAGGTCGAATAAAACTGTGGTCATGTAATTTTCTGCCCAAGCTGGCCCAAAGGCTTTTTCTAGGACGCGGCGGGTTTTATCATTTTGCTGCTGTTTGGTGCAGTAGTTGTGCTGTCCGGCGAGATTTTGGGTGACTTGTTCAACTGAAACAGGATGTGAGGCGATCGCTTGGATGCAATGAATATCTAAAAATTCTCGCACCCGCGACAAAAACATTGTTTCTTCTTCAGGAGAACTGGGGCGCACAAAGATACAAAAATCTGAAAAAATATTTCCCCATTCTGGTAATTCACGGGGTTGGGAAAAGTTAAGCACTGTTAGCTGTGTCAGCGCAGAAGTATAAGATTCTGGTAAGGTGCGTTCTACTTGGATAGGAGAAAGGTCTGCGATCGCAGCACTAATTTGACCTCTACCCCCAACTAAATCACAACCAAACATCGGCAGGTTGTATTCTGGACGGGGAAACATGACGCAGTGCAAAATATCCAGCATATTGCCGATTTTTGCCAGTTCCAAGTGCATTTTCCGAAACTGGGGCGTTTGATAGCAACGGTTTTCAATTATCAGTTTTTCGCCTTCTAGTCTACCTTCCACATACCCCAACTCATTAGGCAAATGGTAGGGAGATAAATCCAGGTGCTGATGCCAAGCTGCCTCAATACAATCAGCTAGCTGACGAATTAGGGGATGTTGTTGCTCACGCAGCGAGGGCATAGAAGTAAATGACATATTCTAGTTGGGAATGCGATCTAATGGCCAGTCTACAACCTGTCGTGCCATACCTGTTGTGGTCTGCAATATAAGCAAACACTTACACCCAGCCAACGTAAATTTATAAGACAGATGCTTTTCACAATGATTATTTATTTTGTAGTCTAGGTTACAGAAATATTTTTAGATTAGCCCATTTGTGAAGGTTAATAGAAAGCTATGAAACTAGATTCTCATAGACCGGATTTTGCTGTGCAAGCAAGAAGGCACAATCTGGAAGGCTTACAGAGGTTCAGAGCTTCTACTTGGGTAAACCTTTTGCAACTTCCCAACCCCTTTAGTTTTGACGAAGCACTTTTATTGTGTCCGGTTTCAGTAGATGAGTGGCTAGTCTGGATTCCAGATCATGGGGAGGCAATACTGAATATCAGGCAATTTAGTTATTAGTTATAGGGCATTGGGCATTGGGCATTAGTTATAGGGCATTGGGCATTGGGCATTGGGCATTGGGCATTGGGCATTAGGCATTGGTTTTCACTTTGGACAAATGACAAATGACAGATAACTATTGCTGCCAGAAATCAGTGACATCGTATCCCAATTCACTTAGCATCTGCCGCAGCAGGGGTAAACTGAGTCCAATGACATTGCTGTGACAGCCTTCAATTTTTTCCACGAAGAAACTACCAAAACCCTCAATGGCAAAAGCACCAGCACACTTGAGTGGTTCACCAGTGGCAACATAAGCTTTAATTGCCTTTTCGCTCATTTCAGCAAAGTAAACTCTTGTAACTTGAGACTTGACTAAAGTACGGTTTTGGTTATGGTCAATTAAGGCGTGACCTGTGTATAAGTCGCCAAAGTTACCTTGCATTATCTGCCAACGAGCGATCGCTTCAGAAAAGTCTGCTGGTTTGCCGTAAATTTCACCATTCATGGACAAAACTGAATCACAACCCATAATCAAAGCCGATTCAAACTGTGGGGCTACAGTTTCCGCTTTATACTGGGCAAGAGTTTTGACCAATTCTGCTGGTTCACTAAGTTCAATTTGCGACTCATCAAAGTCACTTGCTCGAACTATCGGTTCAATACCAACAGTTTGCAGCAAGCGGCGTCGGGCTGGGGAAGCTGAAGCAAGTACAAAAGGTGGAATTTTCATGATCTGACTAACTTGGTAATTGGGGATGGGGTACTGGGCACTTGTACTGAGCGACTTGCCTTGACTTGTGCCGAGCGTTCGCGTAGCGTCTCGTAGAGAAGCCGAGGTAGCGAAGTCGAAAGGAGCCGAAGTATTGGGCATTGCTTATTTCCCTTGTTCCCCTTTTCCCCCAGTCTTTTTTTTAATTTTTAATTTTTAATTTTTAATTGATGTCTCCCCATTCCCCAATTAATAAACAGAAAAAGAATTGACAACCTCATCAATCATTCGTTTAACTTTCTGCCAGCGTTTTTCAGGAATTGAGGCGTTGAAGGTAAAAAGTTTACCACGACTCACAGCAACGCTGGCGATGTTGTGTCGTTGCTGTTGATTGGGGAGTTTTACCTCATACTCTAAAAGGTAGTAGATTTTACCGTCTACTTCTCGCTGTGCGGCATTGACTAATTCCGCCGAACGACCAGAGTCAGGAGGCGCGAGAGCAGCTTTTCCTAATTTGTATCCTACTTCTGTTGGGGTTCCCAATTCTGACAAAGTTTTGCCTTCTGGAACTGGGCTAATCACAACCGAAACATTTTCAGACACCTCAATCAAATCGTGGAAAACCACATCTGGCCCATCGGCAACTTTAACTGGCAGCCAGCCGTTAGGATATAAAAACTGATAGCCATCACTAGTATCTACAAAGCTTTTGAGTCCAGCCGCAGCCGCTACATCCGAATTACTCAGACTGAAACTTAACACCAATAGCAAAATTAATACAATTCGTTTTAACATTTCTACAGATTCCTTTGGGCTGGAGACAACACTAGGCTTGCATCATTTCTCGTCTTTATTGTCCCACCAAGCGGGACGCTTCGGATAATGCATTAGATCGTGAAGCTTCAATCCCCAAATGTCGACAAATACTTCCTGAACTACTTAGGTTCACGTCTAATCGTAATGTTGCAACCGAACCTGATATTACTTCTTGTAGTATTATTCCTCTCTTAAAAAACGTAGAGGCACACAGAGAATAACTCCGCGTCCCTTTGCGTTTCAAAAAAAATTTAGTAAATAGGAGAGGCAGATAATTCTACCTCTCCTATGGGGATAAACTAAATTACTTAAAGCTAGCTAGCTTTAGTATCTGTTAGCTTTGTTGGGTTTGTGAACAAGAAAGCTGAGAATTTGGCACTGCTTGATGTTGTCAAAACCGACAACACGGATATAGCTGGTGTTGAATTGAGAACGGCATCCTTGGACTTCGCTCAATACTTCTTGAGTGGATTTAGCACCGAACAAAGGCAGCTTCCACATTGTCCAATATAATTCTGTTGGCTCAGAAGTTTCGTTGAACTCGATCGCTGGAATGTAACCTTGATTCAAAATGTACTGGATCTGCTTGGCAATTTGAGCGTCAGACAGAGGGGGCAAATAAGAAAGGGTTTCGTAACGACGCTCTTTTGGTAAAGTTTGCATAGCTTTTGATAATGGGTTGCGATTTTTTACTACTAGGTTGACCGAACTAATTGGATAAGTTATCCAAATTCTGATCTGAAGTTGTTTGCTGTTCTGGTTGCAGACTGGGGTTAGATGTGTCTATTCGTGTGATGCGTTCTAAATGCTGGCGACGCTGTTCCATGTTGGCTTGTTGAATGCCAGTACGAACCATTTCCGGTAAAAATTCTGCAATTTCTTCCGCAATGTGTTCTCTGACAGTCATGATTCGCAAAGCCAAATCTGGTTTTTCTCGCAACAGTTGCTCAATGAATGACTCACCATTTTGAATTTTGCCAGACGAAAAGTTATGCAACCAAAGTTCTAATGGCGGATTAGTTTCGCCTAGCTGTGCCAATACTGTCCTTAGAGCCTGATAAGTCAGATAGCTTTGGAGAGTTTTGGCTGTGTCCTTCGCAATTTGCTTAAGATTCATGCTTGACCCCAGCCCTGAAGAGTTATGAGTTATGAGTTATGAGTTATGAATTAATGCAAATCCTAACTCTTAACTCTTAACTCTTAACCGTTAACCCAGATCAGACGGTATCCATTGCTTCAAACTCGAACTTGATTTCTTTCCACAGTTCGCAAGCAACAGCCAGTTCAGGAGACCACTTGGCAGCTTCGCGGATGATATCGTTACCTTCACGAGCCAAGTTACGGCCTTCGTTACGAGCTTGAACAACGGCTTCTAAGGCGACACGGTTAGCGGTTGCACCAGGAGCGTTACCCCAAGGGTGTCCAAGAGTACCACCACCGAATTGTAGTACGGAGTCATCACCAAAGATTTCTACCAGCGCGGGCATGTGCCATACGTGGATACCACCAGAAGCAACTGCCATTACACCAGGTAGAGAAGCCCAGTCTTGGGTAAAGTAGATACCACGAGACTTGTCTTGCTCAATGTAGTTTTCACGCAACAGGTCAACAAAGCCCATTGTGATGCCGCGCTCACCTTCCAACTTACCAACTACTGTACCAGTGTGGATGTGGTCGCCACCAGATAAACGTAGGGCTTTAGCCAATACACGGAAGTGGATACCGTGGTTCTTTTGACGGTCAATTACAGCGTGCATAGCACGGTGAATGTGCAGCAAGATACCGTTATCACGGCACCAACGAGCCAATGTGGTGTTGGCGGTGAAACCTGCGGTGAGGTAGTCATGCATGATGATGGGCATTTTGAGTTCTTTAGCGTACTCAGCCCGCTTCAGCATTTCTTCACAGGTAGGAGCGGTAACGTTTAGGTAGTGACCTTTAATTTCACCGGTTTCTGCTTGAGCTTTGTTGATAGCTTCAGCTACGAACAAGAAGCGATCGCGCCATCTTTGGAATGGTGCGGAGTTGATGTTTTCGTCGTCTTTGGTGAAGTCCAAACCACCGCGTAAGCACTCGTATACAGCGCGTCCGTAGTTCTTAGCGGAAAGACCCAATTTGGGCTTAATGGTACAACCCAGTAAAGGACGACCGTATTTGTTTAACTTGTCGCGCTCAACTTGGATACCGTGAGGCGGCCCTTGGAAGGTCTTGATGTAAGCCACTGGGAAACGGATGTCTTCTAGACGCAGTGCCCGCAAAGCTTTGAAACCAAATACGTTACCGACAATTGAGGTCAATACGTTGGTTACAGAACCTTCTTCAAACAAGTCCAGAGGATAGGCAACGTAACAAATGTACTGGTTGTCTTCGCCGGGAACTGGTTCGATGTCATAGCAACGACCTTTGTAGCGATCGAGGTCGGTGAGCAAATCTGTCCACACAGTTGTCCAAGTACCTGTGGAAGATTCAGCCGCAACAGCCGCACCTGCTTCTTCGGGAGGAACACCAGGCTGGGGTGTCATACGGAACGCAGCTAGAAGATCGGTATCTTTTGGTGTGTAATCCGGTGTGTAATAAGTTAGTCTGTAATCTTGAACCCCGGCTTTATACCCAGATTTGCTCTGAGTCTTCGTTTGAGCGTAAGACATATTTTATCCTTCCCTGAAATCACTCTTTTTAATTATCAAATCACGTTTCGTGCAACTTCCCCTCACCCCGCCCCTGCCCCCTTGAGCGAGGGGAAGATCGGGAAAACATTTTGTTAAGAGTTGCCTTTGGCAGAGATTAGCAGTTTTTTTGCGGCGGACACTTTGGTAGCGGTGGTAGCCCTCCTCACCAGTGTTTTCCCCTTCTAGGGGTACACGACCTAGCGCTTCTACTGTTTCCTCTTGCTAAAAATCAAAATTCTTTTTTACCTCTTCTTCGCACCCAACTAAACCTTCTCAATTTAACCAAAACTTCCGACTTTTGCGGCTTGATTTAGATAATTACTCCATAAACCGGGGTATTCAGGGGATTGGTCTGGCTGGCACACATTCCCGCCTTTACACTCCTCATATCTTTCCCTTTGATGGAAAAGATACCAGAAAAGAATTTACTTGAGAGAGATTTAGCAGAGTGTTGAGTGAAAGATAAAAAATTGCACACGGCGTAATTTGTAACTTGTTTCACAATATATCAAGAATTCGATAAGTTATTCTTTGAAAGTTTTTAACTTATCTATTTAATTTTGTTATTACATAAAGATTTAAACTTTTTGTTACAAAAGCTTTACAAATTGTCATTAATAACTGTAAAGGACTTAAAAGATGAGGGAGATGGAGAAATCCCCAGTCCTCAGCGATGCACTGACTTGTACTGAGCGCAGTCGAAGTAGCTTGTCTTTGGCGCAGCCTCTTGTAGAAAAGTGTCCCCAGTTCCTAATCCCCAATGTTTAAAAAATCCCAACTAGGGGAACACTGAAATTAACCCAAAGCCAGTTTAGGTAAATGCTGTGGGTACTGTCTCCAAAGGAAATGTCACCGTGGTATTGTTTTACAAGCGTACTAGTTTATTAATTACTTCTATCTTGCTGGGGTTGATAGCTTTGCCAAATATGGGATGGGCGCAAAAAACCCCTGACATTAATTCATCTGATGTTACCCCCGCTTACCCATCTTCCGCACCGCCACCGCGAGTAGAACCTTTGCCTGATGAGCGGGGAGTTGAAGAAAATTCGCCAAAAACTGATTATCGTGTTGGTAACTTACTAGGAGATGTTACGGGTAATCTTTGGGTAGGTTCTTGGCGCGGACTATCGCGGATTGATCCTAAAACCGGCAAGATTATTTCTCGTGTTAGCTTACCAAATGTTGCCATTGGTGCTTTAGCCCAAGACAAAGTAGGACGTTTGTGGGTAGGAAGTTATGAGGGACTAGTTCGAGTTGACCCCCGCACTAACGAAATCACCGCACAAAATTTATTTTTGCCTTCTAAGCGCGTATTGTCACTGTTACTTGACAAACGGGGTTATTTGTGGACTGGAACTGATAGCGGTTTAGCTCTCATTAGTCCCGACCAAGGCTTAATTATGACAACATTAAAGAATCTGCCTGGTGTCAGCGCTAATGCCCTGACTTTAGATGCTGAAGGTCAATTGTGGGTTGGTACTCTAGATGGATTGGTACGGGTAAATACTGCTAGTGCTGCGATTATGAAGCGAATAGCAGATTTACCAGGGACAACTGTACAAGCTTTAGCTATTAGTCCAGAAGGGTTAATTTGGGCGGGAATGCCGAATAATTTACTAGTTATTAACCCAAAGACTGGTGCAGTGTTGCGGTCTGTAACTCGCCTGCGTGGGCGTGATGTGACAGCGATACGTTTTGCTAAAGATGGTAGTCTCTGGGTCGGGACTAATAATGGTTTGTTACGATTAAATCCAAATACAGGAGCTGTCTTAGACGGAGAAGTTGCTGGACTTCCTTCTAGTCGGGTTATTACTCTTGCACCTGACATCGGCAATAAATTATGGATTGGCACTAGTGAAGGTCTAGCTTGGTTAATGCCCAAAACGGACAGTGCAAAACCTCATATTGCTTTCAGCCGCGCCGTGAAGTAACAAGTTAGGAGTTAAGAGTTAAGAGTTAGGAATTAGAAGTTATGAATTAAATTAAATCCTCAACTATTTACTCCTAACTCAGCACTTCTAATTCAGCACTTCTAATTCAGCACTCAACACTAAAAAAATGGCAATTACTACCCAGCAATTAATTCAATGGAAACAACAGGGACGTTCAATTGTCGCGTTGACCGCTTGGGATTATGCGATCGCTCAACTTCTCGATGCAGCTGGTGTAGACTTAATCCTTGTGGGTGACTCGATGGCGGTAGTTTTAGGGTATGAAACAACACTGCCAATCACCTTGGATGAAATTATCTATCACGCCAAATCTGTGCGCCGTGGGGTGAAACGGGCATTAGTAGTTGTAGATTTACCATTTTTGACGTATCAAGAAAGTCTCCAACAAGCGATGCACTCAGCTGGGCGGGTACTAAAGGAAACGGGCGCTCAAGCGGTAAAGTTAGAAGGTGGCTATCCAGCAATGGCCGAAACTGTGGCTCGTTTAGTACAAGCTGGAATTCCAGTTATGGGTCATGTCGGTTTGACACCACAATCAATACATCAACTGGGTTTGCGACAACAAGGAAAGACACAAGAAGCCAGTGAGAGGATTTTACAAGAAGCGATCGCTCTCGAACAAGCTGGTGTATTTTCTCTAGTGTTAGAGCATATACCCGCAGATTTAGCAATGCAGATTTCACAAAAATTAAGTATTCCCACAATTGGTATCGGTGCGGGAATTCACTGCGATGGACAAGTTTTAGTTACCTCAGATGTTCTCGGACTGGCAGAAAAGCATCCACCATTCGCCAAAGTTTACACGAATTTGCGCGAGACGATTACCAAAGCCGTGCAAGATTATGCCGTGGAAGTGCGAGAGCGGAAGTTTCCTTAGAAAAGTAAAAGAAATAAGGAAATAATCGAGAACATAAAAAACCCCGACTTGATAGCCGAGGTAGATGGGAGAAGTCCAAATGTCGATGGGATATTTCAAAACCGAAGTCTGTTTTTCTTAGTTAACACCCAATGCAACCAAAACTAGATAGGTAATAGACAAGGTGCAATTTTAGCTATGCAGCTTACTTTGGCGCTTTACTAAGCTATGTAAATAAATATAACAATAATATTACAATTGGTCAACTAGACTTGACAAACAAAGGCTGATATATTTTATAAGGACTACTTATCAAGGCAGTACGATCCGCAAATAAAACGGGTTACTGAGTAAGATAGTGCGATGAAAACGAGAACCGATCTTTTGGGGAGTAGAAAAAGTAAGCGATTAGCTGCACAATTCAGGTAGGTAGAATTAAGCCAAAAATTTGAGAAGCTAGCTACTAGATCGCCAAAGTCTTTACAATTCCCTTGTTGACTCAAAAAGTATTTCTCGACCTATGACGAATCAAGCTCCTATCCCGGTTATTGTCAACGGTGCTGCTGGCAAAATGGGCCGTGAAGTGATTAAGGCGGTGGCGCAAGCACCTGACTTAAACCTAGTGGGTGCAATTGACCACAGTTTGGAACATCAAGATAAAGATGCTGGGGAGTTGGCGGGTTTAAGCGAACCTTTGGAAGTGCCGATTACCAATCAATTAGAACCGATGTTGGGGTATGTGGCTGGCGACAGACAGTCTCCTCCAGGAGTGATTGTAGACTTTACCCATCCTGACTCAGTTTATGACAATATTCGCAGTGCGATCGCTTACGGTATTCGTCCTGTAGTTGGCACTACTGGGTTAAGTCCAGAACAAATTCAAGACTTGGCAGACTTTGCCGACAAAGCTAGCACTGGTTGTCTAATTATTCCTAATTTTTCCATTGGGATGGTACTGTTGCAACAAGCTGCGATCGCAGCCTCAAAATATTTTGACCATGTAGAAATTATCGAACTGCATCACAACCAAAAGGCTGATGCTCCCAGTGGTACTGCCATTCAAACGGCGCAGTTATTAGGAGAATTGGGTAAAACTTTTAACCCTGCTCTTGTAGAAGAAACGGAAAAATTAGCAGGAGCAAGGGGCAGTATCGCAGATGAAGGGATTAGAATTCATAGCGTGCGCTTGCCGGGATTGATTGCCCATCAGGAAGTGATTTTTGGCGCAGCAGGACAGATTTATACTTTACGACATGATACGAGCGATCGCGCTTGTTATATGCCAGGAGTGCTACTAGCGATTCGCAAAGTTTTAGCGCTAAAGTCGTTAGTATATGGATTAGAAAAGATACTTTAAACACACAATTGGGCATTCATTACTTAGCACTCATGTTAGTACCACTGACTCGCCAGAAATTTGAACAAGTTGTCCCCCTAATTGCCACTGGTTTGCAGTACAAGTACTATTGGGGGAAGTTCTCAAATTTTTTGCAACGGCTGTTAATTTCTGTAGTTGCAGTAGTTGTTATTTTGCTTGCAACAGTTGTTTTCAAGCTTGAGTTTGCTTCAATAGTATTTGTGCTAGGGGTAATTAGCGCTTTTTTTTGGCTGTGGTATCCAGTGTTTCAAGCAAGTATGCGGAATTTACAATGCCGCCGTTATAAGTACGGCGGCTTTTTCCGTGGTCGAGTCCTAGATTGGTGGATTACAGACCAGTTGATGGGTAAAACCGAAACAGTCAATAACAAAGGCGAATTGGTGATTATAGAAAACCGAGAAAAACAGATAAACTTAGAGGTAGGAGATGACACGGGATTTACCATTGAGTTTGTAGCACCATTACGTCCTGCCCACAAAGTTATTACTCGCGGCCAAATTGCAGAAATGGTAGTGATGTCAAATCGTCCAGATTTGAGCAGTATTGAAGAATTCAGCGATATATACTTTCCCAATCGTGACCTGTGGGTTAGCGATTATCCTTATCTGCGGCGGGATTTCTTTAACGAAGTCGGTCGTCGCTTGCGTGAAGACCAACAACAAAAACCGCGTCGGCGGCGTCGTAGAGTAGAGGATTGAAGAAGTAATTAATACAGGCTTCTCTTTCAGAAACGTATAGATAGACCTACGCCCTGCATTTACGCAGGGTTCAAGTCATTTAATAATTACGAGATGTAATCGCCAATATTTCAGCAGTTTGCTCTCAACTGCAAAACTTCTCGATGGTCGCCCAGGAGGTTCAAGCATTTAGATTCGGGATAAATCTCTCCTGTCTTCTTGCTAACGAGAGCATCCTACTTTGATGAGTTTTCCTTGCAAACGATAAGTCACTGTCCCACAGGTAAAACCTGCCGACTTAGGTTCGACATAAGGCCGTGTTGGCGGATTTTGTTTATCTAACCGCGATTTCCAATTGCCAGATATTTTTTTTAGAGTAGGATAATTGCTTAAAAATTGTGAGCCCGCAACAATATCGTGAGGCCCCTTAACATTTATCTTAGAGCTATTCATGTAGATATTATAATCATAAATAACGTTTTTATTTTTAGTCTTATTATTAATATTTTTTCCAGGAAAAGCATAGAGGATGTTCCTTAGAATTTTGACATCAGATGACGTATGAGCAAATATTTGCCCGCCATTAAGTTCTGGACTCTGATTATTTAAAACAGCTGTATTATTTACAATATCAACATGCTCGCTTAAAAATGCATGAATACCCGATCCACCATTATTAAATGCCAGATTATTTTTAACTAAAGTATATCCTTTATATGCATCCAATTTTGGGTTTTCATCATTTCTTGTACTATCGATAATAATGCCATTACCATCTGTGATTTTTCCGACTGCAATCCAAGGGATGTACATACGATTGTTGTAGGTTTTATTGTTCGTAACAAACATCTTGTATCCCCGCTTGTTGTCAGAATTCCAATTATTCAACATCGAAATCCCACTGGTACCATAAACGCTATACCAGGCATTATCGAAAACTTCGTTATTATCTATTGTCACATAGTCCGATTCAATCGCTGAAATGCCTGCTCCTCCACACTTATGTACCTTGTTGTTGACAATACGTATATGGTGACTATGACCATTTGTTCGTCCATCCACACTGATACAGTTTCCATTCGTTAGCGGGTTTCGTTTGTTAGTCTTCTGACTCATCGCATAATCAAGGGTTATATTGGCATTATTTCCTATTACCTCCAGCCCATTTATCTCGATATATGAAGCTCTATTTGAAATCGAGATACCGTTCCATGTATTGTGCCGAATTTTTGGGACATGACCAGGATATGCTTTATACTTAATCCATGCTTTTGCAGTTCCAGAACGTTTAATACTTACTGCACTACCAGCTTTGCTTAAATTTGTGTACACTCCGTTCATAATCAATACTGTATCGCCAGGGTTAGTCAGATTTGCTGCCTTTTGAATTGTCCTAAAGGCGGATGAAGTAGAGAGTCCGCTATTTGTGTCATCTCCAGCACCACTAACATAGTATGTTTTTGGAGTTGCCCTAGTGCTGATTAGCTCACCCTTGGATAGGATAATTTCCTTGTTAGTAGATACCTGACGAACGTTTTTAACTAAATATACTTTTATTCCTTCTCCATCACCCAAAAGACTTAATATCACAGGAATTGTAAGAGATGCGCTTAAACTGAAACCTTGAATTACCACAAGAAAAGGCTCCTTGAACGGCACGACTTCACAGAAATATCAGGATATTCAATGATTTATGAATACTCTTTTGGATACAAAATATAATAGAGCCGACTTTCCTAGCTCCCCCGATTTCCATCTTGTCCATAGGCTTGCCAAGCTAAGTCTACCAACCCATCAACGATCGCAGCTGCTACAACTGCATTACCTTTGCGGCTGTCAATTATAATGTGAGGCACTAGAGACTCTTGTAAACGCTCCTTAGCTTCATCAACATTTACAAATCCTACTGGAGTTGCAATTATTAAAGCAGGTCTAATTTCCTCAACTTCAATTAAATCCACCAGTGCAGTCAGTGCCGTTTGCGCTTGACCCACCACAAAAATGCCCTCTGGATAACGCTTTGCTAAGGTTTCTATTCCCCATGCTGCGCGAGTCTTTTCTTTTTGAGGGCGTGTTAGAGCTTCCATGCTGCAATACACTGGATTTGCAAAGGTGTTTTGAATGTCATAAGCAATACCTACTTGTACCATCGGCACATCTACCACAATCGTGGTACGTGCGGCTAGCGCTGCTGCTCCAGCTTGCAAGGCACGCTCAGAAAAGCGAATCAAAGACTTATACTCAAAGTCAGCCGTGGCGTAGATTACCCGACGCACAATCTCATACTCTGCGGGTGAAAAGACATGATCGCCAATTTCACTATCAATGATTGCTAAACTTTGAGCATCAGTTACGTGCCATTCCATTTTTGTTGAGCTTCTCAAATATTAGCTTTCAGCTTATCAGCTTCAGAGAGTTAAGAGTTAGGAGTTAGGAGTTATAAGTTAATTAAACTACTCACTCCTAACTACTCACTCATAACTCATTACTAGAAGAAGACCGACTGAAAATAGGAGATAGGTAGGCAACCAAGACGCCAATGAGAAACCCAGAGATATTGCGAACTAAAGGCAACCAGTCGCTTGTACGCGTTACAACTGGCCCAATGCCGAAGGCAATAAACAAGATTCCCCACAAAGGTGAGAAAATTAAAGCCCATTGCCAAGCAAAAACTTGTCCTTTTTCGCGGGGTTGAGCTGCAAATCCACAAATCACCCCACCAATAACTGAGGTAATCAAGGTGAGAATCCATTGCTCTCGTGGTAGTCCGGGGACAACATTGCAGCCCCCTTTGAGCAAACAGCCTTTAACCGATTCTAAGGCTTGTAGAATGGCTTGGTCTTCGCCTTGTTCGCGGACAAAATACAAATTACCGAAGCGGGTTTGCAGTTCTATCCAAAAAGTCCGGGGTAAAAGTTCATAAACAGCATCGCCGACGCTAAAACTGAGGATGTTACCACCACGAGAATCAGCAACGAGTAGAATGCTTTTGTCATCCAAACCCCAATATTTGATAACCGCGCGACCTGGGGTGCGGTCATACTGGGTCAATACTCGCAGTTTCCAGCCCGTGTCAGCTTCAAACTGCTCTAAATCTTTGACAAGCTGTTCTTCTTGCAGCACAGGCAGAGATTTAGCTAAATCTACAACTGGGGTAAAGGTGTCAGGAAGTAACTCAGGATTGTCATAAGCCAGTGCTGGGGGAGAATGCATCACCCAAATTGACCCAACCAGAAAAAATACTGCAATAGATACTAGAATTCGTCGCCAAAAACAAGATTGCATGGACGTTTTTATACAAATATTAACGGTAAAAGCGAACAAGTTGTTTTAAAAGAGTACTAGAAAAATGATAGTTCTTTACACTTGTTTACTTTACTCTAATCTAAGGGATCAAAGCAAAGCGTTTTTGAGTATTGGGCATGGGGCATTGGGCATGGGGCATGGGAAAGAGGTAGGAAACATAGATTGAGGTTAAGCGTTCGCGTAGCGTCCCGTAGGGAAGCGCAACCCAACAAAACAACGTTAAATGTTGGGTTTTATCCCTCAACCCAACCTACAATTAAGTCTAATTTGGGGTTTGAAAACACGCTCTAGGGACTAGGAAAGAGTTTTCAAATACCAATGCCCAATGCCCTAATTCAATCTTCGTCATCAAAATTGCTTTCCCAGCTAGCAGTGTCGTTGTAACCGTCATTAGCACGGTACACTTCTGCTTTGATTCGGCGATTTTCTTGCTTCAGCACTTCTCGTTCTCGCAACGTTAGAGGTGGCTTTTCATTGCTTGGTAAGCGATCGCTCGTGCGCCTTACGGGTTTTTGGCGCGTGAAGTTTTTCCAAGCAGCTTTCGCGCCAATCAAGATGCTGCGCGTACCTACTTGCAAATTTTGAGCCTGAATTCTTGCGCTATCAAGACTTTGGTCAACTTGCTTCACTACTTGACTAGCACTTTTTACACCTTCACTGACATCATCAGTTAAGTCAGTGATTTCTAAGCCAGTCACGCGGATAGCTTCTAAAGTGGGTGGTAACTCCCGCGAGAGAGTATCAAATAGCTTTTCTGCACTGCGAGCTGCGCGTGCTAACTCCTGCAAAGCCGGTATTGCCGCCACTAAAACCGCAGTCAAGCTTGTGGCGACTAAAAGTAAAGAAAGTCCCAACCAAAACAGGGGTTCAATCACGATTATATCATTTATGAGCGTTCTAATTGCTGGGGAAGCGAATCTGAGTCTTCAACAGATGTTTGTCGCTTTAAGACTTGGTTTTCTCGCTGGCTGGCATCTACACCTGCTGCGATCGCTTCCCGTAATCTATCTAAAGTCTCATCCCAGTTTCGCAGTGCGCTAGCAGAGAGACGATCTGCCTGAATTTGCACACTCATTGATAAATCTTCTGCCAATTCTGGGATAGCATTGGCAGATTTTTTCAAAATTTTACGCGTTTCGCGCCCTGTGCGTGGAGCCACGAGTAAACCGGTCAAAGCACCGATGGTAGCTCCCAGCATCAAACCGCCAATAAATACTCCAGAACGGTTATTAGACATCTTATTGTTTCTCTCCTTACACCCATTTTAGGTGGGTTTTCTCCCCTTGCAAGACTCAACTGATTTTATTCAGTCAATCTATGGTGACAAAATATCAGCCAGAAATGTTGCTTTTATTCATTAATACTAAAAGCATTAATTGCTTATAATTCAAAACTCCCCATATCTCCCAAAGTTTTGATACCTCTGGTGGGCATCTCTTTGGGTTGTGTCTTGAGTAGTTCCGTTCCCTTCTCCTGATGGAGACGCTCTTAGTAACAAGCTTTGAGGGTATGGAAAGGGGAAGCGATGCCTACGCTAGAAGTCAATGCACTCTATGGGATCTTACTACGGACTTCTCTGCGTTTTCCCCCGTCAGCCTTAATCATCAATGTTCATCTGAACCTGACATAGAGCAGATTTGAAGTTGGTGAGGTACACAAGCTAATTCTGCTTCCCAGATATAAAGCGTGTTTTACTCCTGAATTCGCAATTCTGAATTCTGCTGTAACTCATTTTGCAGCTGTTCTTTTCCCAGATATTAACTCTAGCTTCAGAAAATAACGCTGCCAAATTTGCCGTCCTAGCAAAAGTAGACTGATAATTTGCCGCACTTGTTGAATTTGTATTTGTAGCGCTTGATTTCTCTGCCGTAAGTTATAAATATTCTGTTGGCTGAGATAAATATTTTCAGGTGCTTTATTCAGTGCTGCATTGGTACAACTTTCATAGGCGGTTAACCTATCTGCTATATATGCTAGCTGCTGCTTAAGTTGCCACACCCGCCAAGCCACATAGAGTAGTGTCAGCGAAATCAGGGTGTTAATTATGACAACTAAAATTACCATTGTTTATCTTGACCAATATTAACTTTGAGGAATTGTTCTATATACTTGATTTGGCTCTTATTGAATGATGAAGAAACTAGAGGATAAAATTTATGGCACAAAGTACATCTGGGTTCTGGCAATAAAAAGTAGTTAGATGATGCTCTAACCAATATTGAAAGACTTTACTAGGTGAAAATTAGTGTAACAAAGGCTGATGGCTAAAAAATCGCCAATTTGCCAATTTTGTAACAATGATATGTCCACACCTCGCAAAACCACAGCTACAATTGCCTTAGATTCACGACTCGGTTTG
Source organism: Nostoc sp. JL23 (assembly GCF_017115065.1). Classification (NCBI taxonomy): domain Bacteria; kingdom Bacillati; phylum Cyanobacteriota; class Cyanophyceae; order Nostocales; family Nostocaceae; genus Nostoc; species Nostoc sp. JL23. The sequence continues at coordinate 46,854 of NZ_JABXKN010000036.1, forward strand.
CGAAATCAACCCGTATGCTCCATAAGCCCCATCATTACTACCTCCGACTTCTTAACTTGATAATCCTAGTCAATTTGGAGCTTTGTGGGATGTAAGCACAATGGTATAGACCCTTCAACAGATGGTGAGAGAACTACACTACCCTCTTTGGATACTCCCCAGCATTGCCTTTATTATTGTGCTCCTACCTCTACCAGTTTTCCAGCCTGTCGTGTGCAGTTAACTAATATTTTGCCTGTAAAAACCTCACTAGTGGTTCACCAACCAAAAATTGCTGGGTGTGGACTGGAGAAACAGATAAGCGAAGCGATCAAGGAGAAAGTCTATTAATTCCTCTTCCATTAACCTTTACCCTTTTCTTTCCCGAAGGCTTCCCCCTCAGCCCTTAACCTCTTCCCTGCTGAAGACTTTCCCCTGGTATTTTACTAATACTTTACCAATAATGATTATCTTTTTTTATACATCCAGTAGGAGTTGAGGATGTCAAAAAAATCACCATTGAATAATTTCTTCCGCACTATTCTTGCGGCCTTGACAATTGGATTTGTTGGATGTGGAAATCAAGCTGTAAGAACTACATTCACTCAGACTAACACCCAGGTAAATGAGAATCTTCCCCAAGTTGTAGCGACTACAAGCGTACTGTGTGACTTAACCAGGCAGGTTGCTGGAAATACAGTTAACCTCACCTGCTTAATTCCCTCTACTGCCGATCCCCAATTTTATAAACCAAAACCGGAAGATCGTAAAGCAATTGAGCAAGCTAATCTTATTCTTTATAATGGTTACAATTTTGAACCAAATCTGATCAAGTTAATTAAAGCGACTAAAAACCCTACACCAAAAATAGCCGTCGCTCAACTGGCAGTGCCTAAGCCACAAAAATTTCAGCCAGGTGGTAAGAATGTAACCGATCCTCATGTTTGGCACAATACCAAAAATGCTATCAGAATGGTGCAGGTAATTAATAGTAATTTGAGAAAATTACCATCTAGTGATGCAGAGGTTTATAGCAGTAATACTAAAAAAATTACCAATGAACTCACTCAACTAGATAATTGGATTAAGTCAAGAATTGCCAGTATTCCTACCAAAGAACGTAAGTTAGTTACAACCTCTGATGCACTGAGTTATTACGCCAAAGCATACCGTATTTCATTGACAGGAGGATTGCAAAGTATTAGTACTAATGAAAAGCTGACAGCAGAACGAGTCAAAAATTTGGCTACAAACATTAAACGGGCTAAAGTCTCAACAATTTTTGCTGAGGTGGAAATTAATCCTAATTTGATTCAATCTGTAGCCAAAGAAGCTGAAGTGAACATTTCTGACAGAAAGCTGTATGCTGAGGGGCTTAGTGAACCAGGAAGCGACGCCGACACTTATCAGAAAATGATGATTGCCAATACACGCACAATTGTAGAAGGGCTAGGAGGAACGTATTTGATGTTTGAAACGAAAGCTGCTAGGTAGCTATAACATCAATTCAGTAATCCTATAAACCGGGTTTTTTGATATTTCAGAAAACTTGGTTTATTAGTCTATCTTTGGAATACAGAATTGGAGTTTTAAATGTTACGGGAGATGGGTAAAAGAGATTGTGTTATTCAGATTTATTCAGTGTCCACCATACCAATGCTTTCTTTTGCATTTCTTTGATGAACCCATCTTTCCCATCCATATATCCGATGATATCGTTAGCATATTGTTTTGCTAACTTACGTTTTAATTCACTATATTTTTGTGCATCTTCAGGATGTGCAATCATGTAATCCCGAAATGCTAAGTGTCGTTCTACTTCTGGCTATCTGGTTGTAAAGGTGTGGACATGATGCGTTCTTGTACCTGTTTCATTATCTTTACGAAAGTAGCGGCGAACTGGTATGCCAAACTCGCCCATTACTTCATAACCTAATGCTTCCATACTCAAACTACAATCATCTACTTTGGTAATGTTTTCAACTTCAACCAGCAAATCAATAATGGGTTTGGCGCAGATATGTGGAATTGCTGTGCTGCCAATATGGTGAATAGCAACTACATTTTCACCTAGTGTAAGCGCAACATACTTTGATTCATCGTCGAATTTGCCGTGCTATGTTGGATTATGTGGTACTACTTCTACTTTCATCTGGATTTAGAAACAACATTCTTGAATTTGAATTCAAAATTTAAAATCCAAAATCCAAAATCGGCTTACCATCCCCAAGTACCAGGAGCGCCTTTAAATGGCCCTACAATATCACTGGTTATCCAACCGCCGTAGAAGTTACCTGGTTGTGGTTGCACCTCTTCGCCATTGACGTAGCATTTATCCATTAAATGAGCATAAAAAGCTACATAGTCCTTCATAGATTCAAAGGCTGGTGTGGGCTTGGGGTAGAACCAGGCAGCATTATGGACTTCTTTTTCACCAACTCGGATTGTGTAGTAACCAGCACTTCCCTTCCATTCACAAAAGCTGGATTGCGGAGTTATCTGTAGATATTCCATTTTGATATCCGCTGGGGGAATGTAGTAAGAAGGAGGATGACTGGTTTCTAAAACACGTTTGGCGCTGTGAGTATCTACAATTACTACTCCGTTAAAGATTATTTGGATATGTTTGGTTGTATCCTCCAAAAGAGGAGGACGGGGATAATCCCAAACTGATTCTTGTCCGGAAGCGGGTTCGATGCGTTGAAAATTAACCATTATCAAGAGTGTTGAGTGCTGAGAAAGGAAAAAGTACTCAGTACTAATGTACTTAGTGAAGTAGCAACTCTCCTTGTGGAGTCACTGCGGTCTTTTAACTCAACCCTCTTTATCGTACCTCTTTAAGAGCATCAACTTGCTTGGTAAACAACTCAGTGAATAAACTAAGCACAGTCCGTTCTTCGCGCACTTTTATATTGGCACTGATGGACATACCTGATTGCAAGTTAACTTTTTTACCCTTAATTACTAGGGATTGTTTATCTAATGAGACTTTTGCCGGAAATCTGTAAAACTGATGGGTTTGGTCTGGCGGTAATGCATCTGAACCTATCCCAGTCACTTCTCCCTTGATATCGCCAAACTCACTGTAAGGAAAGGAGTCAATTCTGACATCTACTTTCATACCTTTTCGCACAAACCCAATATCTTTGTTAGTGATGAAAACTTCAGCGATATAGTTTTCATTGGGGACAATTTGCAACAGTTTTGTAGTTGGAGTTGCGACAAATCCAGGATTTTTTGCTTGCAAATCGAAAACTGTTCCAGCTACAGGTGCGTGGAGTTCTTGATATTTAACATTTAACTGTGATTGAGATATTTTACTATTGACATCTGCCAAACGCTGCTCATTTTCCAGCACAACTTTCATGAATTGGCTATCGATTGTGGCAATCTGTTGTTTGTTCTGGGCTATCTTATCCAAAATGCTTTTATCAGAAACAGCCACCGTATTGCTTAACTCTTGTTGTCCTTTTTCTATATCAAACTGGAGACGTTTCAGTTCCTCACCTAGTTGCGCTACTTCTGCCGTGCGGTTTTGAACTTCTTGTTGCTGATTGAGATACTGAAGTTGAGAAATCCCACCTTCTTCTGCTAATATCTTCAGCTTATTTAAAATCCCCTCTTGAATAGCTAAACTTGATTTACTATCTTCCAGCTTAATTTGATTTTGAACCAGTTGTTTTTTGGTTTTTTCTACTTCCAATCGTGCTGCGGAAGATCGAGAGTCTAATTCCTGTTTGGCAACTCGTAGAAGTTGTTGTTCATCAATTCCTACTCCAGAATCTTGACCAGAATTTTTTAATTGAGTGCGGAATAGCTCATTTTCTGCTACTAATGCTGCCCGACTTTTCAGCAAAAAAGCAGTTTCTTGTGGCAAGTTCCCGCGCAAATATAACAGTTCAGATCCATTGGCAGTACTTGCACCCATCAATCGGCGATAAATCTGGTTTTCTTTCATTAATGCAAGGCGAATTTTATTCAAAGAATTTAATTCGGCAACAGAGGCGATGGAATCAAAAGTTAGCAGTAAATCACCTGCCTTTACTTCTTGTCCATCTTTTACATTAACTGTTTTCACCACTCCACTAACAGGAGCCTGAACTTCTTTGACTGTTCCTTGGGGTTTTAATTGCCCTGTTGCTGGCACTACTTGCTCAATTTTTGCAAAATAAGCCCAAGCAATTCCAAAGCAGGCTAGCCCTACTAGTGTAATCATGATTGTACGCGACCAAATTGGAGATTGGCGCAAGACAATAGATTGCTCAAACTCCTGATTGTTTAAGTTAGTAAAAGACTCTTGAGCAGCTTTCTGTTGTTTTGTCAGTACCTGTGAATCGTGCTTCACTCCATTTTTGTGATTGCCGTTTTTCTGATTGCCGTTGAGGTGATTCCCATTAAGTTGAGTCATAACAATTTTGGATTTTGGATTTTGACTTTTTTGTAGAGTGGGCAATGTTTCCCGATGCCAAAAACCTTTGCCCTCAATAATGACTAATTACAAGTTTACATCTTGTTGCTGATACAGGTAATAATAATGACCCTTGGTAGCCATTAATTCTTGATGGCTACCTTGTTCTATAACCCTGCTGTTATCCATGACAACAATCATGTCTGCATTACTGACGGTATTCAGTCGGTGGGTAATAAAAAATACTGTATCGCCCTTGAATGCTTTGGCTAAGTTGAGACATATTTGGCGTTCTGTGGGATAATCTAATGCACTAGTTGCTTCATCTAAAACTAATAATTTTGGTCGTTGTAACACAGAACGAGCGATCGCAATTCTTTGTCTTTGTCCACCGGAAAGTGCAGAACCTCGTTCTCCCACCCGCGAGTTGTAACCGTTGGGTAAGTTCATGATAAACTCGTGGGCGCACGCAACCTGAGCCGCTTCGATAATTTCTTCGGTTGTGGCATCGGGATTGGTTAGGGCAATATTTTCCTGAACGCTACCGTCAAACAATAATGTCTCTTGGGGAACTACGCCAATTTGTCGTCGCAACGAATAAAGTTCCACTTTGGCAATATCATAACCATCAATCAAAATTCTGCCGGACTCAGTTTCGTAGAGTCTCAGCAGTAACTTCATCATCGTACTTTTACCAGATCCACTTTGCCCGACAATGCCGACAAATTTCCCTGGCTCAAATTCGAGGTTGACATTAGAAAGTTGCAGAGGGCCACTTGTGCCAAAACGAAAGGAAACATTTTCATATTTCACTGCTCCCTTAATCGTCGGTAAGGGTATATTGTAGCGGTCTGTTTCTCCTTCTTGTGGGGTATCGACAATATCGCTTAAACGCTCTAAAGATAAAGCAGTTTCTTGGAAGCTTTGCCAAAGTTGAGCTAAACGCAATATTGGGCTAGTGACGTAACCCGATATAATCCTAAAAGCAATTAATTCGCCTAAAGTTAATTCTTGTTGCAGTACTAAATAAGCTCCTACCCACAAAACTAGTAAGCTGCTAAGTTTGTTGAGAAAGTTGCTCGTAGAGTTAGCAAGGGTAGAAGTCACAACTGTTTTAAAACCAGCGGCGACAAATCGGGCGTAACGCTCTTGCCAGGAAAAGCGCGATCGCAATTCGATATTTTGCGCTTTTACTGTTTGAATGCCTGACATCACCTCCACTAAATAAGATTGAGTTTCGGCGTTGCGTTCGGCTTTGGCACGTAACTGTCTACTAATGGTGGGAGAAGCAACTAAGGTGATAATCACAAATATTGGAATTGTGCTTAAGCCGACTAAGGTGAGTTGCCAACTGTAAATCAGCATCACACCGATATAGACCAGCGAAAACAAAGCATCTAATCCCACTGTTAAGGCAGTACCTGTGAGGAATTGGCGGATATTTTCTAGTTCGTTAATACGAGTGGAAAGTTCACCCACCGGTCGGCGTTCAAAATAGCGCAGTGGTAGACGTAGTAAGTGGTCGATGATTTCCGACCCTAAACCCATATCGATCCGGTTAGTGGTATCGACAAATAGGTAGGTTCGTAAGGTAGTCAGCACTGCTTCAAATAGCCCGACTACTAATAGCAAAACCCCCAAAATATGTAGTGTGCCAATACTATTTTGAGTGATAACTTTGTCGATAATTAACTGAACGACTAGGGGATTTGCCAAGGCTGCCAACTGCACGAAAAAGGAAGCGACAAAGACCTCTATCAAGACTCGACGGTGCTTTGACAAATAAGGCAGAAACCATCGTAAACTAAAGCGTTCTTGGGGTGTTTGGTTAGTAGCAGTCAGCAGTAATACCCTAACTTTGGGCGGAAAGTCAGTTGGATCGACATCTAATTGTTCAACCAATTGAGCGGGTTTGCAGCGCACAATTCCTTTGGATGGAACACCCACAACCACAGTATTGGCATCTACTTCATATAAAACGGCAAAATTATCACCGTAGCGAATCAGCGCTGGTGTTGGAATGCGCGTCACTGAAGCGACTGGTAACTCTATCAACTGCGCCTTCAGTCCGATTAACTCTGCCAGGTAAGCGGTAACTTGAAATGATATAGTCCCCTGACGTTTGACTTGCTCAGTTAAGATGCGGCGAACTACCTCTCGACGAAACGGCATTTCTAGGTACTTCGCGATCATTTGGAAGCAGGCGAAGGCTGAATTTAGTTCTCCTTTACCGCCAAAAAATGGGTATTTTTGTTTTGACGAATTCTTGGAGTTTTGAGGTGCTGTCTGTGGAACTATTTCGTCTGATGCGTAAGGAATAATCTTTAGGTCGTCAGCGCTATCTCTATCTACTCTGGTTTCAGTTACTGCAAGTTCTATCTCATGACTATCTTCTAAGAGCAAATCTGACGGATGTATACCAAGCAACCGTGCGGGATTTTGACCGATAACCTGAATCTTGTCTCTGTCATCGTCTGATTCTAAGCGATCGCCAGGTGACAAATCCGTGATTGTACCACCGCCACTCACAAACCAAACGCTTTTACTATCCAGTTGGTTGAAGGGAGTTTTTCCGGAAGGGAGATAATGTATTTTCGCCTGTGGTAAGGCTTTTTCTGCCAGTTCTCTGAGATTTAAGGTAGCGATCGCTTGCTTTTGCCAATAGGAAGCGAGAATATCGAAAACTTCTACCAAATAACTGCGGTTCTTCCGAGCTTCCGCAAAAGCTGGGTATGAAGCTAGAAAGCTAAAATATGCTGTTGCACTCAAGGTTAAACATACTACTTCGGTGGAAGCGATCGCTGTTTCACAGGCGATATCGCGCAACAAACCAATTTCACCGATAATTTCTCCAGGTTGCAGTAATTTTAGGGTGATTGGCATTTGCGTCTGGGGGTCGTATCCCAACAGGCGTACTTGTCCCTCATAAATGATGGTGATGCGTTCCGGGAGACTTTCTTTACCAATGATTTTCTGGCCTATGCGATAGCGCCAGGCTTGCAGTTGTTCTGATAGATTAGCGATCGCTCCATCTGGCAACTGCTCAAACCCCTCTAGGGTGGTGAGAAATTCGGGAAAAGTGTTCTTAATATAAGTCATATAAAACGAGTTAAAGTGAGTAATTAAGTCGAAAATATTAGGGAGTATCTCTTTTACTAACAGTGGCAGTGTTTGGTTTTATGCTATTGGTGACAATACTTCTGTGGAATTCAGGTGTTTAAATATCTACCAGCACATAGGTAAGATTAGTCTAATTGCAGACCTGTATTTATATCACACGCTTACGATTGTGATGCGTTTTTCAAAATAAAGCATACTGTATATAGATCGAGGACAAGTTATCACTTGGTTAACGCTACATAATTTATACAAAATTAAAATCAATATTTAGTATTGCAACTATGTAAGATGGATACTCATCATCAAACCAAAACACATAAACGTGGTTGTTCAATTTAGCACCGTATATTTTACTTTATGATTGTCAACATGAAAATATCACAGATGCTTTCCTAAGTAAATACCCTAGTTAAGATTTATGTAATAAAAAAAACTTTAAATTTCTGAATTATTTTTTACAAATTATTGAATATAGGGATTGAGCATATCACTAATGGCGAAAAACAGGAGGTTTCCTGGTTAAACATCACCTATACCTAATTATGAAATAATTCTCCATCACTTTTTTGCTAGTTTAATTTAATAAAAATTAACTGTAAAAGTAAAAGTGAAGATTTTTTTCACCATAGAGGAATCAACTATATAAATTTATAAAGGAAAGATAATAACTGCCTTCAGTAAATTTACTAGTTTAATTAATAGCGAGTCCATGTAATCGCTATACATAAAATAACCTCACTCCGCAACCGGGACGAGGTTGTATGATTTTGCTAAGTAATTACTCGCCTTTCATCTAGGCAAGATTGACACTCAAATTTATCTGTACAATCACATTGTTGTAATCTTTATCACCACCATTGACTAAATATTCAAAACCAAAGGTGTTATTTCCCAACAGTCGAATGTGATCTACCTTATCTGAGTTAGCACCCAAAAATGCAAAGTAAACATTCCTATCAACATTGCTATTGAGAATTGCATCGGGTTTACCATCTACAATAATAAATGGCGCAAACAAAGAATTCGGCCCGAAAGCAGCGGTATAATTTGCAGTACCTTGGTTGTCCAACGCCAAGTTAATGCCTCCAACACGCCCACGCACAGGGCTTTATTGGCGATCGCATTTACACATCTATCAAGCGGCCACTTGAAGTTATGAACCGCAATTGAAGAAAAACTCAGAAGTCAGAATTCAGGAGTCAGAATGAATCAGTGGGGGATTCAGACCCGCAACTGTTTTGTTTCACCACTAAATATGCAGATTTAGTGGGGGTATTAAACCCCTGGATTCATCCACTATGAAGTTCAAAATTCATTCTGTTAGCGGATAGCTAAGGTTTAGCCCATTCTGGCTCCTGACTCCTGAATTCTGTTTCAATAAAACAACCCCATCCCAAAAGCGAGATGAGGTTGAAAGCTATAACTATTTGTGCAAACTAGTTAGATCGATTTTAGATGTCTACAATAGCTCGATCTATACAAGCCCTCATCTTTTCAGATAGAGTTCGGACATGGGGTTCTCTAAAAATAGAGTCGTGGTTTCCTGGGACATTTTGAATATCCAAACCTCCTAAGACCATTTCACTCCAACCCATTTGGGGGTCAACCTCTCGTTTTTCCAATGCAAAGCGCTCTTCTGCTCGGAATACAGTGACTCGACCTGGATAAGCTTTTAGAACGTATTCTTTGGCTGCCTGTTTATTGGCCTCTTCGATTGTTAATTTACGGTAGTTATAAGGTACAGTCCGCCAGATTCTTAAGGAAAACTTAAAGATCAATTTTCGGAACTTTTCTTGAAGTTTATACTTCAGCCAAGAGCTTTTGTTCCTGATTTGCTCAAGCACGTAATTAGTCCCAAGTTTTGTCAGGTTGTCCCAATGCTGAGAAACTCGCTTTTCTAATGGCGCTTGTTTAATATAATTTGGGCCAGTGGTATCAAATAAAGCTAACAGAGCTACTTTTTGACCTTGCCTTACGAGTTGTTGAGCCATTTCCCAAGCTACTAATCCGCCAAAGGAAGAGCCACCCAAAAAATAAGGGCCTTCAGGTTGAATAGTTTGTATTTCTTTGATGTAATGAGCCGCCATTTCTGCAAGCTTGGTAAAAGGAGCTTCTTTCCCACTTAATCCTCGTGCTTGTAGTGCATAAAATGGTTGATTTTCACCCAAATGAAGTGATAAATCTCGGTAGTAGAGAACACTTAAACCAATTGCATGGATACAAAATATAGGTGGCTTGGAACCATTGGGCTGCATTGGTACTAGTGATGACCAAGCTATCGATTTTCCTGAGTTGGTACTAGTACTACTCTCAACCTGATTATGGCTTTCTGGCGAAAACCCTTGCTGGCGAATAATATTAGTTAATTGCTCAATGGTTGAAGATTGCAAGAGAATAGCTAAGGGCAGATTTAAGCCAAATATCTTTTCAATCTGAGAAAACAGGTGTACTGCAAGTAGTGAGTTTCCACCCAAATCAAAAAAGTTGTCTTTTATGCCAATAGGATGAATACCTAAAAGGGTTTCCCAGATTTTAGTTAACTGAAATTGTAATGGATCTTCTGCTGTGGCAAATGTTTTTTCGATTTTAGAATTATTTGGATTCAGCGCAGATAAGGCTTGGCGATCAACTTGACCATTAGCATTCAATGGCAGAGAATCGACTATGAAAAAGGCAGAAGGCAACAAATATTCAGGTAACTTTTGCTGGAGAAAACTCAGCAGTTGCTCACTCCCAAAAGTTTCTCCTTGTTTGGGAACAACATAAGCAACTAAAGTTTTATCCCCAAGAACATCTTCTTTGGCAATCACCACAGTTTTTTGTACGCCTGGATATTGACCCAAAATTGTTTCAATTTCAGCCAACTCAATGCGAAAACCGCGAATTTTTACCTGATTGTCTAAGCGGCCCAGAAACTCAATATTACCGTCACTTAAGTAGCGTCCTAAATCACCAGTTCTGTAAAGGTATGCCCCAGATTCGCTGCTAAAGGGATTGGGGATAAATTTCTCAGATGTTAATTCAAGACGGTTAAAGTAGCCTTGTGTAACACCGATACCGCTGATGTAGATTTCACCAGTTACGCCAATAGGGAGGAGTTGCGATCGCCGATCGAGAATGTAGATTTGGGTATTGGCGATCGCTTTTCCTATGGGAATTTCTGACCGAGTGTTATTGGCTTCAGTGGCAGTCTTTGGATCGTAAACCGTGGCGGTTAAAGTTGTTTCTAGCGATCCATAAGCATTCAGCCAACGTACTCGTTTACCAACTTTTTCTACCCAAGTTAGATAAGCTTGACGTGAGAGTTTTTCACCACCAACCATGACTAAGCGCAAGCTGGCTAGCAAAGTTTGGGGAGATACAGATGGCTCTTTAATTAACTCATACCAAAAAGCAGTAGGTAAATTGACAACGCTAATCTGTTGTTGAGCAATGAATGGGAAAAACTGCGTCGTCGAGTTTTGTAGCTCTTGAGACTGAAGAATTGCGGTAGCACCAGCAATCCAACAGGGGAAAAGTGATTCAATTAAATTATTGCAACTGATACTAAGTATGAGTAATAGGCGATCGCTCTGGCTCAACCCCCAAGTTTCGCTAATTGCTAGGCTGTGGGTGACGAGATTACGGTGGGTAATAGCTATACCGTTGGGTTTTCCCTTGGAGCCGGACACATACATCACACAGGCAAGAGTCTGCTCTGTGGTGTGACAGATTGGATTTTCGATCACGTGTAGAGCGATATCTTGCCAATCACTATCCAAACAGATAACTTGTGCCTGATGCTCAGAGAGTTTTTCAACCAATGAGCTTTGGGTTAATACCAAAGATATTTGGGTATCTTCTAAAATGAAAGCCAAATCATCTTGCCCAGATGTCGGAGCGAGCGATACGTAAGTGCCCCCGGCTTTCAAAATACCCAACAGCCCCACAATCATCTCCAGGGAAGGCTCTAGATCAAGACCGACGAGTACCCCCGATCTTACCCCTAGAGTTTGCAAATAGTGGGCTAGTTGATTTGCACGCTGGTTGAGTTCCTGATAGGTTAGTTGCTGATTCTCAAAACTTACTGCAATATTATCTAGAGTTCGTTTAGCTTGAGCCTCAAACCATTGATGGATACAAGTATTTTGAGGATAATCAGTCTGTTTGCCATCCCAATCAAACAACATTTGATGTTGTTCACCTGCTGTCAACAGGGGTAATTCAGATATCGGCCGATCGGGATTAGCAACAATACCTTCGAGCAAAGTTTTGAAGTGTCCCAACATCCGCTCTATTGTACTGGCATCAAACATCTCGGCATTATAATCAAATACCATGCCCAGACCATTATCCTGTTCCCGCAGAACCAATGTTAGATCGTATTTGGTTTTGCCATGATAGATGTAGCCAAATAGAGAAGTGATAGTCAAATCAGGTAGTTGCATTGATGCCATGCCACGACCATTCGACCAAGGAGGATTGAGGGAGAATTTTACTTGAAACAGGGGTGAACTATTGCGACTTCGCTGTTCTGGTTTAAGTTCTTCAATTAGCTTTTCAAAGGGTAGGTCTTGATGGGTATAAGCCTCTAAACAATCCTTACGCACTCGGTCTAATAATTCTCGGAAAGTTGGGTTAAGAGCAAAGTTACTCCGCAGTACAAGAGTATTAGAAAAAAATCCAATCAGCCCCTCAGTTTCAACTTGTCCTCGACCTGCACTTGCAAAGTTAATTAGTAAGTCTTCTTGTCCAGAATAACGGTAGAGCAATAGCTCGAATGCTGCCAGTAGAGTCATGAACAGGGTGACACCCCATTTTTGACTCATCTCTGTTAGAGCATGGTTCAGCGTCTTTGATAGCAGCAGGGCAGCACGATCGCCTCGATAGGTTTGCACTCCTTGAGGACGGGGGCGATCGTAAGGTAACTCAATGATGGGTAAATTACCTTCTAGCTTTTGCTTCCAGTAGTTTACCTGTGACTCTAAAACCTCTCCCTGGAGCCATTGATATTGCCAATTGGTAAAATCAGCATACTGCACTGGTAAGGGAGTTAAAGGAGAAACCTGACCGGCTGATAATGCTTTATAGATAGTAGTGAGGTCTTGATAGAACAGATCGGATGAAGCTCCATCACAAACTATGCAGTGCATATTCCAAATCAGCAGATGTTCGTGATCGCTTAAGCGCAGCAGTAACACCCGCAAAATTGGCCCATTGCCTAAATCAAAGGGTTGATGAGCTTCTTTAGTTGCCAGTAGGTGAGCTTCCGCCTCTCGTTGTTCATCTGGTACTTGCCGCAAGTCAATTATTGGCAGTATCAAGGAAACATCGGTGGCAATTACTTGAGTGGGCTTGCCATTCACTGGTGGAAAAGTTGTCCGCAGAACTTCATGGCGACGGACGACTTCTCTTAAACTTTCCTCTAAGACAGCAACATTCAGATTCCCCGTGAAACGCACCACAACAGGCATATTATTTGAGGAACTATCAGGTTCAAACTGATGGAGGAACCATATCCGTTGCTGACCAAAGGAAAGCGGCAAGTTACCATTCCGTTCACAAGCGACAATTGGGGGAATCTGTGAACTGGCGGCTGTGTTAATTTGTCGGAGAAAGTTGATGATTTCGGCTTTTTGAGTTTTTAACTCGGTCAGCAATTCTGGTGTGAGACTATCTTTTGCGGCCCGATAGCGTAAGCGATCGCCCTCTAGCCAAAGTTTGACATTGCGCTGACGTAGCTCAGATAGTAGTTCATCTAATGTTTTCATAGCTCACCTTCCTCGTAATCATCAGCTGTTTCACTCTCAGCAGCCTGAACACCTTGGGTTGCCCACCGCAGAGTTTCCACTCGTTCAGCTAAATCCGCTACCGTTGGTAATTCAAATAAATTGGACATCAAAATTTCTGCTTGCAAGGCTTGGCGCACTCGAGAAACCACTTGAATTCCTAGTAGAGAATATCCACCCAATTCAAAAAAGTTATCGTTAATCCCAACCTGCTTGACATTAAGAACCTGCGCCCAGATATCTGCAATCTGCTGCTCAATGGGAGTGCGAGGTGCTACATAATTTGCCTCTAGTTCCGGGCGGGAAGCATCTGGTTCTGGCAATGCCTTGCGATCGACTTTGCCATTGGGGGTTAACGGCATAGCTTCTAGTGCCATAAAGATCGTTGGCACCATAAAGTCAGGAAGTTGTTGTTTCAAGAATCGACGCAATTGCGAAATCACTTGCAAGCCATCTTGACCAGTTTCGGCAACAATATAACCTACTAGACTAGTCTCGTTAGGAGTGTCTTCTCGAACAATGACAACGGCTTCTTTTACTTCTGGATGTTGCAGGAGTGCGGTTTCAATTTCACCCAATTCTATGCGGAAACCACGCAGTTTTACCTGATAGTCGATACGACCCAAGTATTCAATATGTCCATCTGGTAAATAACGAGCTAAATCTCCAGTTTTGTATAAGCGCGATTTCGGGTTTGGGCTGAAGGGATTAGAAATAAATCTTTCAGCAGTCAGTTCGGGACGATTCAGATATCCTCTTGCTAGTCCTTCGCCACCAATATACAACTCACCTGATATACCAATGGGAACGGGTTCTAAATGAGAGTCTAAAATGTAGATTTGCGTATTAGCTAGAGGGCAACCAATGCCTATTGCTTTATTTGCCGTTGTCACCTTGTAACCTGTTGACCAAATCGTTGTTTCTGTAGGTCCGTACAGGTTCCACAGACAAGCTCCCTTCGGTAATAATTGATTGGCGAGGTCTCTAGGTAAGGCTTCACCTGTGGAAATCATCTTCAGTTGAGGACTACCTTGCCATCCGGCTGCCAGTAATAGCCGCCAAGTAACTGGTGTCGGTTGCATAAAGGTTGCCCCGGAGGTGGTTAGCGTTTTTAACAGTTGTGTGCCGTCAGCCGCAACTTCACGACTCACCAACACCAACTTCGCACCTACAGACAGGGGTAGAAAAATTTCTGAAACGGCAATATCAAAGGATAGGCTAGTAACAGAGAGGAGAGTATCTTCAGCAGTTAAACCGGGTTCTTTAGCGATCGCATTTAGGAGATTAACAGCACTCTGATGTTGAATTTGAACGCCTTTCGGTTGACCTGTCGAGCCAGATGTATAAATGACGTAGGCTAAGTTATTGGAAGTGATATTATGTGTTGGGTTATCTAACCCGTAATCTATGGACTGCCAGTTGCTATCAAGACAAATAATCTTTGCTTGATGGTTGGGTAGCCCTGACTTTAGCTTCTCCTGGGTTAGTAGCACTGACACCTGAGCATCTTGCAGCATGAAAGCTAAACGTTCTTCAGGATAGGCATAATCTAATGGTACGTAGGCTCCTCCGGCTTTGAGAATGCCTAAAACTCCTACAACCATTTCCAAGCTGCGCTCGACACACAGACCAACTAGAACTTCTGACCCGACTCCTAAGCTTTGGAGATAATGGGCTAGCTGATTGGCTCGCTGATTCAGTTCGCGGTAGCTAATTTGTTGATCTTCAAAAACTACAGCGATCGCATCTGGAGTCTTCTCCACTTGAGTTTCAAACAGCTGGTGAATGCAGATATCTTGAGGATAAGCTGTTTGAGTATTGTTCCATGTTGCTAATAACTGTTGCTCAACTGCTGGCAAAATTGGCAATTTAGCAATAATTTGATTAGGGTTAGCAACTATGCCCCATAATAAAGTCTCAAACTCTGCCATCCGGCGGCGGATAGTGTCAGCGTCAAATAGATTAGTGTTGTACTGGCATTCCAGAATAAGTTCACCATGCGATTCTGTAGCATTGATAAACAGTTCAAAATTCTCGAATGCGCGGGGATTGGAAAAAAATTCTACCTCTAACCCGATAAAGGGAAGTCGATCGCTGTCTAAGGCTTGATCGACATTAAATATAATTGGTACTAAGGGAATGCGACTAGAATCCCGTGGCAATACTAATTTTTTGACCAGGCTACCAAAGGTAAATTGTTGATGGTCATAAGCATCTAAGACAGCTGAACGCCGCGTTTGCAAGTAATCGCTGAACGACTTTTCGCCATGAATCTGGCTACGCAATGGAAGTAAATTTACACAGTGACCTACAAGATTATATTGCCCTAAAGCAGCTTGTCCGGCGGCTGGAATACCAACCACCAAGTCGTTTTGCCCTGTCAGACGGTGCAGCCAGACCTCGAATCCTCCCAGGATCGTAGTCATAAAGCTACAACCGAGTTTTGTTCCTAGTTGTTTCAGGTTGGCAACTAATTCGGGGCTTAAATGCCAATCTTCGCGGGCGGCGTTAAAGGTTCTGAGTGGGGGACGGGGGCGATCGCTAGGGAAATCCAGTACAGGTACAGAGTCAGCGAATTGTTGTAACCAGTATTGTTCTGTGGCGATCGCTTCTGGACTATTTGCCTCTTCTTCCTGCAAAATCGCATATTCACTTAAGTAGTCTGGTTCTTCTAATTCAGGAACAATACCCTGTTGCAAGCCAGAATAAAGTTTACCCAAATCTGGCATCAGCACCGCCCAAGACCAACCATCACAAATAATATGATGGGCTGTCAAAATAGCTAGATGCTCCTGCGGCTGCAATTTGACAATTTTTGCCCGAAATAGAGGCCCATGTTCCAAATCAAAAGGTTGCTCTATCTCTTGTCGCAAGATCCTAGCTAATTTTTCCTGTTGTTCCTGTGGTTCTAGGTTAGACAGTTCAATAATAGGAATTTCAATTTGCCGAGAAGCAACAATGCAGAGTGTATTGCCATCGGTACTAAAAGTTGTCCGTAGTGCTTCATGACGTTGTACTAACTTTTCCACCGCAGATTGGAAAAGTTTGACATCAAGTTTGCCTTTTAGTCGCAGAGATTGAGACTCATTATAAGCACAATTAGCAGCATCACCCATTTGTACAGAAGCCCAAATTTCTTTTTGTGATTCTGTAGCAGGAGCGGTTAGAAGTAATTCTCCATCTGCAAATGGATCAAAATCAACCGCAGTTAATGTCGATTGGTAATCTACAGGTGATAAGGTCATAAAACTCTCTTATTTTCTCAGTTTATTGAATGTGGTTAAATCTCAATCTTTTTTAAATTACTGACTTTAAATACATTGTTTACTCAAGATTGTAGACTTTAAATAATTACGCATAGGAACTTCTACAAATCTATATGTCAATGATGCAGTCAATAAAATAATCATAAGAAATACTCCTAAAGATGTCAATGCTTGATATTCTGTGAATCCTTTGCCAAAAACATCGTGAAATTTATAAATCCAGAAGATTTTTAACAATTCTTGAAGAAACCAATGAACCATATAAATTGAGTAAGATATAGTCCCGATGTATAGCATGAAGCCTGAATTTAAAAATTTTGATATCACACTATTATTCTTGATGGATACAGCTAAAATAAGTAAAGAAAAAGCCGGTAAAATTAGCCAATCATGAAGGTTACGAAAATGATCCCAGTAGTAATGCATAATCATAATTATCCAAGTTATAGCTATCATTGCCAGTAAATTAATATTTAAATACTTTTTATAATTACCTCTGCGGTAAATTTTGTAAGTTATAATACCAAGTATGCATTCTAGCCCGCATCTAGCTATTGAAGGGATGCCAATAATAGTATCTAAATTGCCACGGGTAAAGGTTATTAGTAGTAAGATACTAAAGAGAGTAAAGCTATAAATTATCAAATCATCTTTTCTATCGTTTTTTAATAAAAATAATAATAAAAATGGAAAAATACAGTAAATAAAAAACTCTACACTGATTGACCAAGCTGGCTCATTCCAATAGGTACTACACCATAATAAAGGTGGGCATTTTAGATCGAATGCTTGGAGAAGAAAAATATTGGCAAAAAGAGCAGTTAAGTTAAACTTACCAGTGAAAGCAGAAGTATTTAGGAAGAGTATTTTGATAATTTCTAATCCAACAAACAGAGAAATAATAAATATATGCAGAGGATAAATTCTAGAAAAACGCGAGAATAAATATAATTTATAGTTATTTAAACTTACTTTTAAATAAAAAGCATCTGCATAAACGTGGGTCATGATAAAACCACTCAGAATAAAGAAAAAGTCAACCCATAAATATCCATTTTTAAAAAAATTACTATAGACTGATAAAGTTGAACCTGTTTTTGGTAAACCGTAGTAAGAAAAATGGTGTATAACAACAACCAAGGCTGCAATACCGCGTAAAGAAGTGAGCGATTTGATATGTTTATACATTGATATTTTTGGTTTTATTTTCTATCTATAGCAATCCTATTTAAATTGTAAAAATTATTTTTAAAACTCAACACGTAATTGATTTATGTCGGCTACATAAAGGATGTAACAAGTACTTGTTATTGTATAAAAACAAGCTACGCAAAGTGTCTAAAAGAAAAGATTTTACAAATGATTTAGAATTGCTATAGAACACGATTCAATATTCAGGCTAATTAATAATTAGTCCTTGGAAAAAAATTAGATTTTTTTGACAATCTTGTTGATAAATTGCTTTAACTTTCCCTCAATAGATTTGAGTCTTAATACACCAGAGCGCAGTATCATAAATTTACTTTTCGGTTGGCGATCGGATAGAAGACCCAGAGCAAAAATTTTGAGCCGATCTTTCAAAGTAGATTTACCTGGTGGAGTGGGTTCTAATCCCAGTCTGCGTAAATAGCTGTTGACTTGATATATTCTGGCTTTGAGATCGTAAGGTCGCAGATAAAAGAGGATACTCAAAGCTACAGAGACATTATTACTATTTTTGGCCCAATGGGGTGCCAATATCGGATGATGGAGTCCCTTACCTGGTTGCAAATGGTAAACCCTTGCTTTACTCTGATTATCCTCTCTATAATTTGCTACGTTCAGGTCGCCTACATAAAATTTTTCAATCTCCTCTTCGCTCAGTACAGAACGATCACTTTGATTGAAGAGGCTCATATCTTTTTCGCCCTGAATTTGAAACAGGAAATTCAACTCACTATCGATATGGTAAGGTGTAATAGAATTTGGGGAACCAATAAAGATGTAAGCACCTAACCACGTCATCTGCTTCCGAAGGGGTTTACCTGTAAGAGTTTCGAGTTCAGTTATAATCTGGTTGACCAAGGCAGCATATTCTGGGTCTACTTGAACATCTTCAAGCATGACCCAAGAATCCGATTCCCCAATATGTGCGATCGCCTCGTTAATGTGCTTGATTCCAGGTCGCTGATTCCACTTTTGCTCAACAGGAACTTTGCTGATATAAGACTGGATTTTATTTGTTCTACCCTGACTTAGCATAGTATTTGCAAGCTCAACTAAGCGGGGGATCTCAAATAAAGGATGTCCTGCAAGGTTATGCGAAAACATGAAGTGAGAAGAGTTGAAGTTTTCCCGAAAGTTTGAAAAATCGGTTTCAATGATTTGTTCAGGAAGCTTCGGATCGGACTTAATAGAACTCGGTTCAAGTAGATTATCAACTGACATACAAAAATGGATGAGTATTTACTATTTGCAAAAATTACTAAGGCTTACTACACTGTCTATGCACTTGATTTTTGAAAGCACTTCAAGAAACACTTGCGACTTGTAAATATTTCCCAGGACGCTCGGTATCGGGGATATACCAAGCGGGGTTTCCTTGGGGATCTCGTCCTAATTTGGCATCAGGTTGCGGAGGACGATTACGTAAACTGTTATTGGTAACTTCGCGGTTTGTTACTTCTATGGGCGGTGCAGACAAGAAGCCAGCAGACTGCATTTCGGCAATACTTTCTTTAAAGGCTGCCATTACGAAAGCCAGATCAGCTTCGGAATGGGCTGTCGTCAAGAAGCAAGGACGGTGATCCCAAGTATGCACTCCCTTATCCCGCAGCAAGTAAAACAGTAAATCTCCGTAGGGAAACTCTGGTAAAGACTTCACCATGAAGAGGGAGCCGAAATTATAAGCTGTAAACGGAGCCTGAACTTGCTGGAAATAGCCCATAAGTTCCGCTACAAACTTATCGGTTCTGGCATTGAGATTTTGCTGCAAGCTGGGACCACTCTGTTTTAAATGCTGAAGTACTGCTTTGGCGGCTGCTAGTGCTAAAGGATGGCGGACAAAAGTACCGGCAAAGTAAGTCACGCCTACCTCTGGAACGGAGTCATCGCCAAACTGCCAAAACCCTCCATCTAAAGCATCCATATATTGTGATTTGCCAGCAATGACTCCAATTGGTAGTCCACCGCCTATAATCTTGCCGTAGGTTGCTATATCTGCCTTGATACCGAAATGCGCTTGAGCGCCACCTGGATGAATTCTAAATCCGGTAACGATTTCATCAAAAATCAGGGCAATACCAGCATCTTCCGTGAAATCACGCAATTGCTGGAGGAATTCTTTAGGCTGGTATTCAGGGCGACGGCTTTGCACAGATTCTACCATCACTGCTGCTAACTCATCAGCCCGACTTCTGAGGATTTCTAGAGACTCAGGCGAATCGTAGTCCACTACCAAAATGTTCTCTACCATTTCCGGTGGGATACCAGGAGCAGCAGGAATTGACCGGAGTTTTTTTGTACCCCGAACAATTACTTCATCCAAAATACCGTGATAAGCTCCAGAAAAGATGGCGATTAAGTTACGCCCTGTGATAGTGCGTGCCATCCGCATCGCTCCTAACACCGCTTCCGAACCTGTGTTGCAAAAGGCTGCTCGGTCAAAGTTGGTCAACTCACACATTAGCTTTGCCACTTCTCCAACTAAGGGAGTTTGCGGCCCAATTTCCATGCCGAGTTTGAGTTGTGCTTCAATTGCTTCGGTAATGAAAGGTGGCGACCAACCAAACAAATTCAAGCCAAAGCCATTGCTTAAATCGACATATTCATTGCCATCAACATCCCAAAGTTTAGAACCAGATGAACGAGATACCACGATGGGGTAAACCATCTCTTTCATCGTCGGGTTAAACCCAGAAACAGTTCTGGGATCTGCTAAGTAAGGGCGATGAGTTTGAGTATATTCTTTGGATTTTTGAGTCCGTTTTGTATATCTTTGGATAATTTTGTCTAGATGAGTGCGTTGTTGTGCTGTCAGAGTTTTAGTCTGGGTCTTTTCAATTCGAGCAGCCGCACCGAATGCCTTTTTGGCACCATTTGACTCGGTATCTACAGATACTTGTGATTCTTTGCTGGTTTGGATTGGGGGGATAGATACAGCGTTTTGTGGCTTGACACCATTATTTTGAGATGTCGCCGCAGGTACAACTGGGACTGTTACAGATTGACTGCTATTACCCAATAGCGCCAATTGCTGGCTCATAATTTGTAGCTGCTGATTAATCACACCTTCTAAGACGCTATTAGATGCAGCAGGTTGCAGGGAAATCTGAGGTGTAGATCCATTTGATCCATTTCTATGAACTTCATGCACTACCAAAGTGGGTGATGTGGTTGCAGGTGCAGGTTCTGGCAATGGTGCTTCTGGAATGGGGTCTGCAACGGTTTCTGTTAATCCTAGTGCAGATAAAGCTTCGGGAGACAAGGCTTGATTGATCAAGTCAGCCAACGTTACTAAGTTTGGGCAAATTTCTAGTAACTGCCTAAGTGTTACCTTAACTTTAAATTTTTTCTTCAAAGCTAACCCGACTTGCGTTAGAGATAAGGAATCTAATCCCATTTCTAAAAATGTTGTCGAGTCGTCAACACTAGCAATTTCCAATCCTGATGTTTCTTCGATAATTTCTTTGAGCAGAGGAATAAGTTTTTGCTGAGGGGATGTTGTCATAGTTTGGGTCTTTTCTAATAACTGGGGATTTGGAAGTTTGGGAGTTGCTGCGCGATTGGGATGAGGTGGAGGATCAATCCAGAAGCGTTGGCGTTCAAAGGGATAGGTAGGAAGAGGAATTCGTTGTCGCGTTTCCCTTTGATAGAAGTTGCTCCAGTCAATAGATACTCCTGCTAGCCACAGTTGTCCTACTGCCTTGAGTAATGCCGTCCATTCGGCTTCGTTTTCGGCGTTATCACCCAGAGAAGGAATCGCTATCTGTTGTTTAATATCTTTTGCTTGTTGGCGAGCTAGGGTTGTAGTTGTGATTCGTGGCCCCACCTCTAACAGTAAGCGTTCTGGCTGCTGCCATAGGGTTTGTACGCCCTCTGCAAATCGCACAGTCTGACGCAGATGTGTAGCCCAATACATCGGATCTGTTGCTTGCTGGGCTGTAATCCAATCGGCGGTAACTGTGGATACAAAGGGAATTTGGGGTGGCGATAATTTAACTTTCCCAACTACCTCTGCAAAGGGGTGAATGATGCTATCCATCATTGGGGAGTGGAAAGCGTGGGAAGTGTGTAAATGGCGACAGATAACTTCTTCGCTTTCTAATTGTTTTTGCAGAGTCGCGATCGCCTCTGTGGGGCCAGAAACTACACACAGGGAAGGGCCATTAATTGCAGCGATCGCTAGTTCTGCACTCAATCGTGGCTCTACCTCTTTGGCTGGTAAACGCACTGAGAGCATAGCCCCTGCTGGTAACTCCCACATTAAGCGACCGCGAGTTGCAACCAACATCAGCGCATCTTCTAAGGAAAATACACCCGCTATACAAGCAGCGACAAATTCACCAATACTGTGGCCAATCATGCCTTGGGGCTTGACTCCCCAACTTTGCCACAGTTGCGCTAAAGCATATTCAATAACAAATAATGCTGGCTGGGTAAAGCAAGTTTGCCGCAAGGAGATAGTCGCAGTTTCGCGTAGGCGTAGCCCGCCGTAGGCATCGCTCGGTGCTGGATACATAATTTCTCGTAAATCCCTGCCCAGTAAAGGCTTAAGGATTTCAGCACATTCATCCACTGCTTCCTGAAATACAGGTTCGTGGTTGTAGAGATTCAGTCCCATGTTCACATATTGCGATCCTTGTCCGGGGAACATGAAGACAACGGCTGGATTGCGAATTTCTGTATGACGGGTATTTACTTGATTTGGATCTAAAGATTGGAGGGCTGCGATCGCATCTGTTATATCGTGACAAACTATACTGCGTCGGTAGTTAAAAGCTTTGCGTCCTCGCTGTAAGGTATAAGCTACATCAGCTAAGTTAATTTCGGCATTGTATTGCAAATGCTGCTGTAAATTAGCTGTTGCAGCCTCCAAAGCTTGACTAGTTTTTGCCGAGAGCAACAATAGCTGCTGTGGGCGAGAAGATCCGGAACTTTGGATTTGTGGCGCTTCTTCTAGCACAATATGAGCATTAGTCCCGCCGACACCAAAAGAACTCACACCTGCTCGTCGCGGAGTTTCACCCTCCGACCACTCAGCTAGTTGGGTATTTACATAGAAGGGGCTGTTGGCAAGGTCAATCTTGGGATTGGGAGCCTCAAAATTTAAACTAGGTGGAATCTTTTTATAATGTAGAGCGAGAGCGGTTTTAATTAACCCTGCTACTCCAGCCGCCGCAACTAAATGTCCGACATTGCTTTTAAGAGAGCCGATCGCACAAAATTGTTTAGCATCTGTATGTACCCGAAATGCTTGCGTCAGCGCTTCAATTTCAATTGGGTCGCCTAAAGGTGTAGCTGTGCCGTGAGCTTCAATATAAGAGATGGTTTCTGGGTGAAAGTTAGCATAAGCTTGGGCCATTGCAATGGCCTCTGCTTGCCCGTCTACACTGGGAGCGGTAAAGCTCACCTTATCAGCGCCGTCATTATTGATACCAGAACCACGAATTACAGCATAGATGCGATCGCCATCATTGAGTGCATCTTCTAAGCGCTTGAGGACAACCACTCCTGCGCCATTGTTGAACATTGTGCCCTGAGCGCTGACATCAAAGGGACGACAATGCCCATCTCCAGAGAGCATACTGCCTTCTTGAGCCATATAACCGCTATTTTGAGGTGTAGTCATAGATACACCACCAGACAAAGCCAAATCGCACTGATAGCTGGTTAAGGCTTGGCAAGCCTGAATGACTGCTACTAAAGAAGTGGAACAGGCTGTATTGACGCTGACGGCTGGGCCTTTGAGGTTGAGTTTGTAAGCAGCACGGGTGGTTAAAAAGTCTTTTTCATTGGCTAACATCGTTTGGAACTCACCGATGCGATCGACAATTTCCATACGACCAGCAATATGGTTAGCAAAATAAGTATTTTGACCACAACCAGCATACAAACCAATCAAACCCTCAAAAGACTCTGATTCATAACCAGCATTTTCTAGGGCTTCATAAACCAACTCTAGGAATACTCTAGCCTGTGGGTCCATAACTACAGCTTCTAGCGGATTAACGCCAAAGAAGGCAGCATCAAAGGTTTCTCCCCCAGGAATTATTCCTCTAGCTTTTACATAGCTAGGATCTTTGCAAAGGTTCGGATCGATACTAGGATCTAGTTCTTCATCTTGAAAGAAAGTCGTTGATTCTAATCCCTCACAGAGATTGCGCCAAAACTCATCGACATTTCCAGCACCAGGAAATCTTCCTACCATGCCAATAATGGCAACACCATCACTAGGATCTTGGTTATTGGATGCTTGCATATTTACCATTGCTTAAACACCTTGTTGATGATTACGGCGACGAGTCCGAGCTGCTTGTTGGCGTTGGGCGCGATTTTGCAGCTTGTCAGAAGACGGTTGGCTGTTCTGGTTTGAATGCAAATAGTTTGCTAAAGAGCCAATTGTTGAATACTGAAATAGCTTCACAGCAGGTAGCTCAATACCAAGTTCCTGTTTTATTCGCGCAGCAACTTGGAGAATTGAGATTGAAGTTGCTCCCAAATCAAAGAAATTATCATCAATCCCAACGCGATCGATTTTGAGCAGTTCGGATAAAATACCTGCAAGCAGACGTTCTAAATCGCTTTGGGGAGCAATGTACGCTTGTTCCAGTTGTGGACGTTCTCTACTTGGTGCTGGCAATTTATGTCTATCTACTTTGCCATTTGCAGTTAAAGGCAGTGATTCTAACATCACAAATGCCGATGGCACCATGTAATTAGGTAGTCGCTGTTGTAAGAAACCACGTAATTTATTGTGCGTGTATCCGCTGTTATAGTGAGGAACAATATAAGCTGTCAACTGTTTTTCACCTACTTCATCCTGACGAGCTAAAACGACAATTTCCCGAACGTCAGGATGTTGTGCAATTTCTCGCTCAATTTCCCCTAGTTCAATTCGGAAACCACGAATTTTTACCTGATTGTCAATACGACCTAAAAACTCAATATTTCCATCTGGAAGATAACGAGCTAAATCTCCCGTTTTGTAAAGGCGCGTTGCTAAATTGTTATCAAATGAGTGAGTAATGAATTTTTCGGTAGTTAAGTCAGGGCGGTTCAAATAGCCTCTAGCTAATCCATCACCACCAATGTACAATTCACCAGCTTCTCCAATTGATACTGATTGGAGGTTTTGATCTAATATATAAACTTGGGTGTTAGCAATTGGGCGACCAATAGGAATCGAAACATCTGGTTGTAGTGGTGCTGTTATCGAATGACAGCAGGTAAAAGTTGTATTCTCAGTTGGTCCATAACCATTAATTAGTTGACAGTTCTCTACTGTTTGGAGAAACTTCTGCACATGGGGAACAGATAAGACATCACCACCCGCTAAAAGTTGACGCAAGGATTTTAAAGCATCAATTTTTTCATCCACTATCAGGTGAAATAAACCGGCTGTCAGCCAAAGAGTAGTAATTTGGTATTGCTGAATAATCTGCCCTAATTCTTCTAAAGATGGTGTATTAGGAGGATAGATTACTAATCGCCCACCATTAAGTAAGCAACCCCAAATTTCAAAAGTGGAAGCATCGAAGGAAATAGGAGCAAGTTGCAGAATTACTTCTTCAGGCGTGAGTTGAGCATAATTAGTTTCTTTGACTAACCTAACTACACCACGATGGATAACGCTAACACCTTTGGGTGTACCTGTAGAACCTGATGTATACATGACATAAGCCAAGTTATCAGCAGTGACACTAGTGCTTAGGTTATCTTTTTTATTTTGGGCAATTGTGTTCCAATCTGTGTCTAGGCAAATTACAAATGCTGTG
Organism: Nostoc sp. JL23; assembly: GCF_017115065.1. Lineage (NCBI taxonomy): Bacteria > Bacillati > Cyanobacteriota > Cyanophyceae > Nostocales > Nostocaceae > Nostoc > Nostoc sp. JL23. Next base: position 72,370 of record NZ_JABXKN010000036.1, read on the forward strand.
TGAGTAGGTAATTTGGTAACTAGTTCTTTTTGAGTTAATAGTACAGATACCTGGGTATCTGACAGCATGAAAGCTAAACGTTCTTGTGGATACCCTGGATCTAATGGTACATAAGCTCCACCTGCTTTAAGGATAGCTAAGAGTGCTACAACCATTTCTAAGGAGCGCTCTATGCAGATTCCTACAAGAATTTCTGTTCCTACCCCTAGTGATTGTAGATGTTTTGCTAGTTGATTAGCACGATTATTCAAATCTCTATAAGTAAGATGCTGATTATTAAAAATTAGTGCTACAGCATCAGGTGTTTTCTCGACTTGTGCCTCAAACAACTGATGAATACACGCTTGTTGAGGATAATCAGTTTGAGTATGATTCCACTCTATTAGTAGGTTATTTTCAGATTCTTTCAAAATAGGTAATGTTAAATTATCTTGTTTTAAGTTATTTTCTGATGATGAAGGTTTACCATTAGTCATCAGTAATTCATTTTTATTTTGGGACAATGAATTAGTTATTAGTTTCATTTTTAAATTTAAGGAAAAATATTTATATCAATGAGCAACAAGGAATTAGGTGTATTTCAATTTAAGATGAGATGTTTATTTTTCGTATTTAGAGAAACAGATAAAATAAAAATTTTGAAAGCATTTCTATGTATTTTTTATTAGTGTTTCCACGTAGAATTCATGGTTCCATTCTTAGCTTTAAATTTATATTAAAAGACTAATTTGACAAAAAATTATGCCGCAATCCTACAATATTTGTGTGAAAGGGCACTGACTCTAAGATTTAGTTCTCTCATTCTGACCTATTTCCTCCAAATCGCAGTTATTTCCAGTACATCTTCATTGAAAATTAAAACTTTAGAGATGTTTGCAATGGGAATATTAACTGTACGTAGGCTTATTTGGAGATAACAAGAAGAATTAATACCTTGAGGAACAAGGAATACTGCGATTTTAGCAACTGATAAGTAATGTAAACTCTTCGAGGTAGGTTGGACTCCAGCGAAACGAGAATAGGGTGAGCATTACAATGCCCACCCCACAATAACCAACTATTTGCTGTAGTCTACGTAATAGAAAACCGCTGTTTCAACTGATAGTTATTTCTGCTGTGCTGCACTAGGCCAACAAACTAAGCCACAACACTAGCAGAGAAAACGAAATCATTTGCTGTCAGGTTAGTTGAAGTAATTTCTAGTAATGAAACCAACTCTGTATTTCCGGTTTTTACGATAGTGTCAGCACCCTGTTGCAATAGGGTTAGGGCACTAAACTGAGTGACGCCAATACCGCCAAGCCCAATTTTATCAATACCGATCGCAAAATCAGTCACAATGTTCTTGCTAGTTGGGAGACTGGCGTTAGCAATCCAGAATTGGTCAGCACCAGTACCACCAGTTAAGCGATTACCGCCCTGTTGACCAGCAAATAGCACATCATCACCATCGCCACCAAACAGCGAATCATTCACACTGGAGAAGAGTTTGTCATCTCCAGAGCCACCATATAGACGGTTATTGCTACCGTTACTCTTGAGGGTATCGTTACCTGAGCCACCGAAGGACAGTTGACGCGAACCTTCAACGACTGTGAGAGTATCAGCACCTGCGCCTCCGAACAAATTATTACTACCATTGGCTTCCACTACAGTAACTTCGTCATTACCATTGCCACCATCGGCACTAGTGTTACTAGCAGAGCTATTTACGCCAATAGAAACTTGATCGTTACCATCTCCTGTGGACACTGAAGAGCTACTGCCGACTAGCACCGTGTCTTCACCATTCCCAGTCACGATTGTGTTACCTTTAGTACCTTCTACAAAGTCTGCGCCGTCACCTGCAAATAAGGTTTGATTCGGCTTGAGGGTGACATCATCACTATTAGTAGAGCCAAATTGGAGGTCTAGTGTTGTTAGTCCAACAGTGCGACCATCAAACCCTGCGCCTGTAAAGTACTGAGTATTGCCTACACTCTGAAAATCCAGAATTGTTGCTTGGCCATTAGCAGTTTCTTCCGAAGTCAAGACTTCTTTCGTGGAGGGAACTACATCCGGGCCTCCCACCAGTGCTTCTGTAATGGCACGACCTTTTAAATCGCCATTACTGGGAATTTTTAACCCTAAAATACGAGCAAGTGTAGGTGTTACATCAGCATTACTGACGGGCGCATAGTCCACATAGCCTTGTTTAAAATCAGGGCCAATAGCTTCCATATTATTGAAGGTATCACCTCGACCAAAGCTGCCATGCATCCCCTGCCCTTGCTGCAAAGTTGTATCAGCAATTTCTACTTGAGCTTGAGGGTTATTTGGGTTGCTTGGGTCGGTGCTAAAGCTTTTGAAGTTGATAACAATAGATGGAACTGGTGTTTTAGCATCACCTTTTAGCCCGATCGCACTTAGTGGTAAAGCACCTGGGATGTCTCCATAAGCATCGTCTACAAAAATCCCACTGATGTAGTCTTTTTGCGAAAGCAAATTCACTACCTGTTTGGCTAAGTCAGCATTGCCATTGGGCAGATAAATCAGGTCAGATCCACCATTGGCAGCTACAACTATCTTTGTACCTGGGTCAAGTTGGCCATTAATTACCTGACCTGTACCACCAATTACACCATTCCCAGAAATAGGACGTTGGCCTTGTGTGGCATCAACAGTTGCATACTGGATCTGGTTGAGGTCTGGGGGAAGGGTTGTAGGGTTAGGATCGTATAAGCGTAAACCTAGATCGTGAGCTAAATCAATTGCAACAAAACCTGCTGGGAGAAATCCCGGATTTACACCCGCGTATGTTTGGGTAGCAGCATAACTTGTAGTTTTTGTTCCTTGGCTATCAATAGCTTGTTTGCTGATGGTAGAAAAACCGTGGTCAGAAGTAATAAAGACATCAGTAGTCTTGTCTAAGCCAGTGCTTTTAAGATAGTCAAGAAGCTGCTTTAAATTATCATCAGCATTTTTGACCCCAGCTTTTGAAGTAGGACCATTAATACCTGGTGTCAAAGTGTTTAAACTATCACCTTGATTGTGTTGACTACCATCGGGATCTCTTGACCAGTAAACTAATGCGAATGGTTTACCATCTTCCTGAAACTTAGGTAAAATTACTTTAGTGGTGGCATCTGCAAAATATTGTTGTTGAGCCACATTGGCATTTAGAGTACCAGGAGTTGTGTTGGTACCAGCTGGCTGGACTCGCGTTGTCGGTTTTACATCTAGACCAGCAGCTTGTAAGCGTTTGACAATATCTGGATCGAGTGGAACACCAGAAGGTGAACCGGCGGCTGTAGGCGGCGGGGTTGCACCATTCGTACTGTCATCAATAATTATTGTATCGGGAGTAGGAATAGTACCTGTAGTACCACCTTCTCGGTTAACTTGGGTAACATCTTGGATCGCAACTGGTCCTAATTTACCAACTGCTGCTGTGTTGAAACCCTGCGATCGCGCGTAAGCTAAGAGTGACTCTTCATCTAAAAAGTTATTACCGGGGAATTTTTCGTCAATATCTCCCAAAACTGCATCATTTTCGATGAATGGTGTGACACTACCATTGGCATTAGGGCTTGGAAAACCAGTGTAAATGGTGTTGCTAAAGTCACCTGTATCACTAAGATAATGCCCTGTGGCGATCGCAGAAGCATTCGGGGTGGTAAATGTTGGAAAGATCGAATGACTATTGGCGAAACTAACTCCTTGCTGACGGACATTATATAAAGTCGGGGTATCAGTGGGGTTTACAGAACCGTTACGCAATCCATCTGCAACAAAAATAATGACATTTCTACCGTTGCCATTTGTATTAGCCATGTCGACTACTCCTTAAGTATTGTGAGTACAATTAATCACAGCAATTGTGTGTTTATGGACTGAGCGATTAATTACACTCAACCTCAGCAAAAATTATTGGCTACGAAACATAAGTAGTATTTGGCGACAAAATGCTTAGTGTCCACACAAAATAGTGCAGATAATTATGAACTTAACTTTGGTTACTGTCTCAAAAGATAGTTGTTCAATGTTTAAGGAAAGTTATAAGCAAGTTAAGATTTAGGACAAAAAGGAGAAGGATTTTTAAAGACAAAATTACTAATAGATATAAAAAGCGAGGGAATATCATTCCCCCGCATTAGCAAAATCGCTACAGCTTGACTAATGAATGAATATTGAATCTAAGCTGTAATCATCTTTTGGTTAAACGACACTAGCAGAAAAAACGAAATCATTTGCTGTAATGCTAGTTGCTGCAATTCCCAACAATGAAACCAACTCTGTATTTCCGGTTTTCACGATAGTCTCACTACCCTGTTGCAACAGTGTTAAAGCACTAAATTGAGTGATACCAACACCGCCAAGCCCGATTTTATCAATGGCGATCGCAAAATCAGTCACAATATTCTTGCTAGTTGGCAGACTGGCGTTAGCAATCCAGAATTGATCGACACCAGTACCACCATTGAGGCGATTACCGCCCTGTTGACCAGCAAATAGCACATCATCGCCATCGCCACCAAACAGGGAATCATTAACATTAGAGAAGAGTTTGTCATCGCCAGAACCACCGTTGAGACGGTTATTGCTACCGCTACTGCTAAGGGTGTCGTTACCTGAGCCACCAAATAATGATTGACGAGAACCCTCAACTACAGAGAGAGTATCATCACCTGCCGCCCCAAGTAAATTATTACTTTCACTGGCTTCCACTACGGTAATAACATCATTACCATTGCCACCATCAGCAGTAGTATTTTGAACTGGGCCATTTTGACCAATAAATATCTGATCGTTACCGTCTCCTGTGGACACCGAGGAGTCACTACCTACTACTACAGTGTCTTCACCGTTTCCAGTCTGAATTGTGTTACCTTTATTACCCTCTACAAAGTCTGCTCCATCACCTGTGAATAAGGTTTGATTTGGCTGAACGGTAATATCATCGCTGGTAGTGGAGCCAAAATTAATTTCTTCAGCTTGTGGTTGACCTAAGCCAGGAGCAAGATTAAGGGGCTTCTCTAACTTAAGTTGTAGAATCTCATTGTTGTCTATAACTGGATTTTGAGGATCGTTCCCAGGGCGACCTGTAGAGAAGGGATAATTGTTGTCATTAGCTACCAAAATGGTATTTTTGTCAACAACTAGAACATTTTCAATGGTTTGGAATGGGAAGTCGAAGGTGGTCTTACCATCCCCATTCAGATCGTTGGGATCTTGGATATTTAACAAGTCTGCAACTTCTTCTTTAGCGACATAGCCATTAGAATCTGTTTTAGACAAATCTATTTTGTAGATCCTCTTAAATTTAGCCGCATCCCCTTGATTGTTATCTCGTTCAATGACTAGGTACTCATTATCATTAATGACTGCTAAATCCCCTATGGAATTTGATGGATTATCTAATCTGTAGTAACGTAACTGATCGCTGTATTTGTGGCTAGCTAAATCAAATTCGTTAATCCGCAAAGCACCAGGAGTATCGCCTTGAACTGTACCCTCTAGCAGCATATAAAGCTTGGTTTTGCTGGCGTTAATTGCTCCACCTTCAAAACCTTTGGAGCCACCCAAGTTAGCAAAGGCATCTCCTGAAAGCACATCGGGATTTTGTGGCGATCGCACTACATTATACTGAGGATCGTCTCTGAGGCGATCGCGTACTTCATCCGCGATATCTGGGAAATCACTAAATAGCGCGTCTACACCTAATTGATAGAACTGCTGAATTTCTAGTGCTAGTTGGCCTTTGTAATCTGCTGCCAAGTATTGGTCTTCGGCCCGGAAGGTGTAAGGATGAACCTGCAACCCTGCGTTGTGAGCATCTTGAATTAAGGTTGAAGGAGGTAATGTTGTCTTGTCAGCATCATTAACTGCTCCATCCCCATTCACATCATCGGCTTTGCCATCACCATTCGCATCAGTACCTTTGACGCTCACAATCATCCGTTTCCAAGGACCAATGCCATCAGCATAAGTGGCAACTTCAGCCAAGCCTTCTGGAGTTCGCAAGTCGCCATAAGTGCGAGTGTCACCACTTACCTTCAAGTCATAAGGCTGACTTTCTACGATCTTGCCATTGATATCAGTGTCACTTGCATCTAGCAATTGAACTAAGGGAATATTCACCCCTGCCGCAGGCATAATGCTATCATGCAGTTTTTTGAGGTTGCCCACTTCAAAGGACTGGATGAAGATGCGACTGGGGTCAGTGAAGTTATTTGCCTTCAGCGTATCAATTAGTAACTGACTGATGTTTCTATTAATTTTGTCCGTAGTACCTACATAAGTGGCTTCATCGGCAAAATAGGTTGGATGCTTAGTTTCAGGGTAGATGCCAATTTTTTTACCTGTATCAGCTTCTACTTGCTTAACCAAGTTGATCACTTCCGTGAGGGTAGGAATCTCAAACTGATCGTCAAAGGAATGATCTCGGAAAGGTAGACGCTCTTCCGCCCGTAAAGTCTTGATTTCAGCTAAGGTAAAGTCTTCAGCAAACCAACCTGTAAGTGTATTTCCATCTAAACTTACCGTTTTTTTGCGATCGGCAAACTCTGGATGTTTGTAAACATCTGTGGTTGTGTTGTTGAAATTAATAGTGCCATCAGCGTTCAAAACTGCTAAAGCTGGCTCATGGCGAGCAATTAACACACCATCTTTTGTCACAACTAAGTCAGGCTCAATGAAGTCAGCGCCTCGCTCAATTGCTTGCTTATAAGACTCTAAGGTATGTTCTGGACGATAGCCACTAGCACCTCTATGGCCAATGACTTTAGGTGCTTCTCCATCTAATGTTTTGAATTGGTCGGGTGTAGCAATGGGAGCCTCTAATAACTTACCACTGGCATCAAAATGCAGCAGGTAGGGGCCAAACTCTTCTCCAACCCAAATTGTCCCGTCTTTATCAAAGACAAATGACTCTACATCAAAGTCTGCACCAGTTAGTAACCTTTGAGTAGTTCCCTCATTCACAATTTCAAAAGGAACTTTGTTGTTAGGGTCAGAGAGTTGAATGTAGTCTAAAACTTTAACAGTACCATCGCCATTCTCTGTTCCCTTAAAATTTGGGTCTAGACGATTGATCCGCAATAGAAAGTCTTCACTATTATCTTTGCTACCGTAACCGTTATCTGACAGGAAGTACAAAGAGTTGCTGTTAGCAAATTGAACACCGCTAAAACCTTGTATTGGCTGTCCTGGGAAAGGCCCGGTTCTACCATTGGCTGAAATTTCTGCACCAGAAGTTGGCCCATCACTAAAGGTATCAGCAGGTAAAGAGGCAAAACCTACTAACTCAACTTTTGGCACTATTGAAGCAAACATTGTTTGGTAGATGTGGGTTTGATCGTTTAAACCCGCAATTCCTGGAATATCAGAACCGTAGGCGTTATAACCTTTACCTACCAAGCTATTTAACACTTCAGAACCAGCACCTTGGTAGTAAACAGGTACGGGACGGTTGGTGTGAGTTCCCCAACCATACTTGACAGTGGGATCAGACCCCCAGTAGTGTCCAACATCTGCTGGAGTATCTAAATTAGTTAATGCTTCAGCACCTTGATTTTTTACTAAAGTCGGAAAATTACCGTCGAGAGTCAGGTAGTGATCGTGGTCAGCTGTAACGATTAGTAGGTTTTCATCCCAACCACCATTGTTATTGATCCAGTCAATCGTAGATCCAACTGCCTTATCGAAGTCCAAGGTGGTGCCGATCAAGTTGTCTATGTTGTTATCATGGGCAGACCAATCGATATCGCCACCTTCAACCATTAACCAGAAACCATCGGGGTCTTTACCCAATACATTTAATGCAGCATTTGTCAAGTCATTGAGCGTTGGGTTTTCGTTAACCTCTTTGGCAATGAAAGATGCATCCGTTTCTCCGGGTAACAGTGGGCGCGTGGTGTCCACCTTGCTGTTATCACCTTGGTTAGCGAAAACGCTGAACATATCTAAACCAGTGGTGCTGTAGTCGCCGTTGGCAGAACTTACAGGCAAGTTACCATTTTGACCACGCGCACCGTACAGACCGAAGAGGCGATCGCCTTTTTCTGGATCGATTGTCGCCGCAGTTTCAGCTAGTTTCTGGGCGGCATTCTCACCCCGCTCCAAAAAGGTGTAATCGTAGAGGTTGTTTGTTGGTTTAGTGCTAAGTTCTGTGTAGGTAGATTGACTAATGTATTCATTGCTCGTATTCGGCTCAACCCCTGCTGGTAATAAGTCTCCAGGAGCAGAGAGTGGGTGTCCACCACCAAGTAATACTGTTGGTTGATAGACACGAAGTTGCTGTTGCAGGATGTTATCTAATGCTGGATAGTCAGCATCATACTTGCTGCGACGGTTAACGTTGGCAGCAGCAGCAGCAGGTGTTGCATGGTCAATGGGAACTGAAGTTACCAAACCAGTAGATTTACCAACTTGGTTCGCAGTTTTGAGAATTGTTTCTAGAGGATTCTCGAAAATATCAACGCCAACAGCGTTGTTGTAGCTTTTAACGCCAGTGTACAGAGTTGTTGCGGTGTTTGCAGAGTCAGGATAGCTGTACTTAATATATTCAGGATCGTTACCAGGAGTCCAAGGATTAACGCCGCCTCTGGTAGGGTCATAACCTACTAGGTTTCCAACAGTACCATCACTGACTTTTGCACCACCTGTTGGGGTATTACCTTGGTTAAAAGTTGGATCAAAGGTGAAACCAGGACGAACCTGGCTCTCTCCTGTGATGGGATTAGTCCCGTCAAGGGCTGAATTAGCAGTACTAAAAACTCCATTATTATCGGCGATCGTTGTCCCATAGGTGGTTGCCAAACCGTAGCCTTGGAGTGTTTGAAAGTTGAGTCCTTGACCTTTACCTTGTGTATAAAAATCACTTAAGTTAGCACCTGTCTTACTATTTTGAATCTCTTTGTAGATGGACGCAGCACGAGCCATTTCCCAGCCCATACCATCCCCAATCATTATGATGACGTTCTTAGCCATGAAAGAGAATCTCCCTGTGTTTAATTGTTGAGATGGTCTTCGCTCTAGTGAAATCAAAAAAGTAATATGGTGAGGAAAAACTAATAGTTTTAGGCTGCAAAGATGTAATTGACTTGTCAGCTTTTTGAGTCTGAACTATTAAATGTCAACCACCACTACAATTGCCATTTCCTTAGAGACCTTTAGTATCTTAATTAACAATGCCAATTGCATATTAATTAAGATACATAGCAAAAGTTGTGAATAAATTGTGGACTGGTTAAGAAATCTTGTATTGCAATCTTGTACCTAATATGCAGTTAACAAATATGTCTGTATTTTGGATGGTATGAAAAATTATTTTTTATATACTGATATGATGCTTAATTTTGTAACTTTCGTCAGATAATACTTTATAACCCAATACGCTTGGGTTAAGGGCTACTTGTACAAAATCGTGGGTTTTGAGACGCGATAAATCGCCGTCTCTACAAGTGTTTTGGTCTTATCTTAACTGTATTGCTTTATAGCCTTTCTCTTTAATTGCTTTTGCAATAATGATTGAGTACAGCTTCATTAACTTTTGCTGTGTAATGAAGCTGTAACAATCACAATAGGCAAACAAATTAACCTACAACACTGACAGAGAAAATAAAGTCATTTGCTGTAAGAGTATTTGATGTAATTCCTGTCAATGAAACTAACTCAGTATTTCCGATTTTCACGATAGTATTATTACCCTGTTGTAATAGTGTCAGGGCATTAAACTGAGTAACACCAATACCGCCAAGCCCGATTTTATCAATGCCAACTGTAAAATCAGTCACTATGTTCTTGCTAGTTGGCAGACTGGCGTTAGCAATCCAGAATTGATCGACACCAGTACCACCACTAAGGCGATCGCCACCCTGTTGACCAGCAAATAGGACATCATCACCAGCGCCACCAAACAGGGAATCATTGACATTAGAAAAGAGTTTGTCATCACCAGAACCACCATAAAGACGGTTATTGCTACCGCCACTTCTGATGCTGTCGTTACCTGAGCCACCGAATAATGCTTGACGAGAACCTTCAATTACTGTGAGATTATCATCACCTGCCGCCCCAAATAAATTATTGCTACCACTGGCTTCTACCACAGTAATAACATCATCACCACTGCCACCATCGGCACTGGTATTTTGAACCGAGCCATTTTGACCAATAAATATGCGATCGCTACCGTCTTCCCCAGAAACTGAAGAGTTATTCCCTGCAAGCACTGTGTCATCTCCATTTCCAGCCAGGATTGTGTTACCTTCAGCACCTTCTACAAAGTCTGCTCCATCACCTGCACTAAAGAATTGTCCTGGCTCAAGATTGACAGTATCGCTATTGCTAGAACCAAAACCGTTCGGAAAAGTAGGCTGTACAGTTGTCAGATTATTGGGTAATTCAAGAATGCCGAGTTTTTCCGCAGCCGTATTACCCGTAATGTTGAAGTCGTTGTCATTAATCAAGGCTAGAGTATTGGGTGCTACCAATGCTAGACCTTCTAATTTTTCCACTCCGGTGTAACCCAACTGAGCAGCATTAGCAATTAAACTCTTGCTGACAGGGTTAATATTGGCAGTAGCTAACTCCGCAGAGGTAAGTTGTTCAATAGTTTTACCAGCTGGCAAGGTAAAGTTAGCAGGATTGTTGACGTTGGTCGCCCCAGCTAAATCAATTTGGTAAATTAGTTTATTGCCAGCAGATGTACCATTGTCATCTCGTTCAACTACTGCAAATTTGCCGTTACCCAAGGAGACTGCATCGCCAATTTTATCAGTTCCCGGTAGACCTTCTAGGCGATATAAATACTCTCCTGTTACGTGCTTGCTGACAATATCAAACTCTAGAATTCGCAGGTTGAGAGAAGCTTTGGAAGTCCCATCATTGGCGACATCTGGATTATCAATTGGACTCTGAATAAAGGCATATAATTTATTACCTTCCAGTGCGACAGCTTCAAACCCCCGGTTATTGCGGCGTTGGGCATAAACTGCTGGCAAGACCTCAGTGCCAAAAGTTCCAGCTGATTGATCTGGGTTAGGTGCTGTGGCAGTTCCTTGAGGAATAAAGCGGTCAATCAGCTTACCGTTAGCATCAAAGTGGTAAATTGCCGGACGGTACTCATCCACCAACCAGTAATCTCCATTTTCCGCAATTACAATTCCTTCTAAGTCAGCACCCAAAGGATCGTTAGCTAAAACATTTTTGTCTAAGTCAACGGCAATTTCATCTGTGTAGGCTAAACCGTTTCCTACAGCTTGCAAGTTAGGCAATCCCGTTAATGGGGTCGTTCCATCTTGGCGGAATAGACCAGTTCTGTTGGTAACGGTGATTTCGCCTGTGGTGCGGTTGAGTTCAAAACTAACTATTTCTGGCTGGAAGTTGGGTAATAAAAATGGTCTTTTAACACCATCAGGTTCTCCATTGGGGCCACGGTCTGTATTGGTAACAAATTTCAGGTTGCCATTTGCTGCAAACCCTTGGAAATACAACCCAGAAAAACCACCTAAGAAAATATCTTGATTCTCAGAGGTTGTTCCTAACTTGGGTAAGTTTTCAAATTCATAGATAGTCAGCTTGGGTTGAGCAACAGGATTGCGAGGATCGTAACTAGTAGTGTCGATATTTAGAGAATTGGGGAAGGCATTGGCAATATTTTCCCAAGGTACCAGCTTGAAGTTAGAGCTGATGTTTTCTTCTTCGCCTTCATCACTAACTATTTTGGCAGGTTCATTAGAACCATCTTGAGTGACAAATAAACCAAATGGAAAGTTAGGCCCCAGTGGCACGTTAATGACATCAGCACCATCTGACTCTTGCACGCTGTCAATTGACCCATTGTTACCAATGGCAAAGTTACCTACGTATTCGTTATTACCTTCACGTGTGTAGGCAACAAAGGTGCTATCGCCTTGGCTGGATGCTAGTAAGTAGCCTGTGCCGTTTTTGCCGTAGTAGATAGTCAACCCTTCGGCATCATCGGTGAGGTGAGAACCACCCTCAAAACGAACGCGATCAATCAGCTTGCCTGTTGTGCCACCGTTTGGTTCTGCTTGGAATTTCCAGATGCCCACATCTTCTTGGGCTATGTAGAGAAAGCCGGTTTCTTGGTCTACCACCATACCCTCGGTTTGCGGAGAACGCCCTGCTGTGGTGGGCGAAGGGATGGTGAACTCCCGCACCAGTTCCGCGCCAATTTGGTTATTACCTTTGTCGATCAATTTGAATTGAGCTATGTCTCCAGTTTCTCGCCGACTGGTAAAGACATAGTAATCATTAGTTATGGGGCTACGGTATAAGGTAAGTCCGTAAGAACTGCGAGTTGATGGGGAATAGGGAGGTTCAAAAGGTGCTGCTTGGAAGATAGTAGCAATATTGCTATCGGTGATATCTTCCAAGTATTGTCCGGGGATGGTGGGGTTGGGGTTAATTTTGAAGATTGCTAGTTTGTCGTTGTTGCGATCGCTAGCGACAGCAATATCGACCGATTGATTGCCTAATTTAAACCCGTATTGCAGGTCAATATTGTTATAGCGAATGCCACCGGGGTTAACTGTTTGCAACAAATTACCAGACAAGTCATAAACCCGCAATCCAGCATTTTTGACTGAGGTTAATACTAGGCTATCAGCAGAGTTTGTGGCATTAACATAGATTGCAGGATCATCAGCATCGGCACGTTGATCTACTGGTAAGGTTTCATCGTCCAATAAATCGGGACGAGTTTCTACTGTGGGTGCAGCAGTTGGAACTAAGTCTGCATCCAAAGTGAGGATTTGGGTAAATTGGCTTTGATTGAAGTTGTTATCACTTACTAGCACAATCGACTGGCTACCATCTGCTAGTTTTGGGCCAAAAGTAATACCCTCAATGTTATCTGTACCGTTAGGCAAGTTTAAGTCATTTAAATTCAATAGCAGACGCTTTTGGGCAGGTTTAATAGCTGCTAGTTGTTCAGCACTCAAATTATTGAGAGAATCGTAGAAACTAATGTCAGTTGCACCTTGCAAAGAAACTTCGTAGATTTTGATGGTGTTGCCTACACCTTGTGCAAAAGAACGTTCTAAGGCCAGTAATGTGCCACGATTATCGATCGCAAGTAAATCTGTCAAGCCATTGTCAGCCGAGCCTGTGCTAGGGTTGGGTGCTTGGGCGATCGCATCGGTAATGTAAAGGTATTCTTTTTCTGGTTGTCCACTAAGCAGATTGTATTGCAGAATCCGGGAACGGCTGCTACTGGTGAGTGAAGCTTTTAATCCATCTTGGGACAGCGCGTTTTCAGTCGCAGTGAATAAGGTTTTCTGGTCGGGTGTAATGGTGAGGCTTTCAAAGGCTAAGTTATTGTAAACACCTGATGTCTGCGTATCATCTGCATAGAGAATACCGTTACTGTTGGTATCTTCAACTACTGGTAGGAATTTCCTGGGGACAAATAGCGATCTTATTTCTTGCCCTGTAGCTAGCGAAAACTCTTTAATAAAGGGATTGCTAACGCGACCAGCAGCAGGGTTAACTTCCCCCTCGGAAGAGATAAAGACTGTATCATTGTTAGTTAAAGCGATACCTTCTGGGTCAAGGCTATTGGTTGCAAAAAATTTGTCATTGGTATCTTTCAGGGTGGTGACATTAGTAAAATTCACCCCGGAATCGGTGGCGGTGAAGGTATAAAAACGGGCAGGGGCAACTTGGGAGCGATCGTCTGAGATTGCATAGTAGCGGTTGTTAACTGCATCGTAGGTGACACCGGATAGTCCACCCACTGGAGTTTGTACCCCATTCACAGTTCCCGCCGCACCAGCAGGAATAAAGCCTGTGGCAAAAGTACTTTGCTTCACCAAAGAAGCGTTGAATTGAGAAAAGCGAATTGTATTAGTAGTTACCATGTTTAATTCTGAGATAGATTCTAGATATGAGACTGCTTTGAAAATTGGGAATAGGGAACCGCAGAGGCGCAGAGTACACAGAGAAATCGGAGTTCGATTAAATCTGCGTTAAATAAAGACGAAACGAGTATCTGTTGCCAAATTTGTATTGCGGTTTAACCCGTTTTCTACAACAGCAATTAATTCCGTTCCATTGTTGGTGAAAATGCCTACAGCCGATCTAACTGACCCTAGTGAGTAATTGTTAGCAACTCCCTTAAGCTGAATCTGATCGCTTGCTTGAAAGTTGAGAATATCGGCATAATCATTGTTGCGAGAACTGGTATAAAAAGCTAAGGTGGCATCACCTAAAACGTAAGTATCTGCACCCTGATCGCTGTTGAGGAGGTCAATTTCGTTTGTGCCACCGCCCCAACCAATCAGGCGGTCATTGCCATTACCCCCAGAAAGTGCGTCATTGCCAATTCCACCTAAGATTGTGTCATTGCCATCGCCACCAAGGAGTACATCTATGCCTCCCTTGCCATCCAGGTAATCATTGCCTGCTCCACCGTCGATTAATTCACTGGTATTAGTGCCGATGACGCGATCGCTCCCTGCTAGAGCATTGACTATGTATCTGTTCAAACCAGTAAGTTCGCTGACAAAGATAATGTCGTTGCCAGATGTTGCCTTGTTATTGGCAACAGTCAAGTCAAAGATATCGCTAACATTACCGCCTTTACCATCAGCTGCGGTAACTGTGACTGCAAAAATACCGATTTGGGAGATAGTGCCGGATATCACACCTGTGTTGGCAACGATACTAGAACCAGTAGGTAAACCTGTTGCACTGTAAGTCAGGGTGTCGCCTCGATCTACGTCAGCAAATTTGTTACTGATATTGAAAGAAAAAGCTTTATTGGTAGAAATGATTTGGTCGTCAATTGGCTGTACTACCGTAGGAGCATTGTTTTTAGGGAGATTAAACCGAGCCACACTAGGGTCATGATCGCTATCCTGATCGGCAAACTCTGAGTTGATGTGAACTACATCATATCCATCCAGCTTGTTGAGCAAATTATTACTAACTAAAACGTGGTCAAGGGTTTGGGCGTTACCTTCAAAGTTGTAGGTGTAACGCTCATTTTGCGGCAGAGTTTCAATTAAGGAAGTCAGTCCAGCGCTTTTTAGGGTGTTGACGGGGTTGGAAAATTCAAAGTCATTTAAGTCACCCGCCATTACTACATTGGCTTTGGGGGCGATCGCTAAAATACTCTCAACAAAGTTTTTCACCAGGGTAGCTTGTTGCTGGCGCTGGGTTTCACTAGCGAGAGTTGGTGGTTGATTCGGCCCAAATAATGGTTGGTCGCCACCTTTAGAATTAAAGTGGTTGCCAATTACATAAACAGTTTCACCGTTGAAAGTAAATTCACCAACTAACGGCTTACGACTGCTAGTGAAAGCGGAGTTGGTGGGGTCGATTAAACCAGGACTATTAGAAACTGTAGGAACACCAGAGACATTAGTAACTGTGGTGCTGATCGTGGAAGTACTGCCAGAGCGATCTACAAAGTTGACACGATTAGGATTAAACAAAAAACCTACCCGGATATTTCCACCAGGTTCACCGCCGTTCGTATCGTCTACTGGGTTAATTTGGCGATATTGATACGTGGGGCCACCAGCAGCAGTAATTGTATCAATTAACTTTTGGAAGGTGGTGCTGGCATGAACGACGCTATCATTTGTTGCACCGTTATTGTCCTGAATTTCTTCGAGACTAATGATATCTGGTGATTTGAGATTATTAACAATGCGATTAGCCAGGTTGTTAAACTTGGTTTGATCGTCACCTGGATCGAGATTTTCAACATTGTAGGTAGCGATCGTCAGTTGGTTGGTGGTAGAAGTTAGGTTAGTGACTTCTTTTTGAATGTTACTGTTCTGTACTACTGTGGGAGCAGCCGATACTAGAACTTCATAGTTGTTAAAGCTGTAGTCAACGACACCAACAATATTACTAAGTTGCGTACCAACATTAACTTCAGGTAGCACTAAAGCATTGTTGAGATCGTCAATTTGAATCCGCTCAGGATTGAAGTCTGAAGCACTAATCAGGCTACCACCGCGAACCGTCCTACCTGTAGCATTTGCGCCATTGTCTGCTAATACCCAAATTTCCTCTGATGTGCCAAAGTTTGCAGTGGGTGAAGTAGTAATTGGGTTATTCACCTGTACCAGCATTCCTTCTAAGCTTTCATAGAAGTCGATGCCATCCTGGGCAGGATCGAAGGTGGTTGTTCCAGTTTCGATATTAGCGATCGTGTCGTTATCGATTACCGTTGTCGGGATTGTTCTGCCACCATTACCAAGGATTGTAGTAGTGGGTAGATCATTGCCACTAGAAACGGTAACAATTGTAGGAGTGGTAATTTGTGTTTTGGTTAAATTATTGGCATCGTTGCCAGAACGAAACTCTGTAACTGTTCCACTGACTAATACCGAATCGCCGACGGATACAGTTGGTGCTGATGAGGTGAAAACAAAAATGGCTTCAGAAGTGCTATCGTCGCTGTCTGGAGTAGGATCTTGCAAGTAAAAACCGTTACTTGCTTTAACCGTGACAATTCCCGCTACATTGCTGACAGTCTGATTTCTAAAGGATGAGATATGCCCCGTTCCCTGAATGTCGCTAATCCGAACAGATGGAGTTACTTCAAATACCGCAACAGTCTTGCTGACTTCGGCTGTAGTAACTAACAAAGGTTTGCCTGTGGGACTGTCAGCCGCCGAGACAAAGGTTAGCCCTTCGATCGCAACATTTTCAGGAGTGTTGATATATTGAACGAAACTTGGCTTGTTGGGATTTGTCACTTCGTAAACGATGACATCGCCAGTACGTTCTAAACCAATAAAAGCATAGGTGCGGTTATTGATGACTCCGATCGCCACGCCTTCGGGTTCAGGGCCTTTGTTATCGCTACGGGTGTCAAAGGTATCAGCCGCACCATCTGAGTTAAACAGAGTTGGTACTTTGGTTGCCGTAATTTGTTCAAATTGGTCGCCACTGTCGAATATCTGATTGCCGCTGGCATTCCAAATCGAAAAGGAACGTCCCCCAAATGCTTCGATGCGGTCAAAATCTCCGTCTCCGTCCGTGTCTCCTGTGGCATTTGTAACTGTCAACCGTCCCAGGTTGGTGTTTTGCTTTAAGGTAGCTGCATTGGGGAAAACTGTTGGATCTAAAACATATCCATTTGCGCCCACCCGGATTTCCTCGCTAAAACCAGTGTAGTCGCGGGAATCTCCTTCGTTAGCGGTAATGTAGTAAGTCTGTCCGTTGGCGGTGAAGCTAGCGATCGCATCGGGTTGATATAACCCAAACACTGGCCAATTCTGAATATTAATTTTACCACTACTGCTGGTTAGGTCGCGATCGCTAGCATCTAATCCGTTACCTGGAAGATTGTAATTCTTCGCACCCAGAGGCAAAATATTGGTGATGGTGGCGCTGGCAATATCCAGAATAGCGATCGCATTGTTTTCTTGCAAGGTAATCCGCGCAGTTTTGCCATCTGGAGATACAGCAATATACTCTGGTTCTAAGTCTTGTGCCACCGTCGAGCCGGGGCCAGTAATCCGCACACCTGCGGCTTTGAGTGTGGCAATCTGGCTATTGAAGCTCGTAAATGAGGCTTGGGCAACAGTTGCATTCGCTACGCCACCAGAGATATCAATAATACTGACTGAACCTTCAGGATCTACCAAATTTACTTGCCCGTAGCTGTTGGGTTCTCCCTCATTTGCTACTAATACCTTCGTGCCATCGGGCGTAAAGGTGAGCATATCGGGTAATGCACCCACCGCCACCGAGTTCAAGAATGTGCCGGCGGCATTGTAGAAACTCACCTGTCCTGTCTGTTGGGCGTTTGTGGTGGTGTTTTGGATGGCGTAGGCGACTGCGACAATACCATTTTTCACCGCAATACTATTGGGAATGGCTTGTGTCCCTGCGGGAGGC
Organism: Nostoc sp. JL23; assembly: GCF_017115065.1. Taxonomy (NCBI): domain Bacteria; kingdom Bacillati; phylum Cyanobacteriota; class Cyanophyceae; order Nostocales; family Nostocaceae; genus Nostoc; species Nostoc sp. JL23. The sequence continues at coordinate 90,241 of NZ_JABXKN010000036.1, forward strand.
GTAAATCCTGTTGTCAAAGAACCAGCTAAGGCTAGCGTGCCTGTATTGCTGACATTATAAATTTCAACTGTGCTGCCAGCAACCACAAATAAGCGATCGCTTCCAGAATCAAAGGCGGATATTTCGGCTCCATTAGTACTGCTAAAGCCACCAACTTTCTGCAAAATGCTGGAGTTATTGTTGGTAATCGTAATATTTTGGGAAGTGGTGCTGCCCATAGACCAGCCATCTTCATCAGCATTGAAAGAGATAAAAGCAATATCGCCTTGTGTCAAAGCCATTAATAACGTCTCCTTCAATTTATTTTGTATTGTTTGAAATTCGCCTGAAAAGCTGATGTTAAATAATAATTTCCAAACATAATCTAGTCACATTGACAATCGCAATATCACTATCAAGAAAAACTATTTTGTAGTCAAAAAAGCTACGGCTTTTACTAGTATTAATCCATATTCAGCAACCTCAAGTTATCTCAGCAACATTAAGAAACTGCTAGCAAAAGGTTAAAAGAACAAATATTTGGTATTGAGTTGCTTTCAGAATATACAGTTGGATTTAAATCCCCGACATCTTGAAGAAGTCCGGGGGCAGCAATTTTACGCCCATAAAAAAAGGCGGACAAGATGTCCGCCCCACAATAAGTAGTTGGATATTTTTTATTTGAAATTCATTTTGTATTAAAAACCACTCTTGCTTACCGGAACTTACCAGGGCTGAGACGAACACCGTTAGGTTGAGACTGACGACGAATTGCTACTCCACTCCGCAAATTGTTTCCAGTACCGCCATCTTGACGATCGAGGAAAGGTTTCAGATTAATCCCACTTCTAGATGAACTAACCGGATTATTGCCACTGCCTAGAAGTGTGCGTCCTAAATTATATAATTCGTTGCCTCCACTACTGCGATCGCCATAAGTATTAACGGCTATAGTCTGTTGTCCACTGTCAGCAGTAGTCAAGTTCTGAAAAATGCTATTGCGGATAACGTAGGGGTCTTTTCCACGGGGGACTGTCAGCACAATTCTACAGGTTGGGTTAGTTTCAGTTGTAACGCAGACAATATTTTCGTTATTTTCTACTGCTGTCTGGAGTTCTTGTAAACCATCTGGGCGATAAAGTTCCAAACGACTAGCAATTGCTGTACAACGCCTTTGGGCGTCCCAACCACCACCTAAAGCCGCAGGTGCTGCCCAAGGAAAGAATTGTCCTGGTTGACTTTGGGGCTGATACATGACAGTGTACTGTCCATTATAAGTTTGACAGGTAAACCGAGTTGTACCGTCAGCTGAGGGTGAAGGTGGTACACCTGTCGATGTGTCTATTGGAACTGGTGCTGATGTACCACCTGATGGTACTGTTGGTACTACAACACCATCGCCAGTAGAATCATATTGCGCCATCGCTACGGAATTGCCCAGACACAAAGATAAGCCAAGACTACCCAAAGTTATAAATCGCAGCAGTTGTGATGACATAAATCATCCTCCAGGAGAAATAAGTAGGGAATTGATAGTTTAAATGACGAATAATTCTGGCTTTTGATTCAGCAAAAACTTATTTTTTTCTTTTTGTGCTTTTTTGTCGGCGAGTAGCTTTTTCACCAGCTTGAATTTCTGTATGATGCCCCACTCCTTGGTAAGCGTAACGGGTGCAGCACTTATTTGCTTGAACTGAGTCACTCAAATACTTGAAAATTTTATTTTTATCTGCTAAGGCAAATTATTTGGATCGATACCTTGAGATTGTAAATAGGCAATTAGCCGTTCTTTTTGTTGACGTTCCTGTTCGATTTGTTCCACTGCCCAAAGTAACAAATTACCTGCCTCATCCCACCAGCGCAACCAATAACCAGTTCTGGCTTCTTTTGTTCCTTGCCAAGTTCCCAGAAATAAACCCATTGAATCAATCCAATGACGGCCATTTTCATCAGGTTGCTTTAACTCGTAGCGTCTATTTTCGAGTTGGTAAAATTCTAACAAACCGCCATTTGGGTCAAAAATTACATAAATTGGGACTTGAAGAATCTGCTGGTAAAAAAACCATTTTCCTGGTGGATAAGTTCGCTTAAAAGAGTATTCTCCACCCTCAGTGTCAGATAGAAATTCCATCACAATTGCCGGAATATCTCCATCTAAATTGGGTGTATAGCTTTTGCGTTCTCCTAAAACCTGATTTACCGATGGCACATAAACCCAGTCGCGTGCTTTAGCAACAAATTGTCCGTTTACCGTCGCACAAAGTCCAAAATTTGAGGCTATCAACATCTGCGGTTGGATGAAACCACTTATCTCAAGGCTTTCGCGCAAAGCACCAGCCAATAGTGGCTGACCTGTATTTTCCACTGGTTCATCCTCTAGATGAAAATCTGCGGGCAATGCTTCCCAAGATATTACCAGTTCTGTTGAAGATTTAGCTTCACCGAGTTGGGTTGCCATAAACACCCCCTTTTATTGATTTGTCTTTATTTTATGGCTCACCAGTGGTTTGTTGTCAGGAGCAACGCTGTTATTTTAAAACGCAATATACGACTCGCACTTTGGAATACATAAAACACAAAAAACCCCGGCTAAATTAGCCGAGGTAAAGTCGAGAAGTGAGATTAACGATGAGATACAACGATACCGAAATTTAAAATCTTAGCTAACGCTAAAACCAACTAAAACTAAAGCGGTGACAATTAAAGTTGCAAAAAGACTCTGTAAAACGTATTTACGTTGTTCCCAAATTGCCGGGTACTCAGCGTAGTACATTTTAGGTTCTGCTGCGTAGTTGTTGAGAATGCCGTCTTCGTTAGTGGTGGTGTACATAGTTTTTTCTTTTTTTTGTTTATTTATGTAAATAAATATAATATTTCTGTTACAAATCGTCAACAGGACTTGACAAAAAAAGACTGATGGTAAATATAAAAATGACTTATCAGTATACTAAGTAAATAAACAAAATTAATTACACAATGTCATTGCGAATGCAGCGTACCCCTACGGGGAAGTAAGCTACGCGGTAGCGTCTCCAAGAGTTGCGAAATGTTCGCTCGCAATGACTGTAATTAATTCTGTACGCTTACTTACTACCGTTTAAGATACATAAAACACAAAAAACCCCGGCGAAACTAGCCGAGGTGACAGAGAGAAGTATGAATGACAATGAGATACAGCGATACCGAAATTTAAAAATCTTAGCTAACGCTAAAACTAACCAAAACTAAAGCGGTGACAATTAAAGTTGCAAAAAGACTCTGTAAAACGTATTTACGTTGTTCCCAAATTGCCGGGTACTCAGCGTAGTACATCTTGGGTTCTGCTGCGTAGTTGTTGAGAATGCCGTCTTCGTTAGTGGTGGTATACATAGTTTTCTTTTTTTGTTTTGTTATCTTATGTAACTAAATATAACAGTTTTGTTACAAACTGTCAAGAGGGCTTGACAAAAAAAGACTAATAGCTTTGATAAAATTGATTAATCAGCGATCGCAGATTCTGGCGAAGCGGTTCCTCTAGACAGAGCAAAAATGGCGATCGTATTGTAATGACAGGTAAAAAATGGTGAATTAGAAAATAGAACTGATATGTTAAATCGTGTTCTATATATGAAAAAAGAGAGTACCAAAATGTTTGAGAGTTTGAGCTAAAACTAAAAAGATTAGGTGAAAAAGGTTGATTCCCCTGTCCAACATCTAACTGGCTATTATTGGTGATAAGCTTGGCTTTGGATATATTTGGTTTAACAACATAATGAAAATTATTAATTTTCAGACTATTTATATTGCACAAACCTCTGAACCATCGCCATCCCCAATTCTCAAAAGGAAACAGGACGGAGTAAACCTACTAGGTGCGAGTTGGGTTCCTTTCTGGCAAACCATAGTCTGGTTAGTATTTTGGGTTTTTATAATCAGATATATTAATAAAAATTTTAGCGAACAAATTAGTAGCTTATTTAATGCTTTTATCGCAAGAATCCAAGATGGTTCTCCAGTTAAATTCGGAAATTTTGTGGAGTTAGATGCTCCACTAGCGATCAAAAATGCACAGGTAAGGACTGCAACTTCGGAAGGTGTGAGTGGTATAACTATCCCTGAAGATATTAATGAAAAAGTTCTGAATTATCAAAAACACTCTACAGTAATTGATGAGAGTGTCTATTTAATTCATACATCTGAGGTGATTGCACCCAAAACTTTAGACAAACGTGGACTTTACCGGGTTAAGGTTTGGCTAGAAGCTTATTCAGAAGTTGATTTTAATAATTGTATTCGCGTTACCTATCGCTTACATAACTCTTTTAAAAAGCAAATTATTGCTACTGAGTCACATAATAATCAGTTTGAACTATGGCTGAATATTTGGGGAGAGTTCACGGTAATTGCATACGTTGAACGAAAAAATCAAGAAGCGTTATGGCTGACTCGCTATCTCGATCTACCAGGACGCCCACCAGAGTAATTAACACACCCTAATAACTATTAGAGAATTTATTTTTTATAATTCCTTAAATATCTAACCCCACTACCATTAAGTCAGGTGGATGTTCAAGATTAAACTGATAATATATCTCTCGTCGCTCTTGTGGTGGAAGACTTAACAGCCATTCTAAAATTCCCATTTCACCGAGTTGAATTTGTGGGTTGCTGCGACTGAGGCGTACTTTAATTTGCTCGTTGCGGCTAACTGGCAATTGTTCAGTTAATTTTAGATTTACTTCTTTCTCTAGTAAGTTAGTAACAATCAACCGATAACTATAAGTAATCCGGCGCTGGTTGCTAATTAATCTTTTATCTACCAGGCGCTCAACTAAGTCGCGCTCAATTTTTAAACCTTCGTCAATTCCTAAGTTCAGTTTAAACTCTTGCCCTGGTGCAATATTTTCTAACTGAGTTGTCCCAATAAAAACGTTATCGCGGAAAATATTCGCTTTACCTGGTAACAAAGTCGCACCGTGGGGATTATTTTTCACATTCGCTTGTAGATAAGCAAAGCTTACCAAGCGCGGCATTGCTACATAATCGAAGCTACAAGGATAATCATCATTGAAAATTGTAGTTTTATGAGGTGCGCCATCGCTGGGAATGTTACCACCGCCATTCAATTTAAAGGTAACTACACTACCTTCTTTGGATACTTCTGCTGTAACGGTTTCTGCTGGGATAAGACTATCCTCTGCAACTTCTTCTTGTTCTTGCCAATCAGATCTGGCAGCAGAAGCAGGCGGTTCTGGTATGCTAGGCAGCAGTGGTGGCTGGGCAGCTAATCGAGATCGTCGTAACATTTGGGGACGTGGCGCATCAATATACCAAGGTTCAAGTTTAGGTGGAAGTGTACCTAGTCCTGGTTTAGCGGTAGAAAGGGTGAGATTTGCGCCAATCCAATCTTCGCCAGTGCTTTGAGTGATTTCTGCAAGGTAGCTCAGATGCACAATATCGCTGGTAGTGCTAAAGCGCAAGTCATAAAGCGGATTCCAGCTAGCACGATTTACTATGTAGGATACCTCTAATTCAAATTCGCCTTCACCCGCTACTTCAACGGCTACAACTAAGCTAAAACTCTCTTTGGGATGGGGCGTTTGGATTATTTGCAATGAGCTGTAGAGTGCTTGCAGTTGTTTGTCTAATTCCTGCTGTTGGGTTTTGCACTCTCCAGATGCGATCGCATATTCACTATACTGGCTTCCGAGAAAGTTGAGGAAATCCAATGTTTCGCTGAGGCTGAGATTTTTTCGAGACAAACTCTGTGAAAAGGGTTCTTCTGTTTTTTCACGTAAGCCGGCAATAAAACTAGACTGCAATGCTAAAGCATCTACCTGAGCTTGTAGGTGGCGTTTTTCTGCTTCTAATTGCTGAATCTGCCTTGTCAAATGTGCTACTCGCTCCGCTATAGGTTCAGTAGTGTAGATGCGATCGCTACTAACTCCCACCAAGCGCACCCCTACCGTACCTGTACCACTAACTCTGACAGACTCAGTTTCTAGAGTTATGGGCACTGGGGTAATTACTAATTCCTGTTCAATTCCTGTTAAATAAACTACACCTCGTCGTGTAACCAATGCTCTGTCAGAATACACGGTAACAGCTACAATCTCGCTTTGTACTGTTTTGCGCCAAGACGGTAGTTCCGGGTTAACCACTGCCAGTTTTCCCCCATTTTTAATGATGCTGCTGGTTAATTGTCAATGTTTCCCAGTCTAACAGTCAACCCCTTTAGGGAATTCGTAATTCATAATTACGAATTACGAATTACGAATTACGAATTCTCTTACCCGTGAATTGGTTCAAGGGTACTAGAAGCAGTATCAGAATTTTGGTCGACAAAATTCTTTGCCGCAGCTAGTAGATACTCATAATAGGCACGAGCGACGATAGATATCTGTTTGCCAGATGGATAAACCATGTACCAATGTCGCTGAATCGGGAAGTGTTGTACATCTAAAATGCTAAACTCTGAAGTGTCTGACAGTAAGGTATGACGAGATAAAACAGAAATACCTAAACCACCTGCGATCGCTTGTTTAATTGCTTCGTTACTGCCCAATTCTAACTTGACTTTTACCGTCACACCTTGTTCTTCAAAGAGCTTTTGGACGGCGCGACGAGTTCCTGAACCTGGTTCCCGCATAATAAAAGGTTCGTTAGACAGGCGTTGTATAGGAATATTTTTTTCTTTAGATAACGGATGATTAGTCGGTGCAAAGACTATCAAAGGGTTTTCTAAAAATGGTTCACAAGTCACATCGATATTGTCTGGAATTTGACTCATAATATATAAGTCATCCAGATTCTGACTCATCCGTTCCAAAATTTGTTCGTGATTTGTTACTTGTAGCGAGATATCAATCCCTGGATAAAGTTCGCAAAACGGCCCTAATAAACGTGGGATAAAATATTTTGCTGTTGTAATCACTGCCAAACATAATTGGCCCTGTTTTAGCCCTTTTAAATCTGCCACCTTCATTTCATACTGGGCTATATTGTGAAAAATCTGCCGACAAGTGGCAAATAATTCCCGTCCGGCTTCTGTCAGATACAACCGCTTCCCCACTTGCTCAAATAATGGCAATCCTACCGATTTTGTTAGTTGCTTGATCTGCATAGAAACGGTAGGTTGGGTGAGAAACAATTCCTCAGCAGCACGAGTAAAGCTACTGTGCCGTGCCGCCGCCTCGAACACCTTTAACTGGTGCAGCGTCGCTTGGTTCAAGGGTGATTCTCCTATATATAGCGATTAATAGATATAAAACTAGTATTGCTGAACACTGGCAAATGATATAGTGATGCTCACAGAAAGTTACCAGTTTTATCCATAGACAAAACTCTATCATTTATATTAAATAAAGGTATTTTATTTATGGATTCAAGAAGCTATTATCAGAACAGCTAAAGCGTAAGATGCCTTCCATCTCCCGATGAATGCTGAATGATGATTTTCCAAAATTCATCACTCATCATTCATCATTCCATAATTCTTCTTGAACTTTTGTCGGTAGCTTGGTTAAGTCTGGTAATCTTAGTACCTCAATTTCCGCAACTTGTTCTTTAATATTCACTGGCAAGTTTAACGGTTCGCGTTCTTCTATCCAGCAGTTTGCTAATGGCAGGGTTAACTCCATTTCGTCTAACGGTCGAGGAATTACCATCACTGCATTCAATTCCCCAATCCGTTCTGCTTCAAACATTCCTGCTTCCACTGCTACCGCCACATTCGCTACGGAACCACGAATAATGGCTGTACACAAACCCGCACCAATTTTTTCATAAGCTGCTAAATGAACATCAGCGGCTTTGAGCATGGCATCACACGCTCCGACCATCGCGGGAAATCCTCGCGTTTCTACCAAACCAATTGCTTGATTACTCAGACGGCTATAATTGCCCTCTTGCATCAATTTAGTGAAACGGGTTGTGATGGGAAGCACTATATCTAGGTTGGCATAAGGTCGGGGAATCACCAAACTAGAAACCAACTGACCAAACTGTTCAGCCGTTTGCACACCCGATTCTACCGCCAGACGCACGTCAGCAATTCCACCCCGGACGATCGCAGTACAATGACCACTACCAGTTTTTTCATAGCCAACGAGGTGAACCCCGGCCGATTTCAGCATCATATCCGCCGTCCCAACGATCGCTGGAAAGCTGCGGGTAGAAACTAAACCCAAAGCAGTATCCTGAAAGGTTTCTTGACTACTAGTTCCCTCGATGGTACGAATAGGCCGTTGATTGTATGTTTCCATGATGAATTCTCCAAAATACGGAAAAAGCCGACAACTTACAATTAACACTTACTCGGACTAATCGTCAGAGTTTGGGTCGCTCAAGGATTGTCTATGAGGAAACAATGTGGTCAACAGTCTGCTTATGTTCCCTTGTCCATAAATTTGAGTCCCAAAACCGTTAGGGGATTCTGCGACTGGCTGACTGGGGTCTAAGTTATGCTCTGTAGACGGTTGGGCGGCTGATTCCAAAGTGGAGTCAGCATCATTGGTCGGTTCCTCCACGGGAGGAGACTGACTTTCGGGAGTGGCGGGAGATTTAAAGTAAGAAATCGACTTGTTTTGTTTGAAATCTACAAAAGCCGAAGCTGAGAAGTTAGTTGAGGAAACTACCTTTTCCTGAACTCCACCTAAGCCATTTTCTTCTTCCTTAGGCGGTGGCGTACTTGTAGAACCTGGGCTATTTGTTGTAGATGGTTCGGGTTCCTTTGTTTGAGCAATCTGCCGACTGGTGTCTCCTAAAATTGAACCAGGTGGTACTACTTGTCCAGGTTCAACCGAATAGTTAAAAATTGTTGTCGCAGAACCAATGCAAGCATTTGCTCCAATTTTGCCTTTGCCAACCATCAAAAAACCGGCTCCCAGGTTTGCACCTGCTTCTACCTCTAGGGTGCCCTCATGGACTTGGAGAATTGCTCCCATGCCAATACAGACCCCTGGGCCAATGACGATCTTGCTGTTTATAGCCGCTTGGAGGATTACCCCAGGTGCAAGTACCGCGTTTGGATGAATAGTCACCTCACCACTAATATAAGTATCAAAGTTATTGCTGAGGCGCAGTAGCGGCACAGACATGGAAATTTTAACCTCGGAAGCCGGATGAAGTTCTGAGTGCTGAGTGCTGAGTGCTGAGTGCTGAGTGCTGAGTAATTAGTATGTTCTAAAATCTGAGTTTACAGTTGTTTTGACTGGTGTCTTTAAAAAGTGTTAACTCAGCACTCAGCACTTTTAACTCAGCACTACTATGGGCGTTGAATAATCGTTTCTAATACCCGACGTTTGGCTTTGGGGTCAACACCAATTAAGCGCACATATTCCCCTGGATATTCGCCGAGTTGTCTTTCTACAGCTGCGATCGCTTCTCTTTCTGAGGAGGCTTGAATTTGACCGGTACTAGTCCAGGAACCTGTACGGAACCGACGTTGATCTACGTGTTCAATGCTAATCTTTGAGCCGCTAGCCAATAATTGCCGGAGTTGGTCTACTACTTCAGAACTCAAGCGGGTAGCTGTTGCTGTTGCTGTTGCTGTTCCCGTAGCAGAGGGTGCTGCACTAGTAGTAAATGATTTCTGACCGCCAGAGGAAGCTACTTGACCATTTGGACGTTGGATAATGGTCTCTAATACCCGCCGTTTGGCTTTCGGGTCAATACCAATTAAACGTACATATTCCCCTTCGTATTCGCCGAGGTGTGCTTCTATGGCTGCGATCGCTTCTCTTTCTGAGGAGGCTTGAATTTGACCGGTACTAGTCCAGGAACCTGTACGGAATCGCCGTTGATCTACGTGTTCAATGCTAATTTTTGAGCCACCAGCCAATAAATGCCGGAGTTGGTCTACTACTTCAGAACTCAAGCGGTTACTGCTAGCTGTTCCCGTACCAGAGGGTGCTGTACTAGTAGTAAATGATTTCTGACCACCAGAGGAAGCTACTTGACCATTTGGACGTTGAATAATGGTTTCTAATACCCGCCGTTTGGCTTTGGTGTCAATACCGATTAAACGTACATACTCGCCTTGATGGCTTGCTATACATTCTTCCAAAGCGGAGATGACTTGATTTGTGGAAGTTGCATCAATTGGCGTGCAACTAGTCCAGGAACCAGTGCGGAAACGACGTTCATCTACGTGTTCCATGCCAATTTTGTAACCACCTGCCAAGAGTTGGCGGATTTGCTCTAGAGTTTCGCCACTGACTTTGCCACTGCTAGAACCGTTGCTGTTGCCGTTACCATTACTGCTGCTGTAACTGCTATTGCTACGACCAGTCGGCGCTTTAAAGCTGGTAGCTGGTTTTGCATCATCATCGGGACGTTGGATGATGGCTTCTAGCACACGTCGTCTATCTTTGTCAATACCAAACAGTCGGACATACTCGCCGCTATGGTCATTTACACAGCTTTCTAATGCTGCGATCGCTTCACCGAGCGATCTCGGTTCGATTGGTTGGCAACTAGTCCAAGAACCCGTGCGGAAACGTCTTTGGTCTACATGTTCCGTACCAATTTTATACCCTTGCCCCAATAGATACCGCAACTGATCTATTGTTTCTGCACCCAAGCTATTGCTCGACACTTCACTACTCCTTTCCAACTCTAAAACAGTAATACCATTACCTGTATAAGATTTAGCATTCTCATCCCGGATGGGTGCTATACATTTGCTATCCGCAGCACAGAGATAACCAGCTCGCAATGCCTGATTAATTCCAACCACATGATGAGCAAATTCTTTATCCTGATCTTGCACATCTGGCAAGCGATCGGCTTGCTGCTGGCTGGTAATTATCGCTCCCGAAGGTACATACTTACCAGGGGGAACCTCTACGTCTTGAATTAAAGCGTGCATCATCACGATGCAACCTGCACCCACCCTGGCATTAAATACCGTAGAGCGAAAGCCAATGAAGGAATTATCACCTACATAAGCTGGCCCGTGAATTAGAGCCATGTGGGTAATGCAAGCGTTTTTACCAATCCATACTGAGTATTTATTTTGGTCATCGCCAATTACTCGGCCTTGCTCCAACCCATGAATGACAACACCATCTTGAATATTGGTGTTTTCACCCAGATAAAAAGGTGTGCCTTCATCCGCTCTAATCGTAGTCCCCGGAGCAACGATTACATTTGCACCTATTCGTACATCCCCAATCACATTGGAGAAGGAATGCACAAAGGAAGTTTCATGGATTTGGGGTTCAGCTAAATTCCTTGACCACGGGGTTGGGGGTGCCGCCGTGCTGCGGACTGCCATCGCGAGATTCCTCCTGTATTGTCTGCCATTAGTCATTTGTCCTTTGTCGAGAGCTAATGACTAATGACTAATGACTAATGACTATCGATATTGATCTTTTTTGCTGTAAATGAGGCGATCTTCAACGTAAATAGTATCTATGATCGCCACCACTGCTGCATCCAATGGACGCTGTTCATTGCCAACAACTTGACGAGCGGCACTACCACGAGTGATGAGTACCCACTCATCTACTCCTGCTCCCACAATATCTGCTGCTACTTCATACTCTGGTAGGATATTGCCGTTTTCATCTACTAATTGTAACAATAGTAGTTTCACACCTCTAAGAGTTGGATCTTTTTGGGTGCTAACTACTGTGCCGCGAACTTTGGCAATTTGCATTACAAATTACGGTCTTCTACCAAAAGGACGAATTGCATTCACATTTTCCCGGAACTGCTCTACGTCTTCGGTATAACGAATTGGGAGGACGTATTCCAAGTTTTCGTGAGGACGAGCAATGATATGAGTAGACAGAACTTGTCCGCCGTTGACTCGCTTTACAGATTCAACTCCTGCGGCCACAGAAGCTTGCACTTCCGAAACGTCACCCCGAACAATTACCGTCACCCGACCACTACCGATTTTTTCATAACCTACTAAAGTGACGCGGGCAGCTTTCACCATCGCATCAGCAGCTTCTACTACTGCTGGAAAGCCTAGCGTTTCAACCATTCCCACTGCAATTGACATTAGTTTTAATCCCTATTTCAAAGTTTTTTAGCCTTGGACAAAAGTGATGCTCTTTTCAAGCAAAGAGCGTTAATTACTTTGTTTAAACAGCTTTTAAGTACGGAATTGTTCCACCGCTTCTGTGTAACGTATCGGCAAGACGTATTCCAGGTTTTCGTGAGGACGAGCAATGATGTGAGTGGATAACACTTCACCACCAAAGACTCTTTTTGCCGCTTCAACCCCAGCTGCTACAGAAGCTTGCACTTCCGATACATCTCCCCGGACTATCACGGTGACGCGAGCGCTACCAATTTTTTCATACCCTACTAAGGTGACACGGGCGGCTTTCACCATCGCATCAGCAGCTTCCACCACTGCTGGAAAGCCCTTCGTTTCAATCATTCCAACTGCAATTGGCATCGCAGAACTCCTACAAAATTAATGCAATCTGTACTGTCGTTTGAATTTTTTGACGGGGAGAGCCTGATCTTATAGCTAAGAAAACACTTCCAAATTAAGCATAGGAAAGCTTGGCGTTCCTGGCAATATAAATTACTATAATAGTTTATGATAAGAAAGTTTTAAAAAACTTAACAAAAAGTTATCTAGGCATCTGAGCAATTAAAGTTTACAGATTCCTTGAGCTGGCACTTATGCTTTATAATTTCTTTATCACATTTACAAAACGACATTCATAACCAAGGCTAATCCTATCTGATGAAGGGTAAGCAGCGGCTGTATGTTTTGCTGTATCTATCTTTTCTCAAATATTTCTAAGTGTACAATGACTAGGTGAAATATATATAACTTTTTCAAATATATCGTATAAAGTACTTTGGTCAAAGTAGAAATACAAATGTAAAAAGGTCGGTGATATTAAGGCAAGTAAATGCTTTTGCTTATGTAAAGTTATATTTTATTTATATTTAATAGGGTAACGTTAAGTAAAAGTACTTCTGTAAGTTTAGTTAAAATAATAGTAAAAAAACATCGGAATTTTGGTAAATTAATTTTATTAAATAAAAAATTGGTTTGAATTTTTTTTTTAAAATTAAGGTTGAGTCATAAAGGTAATTTAAATGGATCAATTTCTATTTTCAACAAGTTGGTTTGTGCCTTTTTATAGCTTATTGGGCGCAATTTTGACCTTGCCGTGGGGAATAGGAATAATTCAGCGGACAGGGCCAAGACCTGCGGCATACTTAAACTTATTGACCACTGTTTTAGCTTTTGTCCATAGCCTGTTTCTATTTAAAAATATCTGGGATAGAGAACCAGCAAACTTACTAATTAATTGGTTTAAAGCAGCAGATTTAGACTTATCTTTTGCCTTGGAACTATCGCCGGTCAGTATTGGGGCAACAGTTTTAATTACAGGGTTAAGCTTACTAGCACAAGTTTATGCTCTGGGTTACATGGAAAAGGACTGGTCGTTAGCGCGTTTTTTTGCGCTGCTGGGATTTTTTGAAGCGGCGCTGAGTGGTCTAGCAATCAGTGATTCTTTGTTTCTCAGCTATGCCCTTTTGGAAGTACTGACGCTTTCGACTTACTTGCTGGTGGGGTTCTGGTATGCTCAACCCCTAGTAGTGACTGCGGCGCGAGATGCGTTTTGGACTAAACGGGTAGGAGACTTGTTGCTGCTGATGGCTGTAGTGACACTTTCTACCTTAGCCGGGAGTTTGAACTTTTCGGATTTATATGAGTGGGCACAAACAGCTAATTTAAGTCCAATGACATCGACGCTTCTAGGATTGGCACTAATTGCTGGGCCTGCGGGTAAATGTGCCCAATTTCCACTACACCTGTGGTTAGATGAGGCAATGGAAGGACCCAACCCCGCCTCGGTAATGCGGAACTCTCTGGTAGTAGCTGGTGGTGCTTATTTACTGTATAGATTTCAACCATTATTAGCGCTGTCGCCAGTTGCCTTGAATGCCCTGGTAGTCATGGGTACGGTGACAGCGATTGGGGCCACATTAGTATCCATAGCTCAAATTGACATTAAGCGATCGCTGTCTCATTCCACCAGTGCATACATGGGGTTAGTGTTTTTAGCGGTGGGATTACAGCAAGGGGGTGTAGCCTTGATGTTGCTGTTAGCTCATGCGATCGCCAAAGCATTATTATTTATGAGTTCTGGTTCAGTCATCTTAACTACCCAAAGCCAAGACTTAACAGAAATGGGCGGTTTGTGGTCACGGATGCCAGCTACCACTACAGCCTTTGTAGTTGGTTCAGCCGGGATGGTAACACTCCTCCCCTTGGGAAGTTTCTGGGCAATGTTAGCATGGGCTGACGGTTTCGTGAATATTAGCCCTTGGGTAATTGGGGTTTTAATATTAGTCAATGGTTTGACAGCATTAAATTTGACGAGAGTATTTAGATTGGTCTTCTGGGGTAAACCGCAACAAAAAACCCGTCGCACGCCAGAAGTTGGTTGGCAGATGGCCTTACCAATGGTGTTTCTGACAGTGCTGACTCTGCTTCTACCTCTGATGCTACAGCAATGGTACTTACTACCAGACTGGGAAAGTATTAATTGGTATGTGGTGTTAGCCTTGTTTAGTTCTACCGTAGTGGGGGTAGGAGTAGGATGTACAGTTTATCTGCACAAAGCTTGGTCAAGATCCAGAATCTTGGCGTGGAGATTTCTGCAAGACCTATTAGGTTATGATTTTTATATTGACCGAGTTTATCTTGTAACCGTGGTCAGTGTAGTAGCACTGCTATCTAAAATTTCTGCTTGGAGCGATCGCTACTTGGTTGACGGTTTTGTAAACTTGGTTGGGTTTGCGACAATTTTCGGCGGACAAACCTTAAAGTACAGCATTTCTGGGCAATCTCAGGGCTATATGTTGACCATCCTAGCAGTTGTCAGCGTCCTGGGTTTTTTCATCAGTTGGTCATTGGGTTTATTAGATAAATTGCCTTTTTAAGAGTGCTGAGTGCTGAGTTAAGGAGTTAAAAATTTATTATTTTCTCCCTGCTCCCCGGTCACTGAGCGTAGCCGAAGTGCTGCTCCCCTGCTTCCCTGCTCCCCTTACCTAAAGTCTATGCTTAGTGTTTTAATTCTAGTGCCGTTAATCGGCGCAGCTTTAATTGGTTTCTCCCCCTCAAGCATTAGTGGAAAATTCGCCCGTGGGGTGGCTTTGGTTTTTGCCATTATCGCTTTCTTGTGGACAATCGTATTAGTAAGTCAGTTCCATCCAGGAGAAATTACTCAACAGTTTGCTGAGTCTCTCCCTTGGGTAGATGCTTTAGGGTTGAACTATAACCTTGGAATAGATGGTCTATCTTTGCCATTGCTGGTTTTAAATGGATTGTTAACTTTCATTGCCATCTACAGCAGCGATGAATCGCTACAGCGTCCTAAATTTTATTACTCTTTGGTACTATTATTAAGCGCTGGGGTGACAGGAGCCTTTCTAGCACAGGATTTACTGTTATTTTTCCTGTTTTACGAATTGGAACTGATTCCGCTGTATTTGCTGATAGCCATTTGGGGTGGCGCCAAACGGGGTTATGCTGCGACTAAATTTCTTATTTATACAGCCGTTTCGGGAATCCTGCTCTTAGCAAGTTTCCTCGGTATGGTTTGGCTAAGTGGTTCCTCTAACTTTGCACTAGCAACCTTGAACGCGACAACTTTACCTCTAGGAACACAGCTTTTATTGCTAGCGGGAATTTTGATCGGTTTTGGAATTAAAATTCCCTTGGTTCCCTTCCATACTTGGTTGCCAGATGCTCACGTTGAAGCTTCCACACCGATTTCCGTGCTATTGGCTGGGGTGCTGTTGAAGTTGGGAACTTACGGCTTACTGCGCTTTGGTATGAACTTATTACCAGAAGCTTGGGCTTATCTGGCTCCTTGGTTGGCGACTTGGGCTGTAGTGAGCGTACTGTATGGTTCATCTTGCGCGATCGCCCAAACCGATATGAAAAAAATGGTAGCATACAGCTCCATTGGACACATGGGTTATGTGCTTTTAGCGGCGGCGGCCGCCACACCTTTAAGTGTATTGGGTGCTGTGATGCAAATGATTAGCCACGGCTTGATTTCCGCCATGCTGTTTTTGCTCGTAGGAGTTGTGTATAAAAAAGCCGGAAGCCGTGATTTAGCAATCATTCAAGGATTACTGAACCCAGAACGGGGTATGCCAGTAATCGGTAGCTTGATGATTGTCGGAGTCATGGCCAGCGCCGGTATACCAGGAATGCTAGGGTTTATTTCCGAATTCGTAGTTTATCGGGGAAGTTTCCCAGTTTTTCCAGTGCAAACCCTGTTATGTATGCTTGGTACTGGTTTAACCGCAGTTTACTTCTTAATTCTCGTCAACCGCGCCTTTTTTGGACGTTTATCTGCACAAGTTACCAACTTACCACGTGTGTATTGGAGCGATCGCATCCCAGCTGCAATTTTAGCTGTGCTGATTGTGATTTTCGGCATTCAACCTGGTTGGTTAGTGCGTTGGACTGAACCAACAATTACAGCAATGGTAAATACCCAAAACGTCGTATTAGCAGTGTCCTTAGATAAAGCAATGGGGAATGGGGAGTAGGGAATGAGGAGTAGGGAATCGGGAATCGGGAATCGGGAATCGGGAAGAGTTTTCCCAATGCCCAATGCCCAATGCCCAATGCCCAATGCCCAATACCCAATGCCCAATGCCCCAATCCCTAAACTTTTTGGAGAGATGGCAATGGTAACTATTAAAAAAAAAGCTACTCACAATCCTTTAGCTGAGTATATTGAACGTCTACAAAAAGGAGACGCATTACTCCCCGATAGTCCAGATAATGTGCTGGAAGTTGTGGGTATTCTTAAAAGCTATGGGGTAGTTTTAGATGCTTACTCAAAAAATCTTAACTATATTGCCGAACATCAGTTTTTAGTATTTTTCCCATTTTTTAAATACTTTAATGGAGAGGTTTCTTTTCAGAAATTACTCCGTCACTGGTGGCATGACCGAATTAATTTTGAATATGCCGAATATTGCATGAAAGGCATGATGTGGCATGGTGGCGGCGGACTAGATACGTATTTAGATACACAAGAATTTCAAGAAAGAGCGCAAGCCGTTATTAACGCAAAATTTAAAAATAATCCCTTAATTCAGAGTATTAACCAACTGTTTCCAGATTTTTTAACAGAACATTTGCGCGTTTCTGCTTACTACACTGGTTTAGGTCAATTCTGGCGAGTCATGGCTGATATGTTCCTTAACTTATCAGACCGCTATGACCGAGGCGAAATCAAATCGATTCCCCAAGTTGTAGAACACATTAAAGCAGGGTTAGTGGCAAATGCATCAAACCCAATTACCTACGCTGTCAAAATTCGAGGTAAGGTCTATGAAATCATTCCCAAAAGCGTTGGTTTGACCTTCTTAGCAGATACAGCAATACCTTATGTAGAAGCAGTATTTTTCCGGGGAACTCCTTTCCACGGCACTGTTTCATACAATGCCCAAGGATATCAAATTCCCCCAGATCAAACCCGATTTCAATATGGCGCATTGTATGCCGATCCTTTACCCATCGGCGGCGCAGGTATTCCTCCTACCTTGTTGATGCAAGATATGCGTCATTATCTTCCAGAGTATTTGCACGAAATTTATCGTCGCAGTCTTCGGGGTGAAGATGATTTGCGAGTCCAAATTTGCATAAGTTTCCAAAAATCGATGTTTTGCGTGACGACAGCAACGATTTTGGGACTGATGCCTCATCCTTTAGATACTAAAGATCCAAATGAGCAAAAAGATAATCGAGTTTATTTAGAGAAGTGGATGAGTCGGTTACAAACTTCGCGGTTGCTGGATGTCAATAAATGACAGATGATTCCACCATTACTCACGAGGCATTCAAGCAATTTGAGCGCGACAAATTTTCTCTTGTAGCTCAAGAATACGATCGCACGTTAGCGAAGCTCACCGGAGGTATCGCTGTTGTGACTTCTCAGGTAGATGAAGCCATATTGGATGCCGTCGAAGCTAAGTCTGGTATTCGATTGCTGGATGTGGCTTGCGGAACTGGGTGGCTTAGTGCCGCAGCACTAAAGCGGCAGGCTATAGTAACAGGATTAGACTTTGCAGAGAAGATGGTGGACATTGCCAAAGAGCGATGTCCTCAAGGGTCATTCCATCATGGGGATGCTGAGAACCTAACTTTCGAGTCGGGCCAGTTTGAGGCGGTGGTTTGTAGCTTGGGTATCCTTTATCGAGGGAGCCTCAAAGTATGTCACAAAAAATGGTGTGGAAATTCCCGCTTTTGTAATTCTGGCTGTAGGTCATAAATCATAAGCTAGAACAACTTTTTTTAAATTACTTGAATCCGATGAGTTTAGTAATTTTTGAAGTCTTTTTCCATGACGAAATTTATCAGCTTTTGCCCTCTACGCTCTACCTCTTGCTTTTTGATAACAATAAATCCCTGACTCTCAAAAAAAGGTTTAGCTGTAATACTGGCTTCTGTAAATAACTTTTCCACTCCTAAAGACTTTGCCTTTAATTCAATCTGTTCTAAGATTTTCTTACCAACACCTTTCCTTTGAAAATCTTTATGACAATAGAAACGGTCAATATGGCCATTAGCCTCTAATTCTCCAAAACCAATAATTTTGTCTTCTTCTGCTACATAAGTAAACTTACTTCCTAAACTTTTAATCCAAACTTCAATATCCATGTTTGCTGGTGCCCAAGCAGCTACCTGTTCTTCTGTATAATCACGAATATTCACCTCGTGAATAGTATCGTAGAACAATTTCATAATTTCTTTGGTATCAGCTATTTCGTATATTCTTATTCTCATAAATTAATTAACGATCGCTAACTCTAATTAACAATATTATCAGTGTTGATGAGTCTGGGTATTTCCACAGAGAAACATATTTTGCGGCGCTATTTTCGCTTCAGCATAATAGACTTCTGGTATGAATCAAAAACCCTCACCCTAAATCCCTCTCCCAAGCTTACACGGTGTATACACAAGTCTGAAATACCTGATGAATCTGGGTTTTACCCCACCCTAACCCTCCCCTTATAAAGGGGAGGGAACTGGATTTCCGGTTTCCCCCCTTTATAAGGGGGGATTAAGGGGGGTAATTCGACTTGTGTGTACACCGTAGAGCTTGGGAGAGGGACTTTAAAATTCGCTGATGTTCAAGGGAAATTGTTTTAGTACAAAAGTACTATTTGCTGCTAAAATGCCTTACAAGTCAGCTAGCCTTGTTTGAGGTAGTATGCAAAAAATACAAAACATTGACAAAAAGCCCATTTTGCGAAAAGTTTCGTTGTTGCAGCCTAAATCTGTAACTACTGCTATAGTGCCACTGCGACCCCAAGAGGAAAAAATCATCAGCGAAGGAGAGCGTTTGATTGCACAAGTTGAACGTATCAATCAGATGGCAGGAGAGTTAGAAGCAGCGATATTCGAGTTGAAAGCGATCGCTAACACCCTAAATACTCAAAAAAGTTACCCAATTCTAGATCAGGAGCCATACAAAAATATTTGTCAGTATTTTACAGTTAGCGTTCCTTGGGTGAAACGAAAGTCTGACAACTCATTTATTCTGACGACGCGAAAAGTTGATTTATTCCGAGCCGAAAGGGAAGCCACACAGCTAGCACAGCAACTTCGTCAGCAAACCAAAAAAAGATTAGCATCGCAGCCACAGACAAAAAACAAGAGTGGGGTTGAGGCTGACACAAAATGCTTGTTTAAAAAGGTGTTAGTAAACAAATCTTAAAATTATCAACATTCAACGGCATCTCACCCTTGAGGTTGTAACAGTTATGCTGATTGAAGTGGCAGAAGGAACTTATTTCTCAAAATTGCTAGATACCACACTGCCATTATTTCTTTGCAACCATAGTTGGTGACAAAGAAACAAAGCCGCCCTAATATTTGCACTTCCGTAAAACCAGAGTGTAACATCAGGGACAATCAATCAGCGCACAGAAGAGGTAAAAAGAAGGTGTTAAAGACACTTTTAGTGATTGCCGTTGGTTTTTTACCGTCCCTGTTTTCTCTGTGGATGATCCGTAGAACCCAGCGATCGCGCTTGCGGATGAGGCAAGCAGCCATGAATTTTCCAGTGGTGCAGGGACGGCAAAACGTCAGACCTGTGGAAGGCGATCGCTATTATTTAGAAGGGGTGGGTTATTTAATTGGCGATATCAGCTGCAAGTTTAATGCTCGGTCTGGTTACATCCGCTGTGCGATCAATCCTGAAGGCCCATGTAACGGTTGCCGTCACTACGAACCTAGAGAACTAACTGGTAATGAAAAAAGCACTTAAGATTCCTTACTTAATACTCAACCGACCTAAAATTACCTGGTTAACACAGACGCTCTGACGCGGATAATTTTCCAGCGACTTCATAGCAGTAGAACCAGGGAATGATAAAATCATTACTAATTATAATAATTTGTATTTACAAGCACTTTGAATATTTCTCTTTGCATGGTGAAATAAGAATGATTTAATAGAATTCGTGCAAAAGTGTAAATCTGCATTATTTTGTTTGCAGATTATAAGCTTTACTATTAACTCTTGCCGAATATCTCATAACTAAATGACTATCCAACGATGAACAACGCGATCACTCGGACAACAGCATTATTATCAACTTGCGCTTTACTACTAACAGGCTGTGGTGGTGGTACTAGTACAGTGACAAATTCTCCCACTAATACTCCAAATACTACCCCAAATAACACTGCAAGCAATACCCCAGCGACAACGGGTACATTATCAGGTGGTATTCCCATCGGTATTGGTGTTGCCCAAACTAGCAATGTGGCATTATTGGGTCAAGAGCAAGTCGCTGGAGCCAAACTTGCCCAAAAGTATTTCAATAGTAAAGGTGGTGTTAATGGCACACCAATTAAATTAGTTTTTCAAGATACTAGCGGTGATGAAGCAGGAGCAATTAACGCTTTTCAAACTCTAATTAATAAAGATAAAGTTATTGGAATTGTCGGGCCAACTTTGTCACAGCAAGCCTTTAGTGCCGATCCGATTGGCGAACGTGCAAAAGTACCAATTATTGGGCCATCAAATACTGCTAAAAATATTCCTGAAATTGGTGATTACGTTGCTCGTGTTTCTGCACCAGTTTCCATCGTTGCCCCTAATTCGGTGAAAGCGGCACTTAAGCAAAATCCTCAACTGAAAAAAGTTGCAGTTTTCTACGCCCAAAATGATGCATTTAGCAAGTCAGAAACGGAAATTTTTCAGCAAACAGTTAAAGATCAAGGGCTGGAATTGGTAACAGTCCAAAAATTCCAAACCAGTGATACAGATTTTCAAAGCCAAGCTACCAATGCAATTAATCTCAAACCAGATTTGGTAATTATTTCTGGCTTGGCTGCTGATGGTGGTAATTTAGTTAGGCAATTGCGGGAACTAGGTTATAAAGGCTTAATTGTCGGTGGAAATGGTCTAAATACATCGAATTTATTGCCAGTTTGTAAAGCACTTTGTGATGGAGTATTGATTGCTCAAGCCTACAGTCCAGAACATCCAGGTGAAATTAACGCGGCATTTCGTAAAGCCTATATTGAAGAATATAAAAAAGAACCACCCCAATTTAGTGCCCAAGCTTTTGCAGCAGTGCAGGTTTATGTCGAAGCACTCCAATCTTTAGATAAAAAGAGCAAAATCAACAAACTACAGCTATCAGAATTACGGACGCAGTTAAACAAACAAATACTTGAAGGAGCATACAATACACCATTGGGTGAAATTGGTTTTACTCCCACAGGTGAAGTTGTACAAAAAGATTTTTATGTTGCCCAAATAAAAATGGAAAAAGATGGGAGTCAAGGTAAATTCACATTTCTAAAATAGTTGCGACATGAATATCAATATCTTTTTGCAGCAATTATTAAATGGGTTATCCATTGGCAGCGTCTATGCAATTTTTGCCTTGGGATATACCTTGGTTTATTCTATTTTGGGCATTATTAATTTAGCTCATGGCGCGATTTTTACCTTGGGTGCATATTTCACTTATGCACTTATGGGTGGGAACTTTGGATTTAATGGCTTGCTGGCTAATGCAGCCTTGCCGATAAATTTACCATTTGCTATAGCCTTAATTTTAGGAAGCACCTTGGCAGGATTGGTAGGGGTAGTGATGGAACGTGTTGCTTTTCAACCTTTGCGCCGTCAAGGCTCCGATCCTTTGCTAACTGTTGTTTCCAGTTTGGGAGTAGCAGTGGTAATTGTGAATTTAATCCAGTATTTAATAGGCGCGGAAAGTTATACATACCCCGCAAATACTTATGGTAATTTGCCACCTGCGATTAACTTTGGGAGTCCAGAAAACCCAATTCCGATTCGCAGTGTTCAGGTGGTAATTTTTACTGTGTCAGTAGCGATCGTGGCAATTCTTACCTATTTTATCAATCGAACTAAATATGGTAAGGCAATGCAAGCGATCGCAGAAGATCCAACTACAGCTAGTTTGTTAGGAATTAATAGCGATCGCTTTATCATCCTAACATTCTTCATCAGCAGTTTTTTAGCAGGATTAGCAGGAACTTTAGTTGCCTCTAGTGTTAGTATTGCAGGGCCATATTTCGGCATTGCTTTTGGTTTGCGGGGTTTAGCGGTAATTGTCTTAGGTGGTTTAGGTAGTATTCCCGGTGCAGTGTTGGGAGGTTTGTTAATCGGATTAGTAGAGGCGTTTGTCCCTGCTGATTATTCTGGATATAAAGACGCAGTAGCCTTTGCAATTTTGTTTATCATGCTATTAGTTAGACCTCAAGGTTTGTTAGGGCGGCGGTTTATTCAGAAAGTTTAAAGAGACGTAGCGCTATGAAAACATATACATATTAAATAAAATGGCTGATTTTTTCGCTACTTACGCTTCTTTAATTGTCTCTATGGTATTGGGGGCGTTACTAGGGTTATCGCTTTACTTACCGCTAATGACAGGACAATTGTCTTTAGCTAGTCCAGGATTTTATGCTTTAGGTGGATATATTGCAGCAATTTTATCCACAAAAGTTTTTACATCTAGCAGTAGTTTATTTCCAATTCACTTGTTGTTCTTGGAGATGTTAATTGCTGGTGTAATTTCTGGATTATTGGGTGTAATGGTGGGAATTCCAGCATTGAGATTGCGAGGAATTTATTTAGCGATCGCAACTATCGCTTTTGTGGAGGTTCTACGCGTCATCTCCCTCAATCTAGATATTACAGGCGGTGCTGTTGGGATTTTTGGCATTCCTCAACCGTTCCAAACACAACTTGAATATTTATGGATTGTTCTGCCTTTACTATTAATTAGTATGGTGCTACTTTATCGTTTAGAACGTATCCGCGTAGGAAGAGCTTTTATCGCGATCCGTGAAGATGAATTAGCTGCGGGTGCAATGGGGATTGATCCGACTTATTACAAAGTTTTAGCGTTTACATTAGGGGCGATACTTGCAGGGGTTGTAGGTGCAATTAGCGCTCACTTCCTCAATACCTGGAATGCTCGCCAAGGTACTTTTGATAGTAGTATTATATATTTAACTTTTGTTTTAATTGGTGGTTCGAGAAGTTTTTTAGGACCAGTAGTCGGAGGTATGGTATTTACAGCTTTACCAGAGATTCTGCGAAGCCTTGCTGATACTGGTGGTTTACCTAATTGGTTAGCGCAGTTTTTGCGAGATGGTAGATTAATTATTTTTGGCTTTTTAATAGTAATAGGTACAATATTTTTCCCTCAAGGGCTAATTACTCCAGATGTTTTTCAAATAAAAAAACGAACCGCCAAGCACGCAAAGGAATAAGAGTTTTAGAGAGTTATTGCGTAAGTTTTATATTCATAATAGTATGCAAAAATGTCACATAGTATTTCAGAAGCTAACAGCAATATTGTCTTAGAAGCAAGAGCATTAACTCGCCGCTTTGGTGGTTTAGTGGCGGTCAATAATGTATCTTTTAGTGTAAATCAACATGAAATTTTTGGATTAATTGGCCCTAATGGTGCTGGCAAAACAACACTGTTTAATTTGATTACTGCCTTCATTCCACCTTCTAGCGGTAACTTAATTTATCAAGGTGCAGAAGTTTCTCAACTGCGTCCTCATCAAATTGCTGCTTTAGGTATCGCCCGTACCTTCCAAAATATCCGCTTATTTGGGGAATTATCAGCGTTAGAAAATGTGATAATCGCCCGACATTTACACACTAAAAGTAATATGATTACAGGTGTTTTGGGATTACCACCAGCACCTCGTGAAGAATTAAAAACTAAGCAAAAAGCTTTAGATTTATTAGATTTGGTGGGATTGAGCGATCGCGCTGACGAAAAAGCCAAAAACTTTGCTTACGGCGATCAGCGACGGCTAGAAATTGCCCGCGCTTTGGCATTACAACCACAAATTTTACTTCTCGATGAACCTGCGGCGGGGATGAACCCTAACGAAAAGCAGCAATTGAGTGAATTTATCCGTAGCCTCCGCAATGACTTCAATTTGACGATCGTCCTTATAGAACACCATGTACCATTAGTTATGGGTTTGTGCGATCGCATTGCGGTGTTAGATTTTGGGCAATTGATTGCATTGGGCGAACCAGCAGTTGTCAGAAATGATCCGGCTGTAATTGAAGCTTATTTGGGAAATGAATGAATTTACGTAGACAAAATTACCACAAATTCTTCTAAAGAACTCACAGCGATCGCACTATCCATTAAATTTTCTAATTTTTCCACACTCTCGCCCTCAAACCTTACTTCCACTTCATGAGGAATTTCGCCAAAGCGTTGTTCCAATACCCGGATTAGCTGCCGTCGCGCACCCTGCTGAATACCTCTTTGCTCAATTTCCTGATACCAAGGCGATTCTCGCAATACTGCCATATCCCACCTCATGATTTGTTGTACTAAAGGCGTGTCTAAGACAAAGCTAGCAAAAAATGCCAGCAATGATTCTAACTCGTTCAACTGTGCGTCTGCTCGTAGAGCCTGTAATGCGCGTTGCACAACTGATACCTCTCCCCCTCCTCGCAGGATTGGTACAAAGGGTAACAACGATGGTAATGGTTGCTGAAAGACTATCTCAGCATCGATTTCCCACAAATTAATCGTCCGATAATCTTGGATGGCACGTAATCCCAAAAATTCCTGATCGTAACCACTGGCAATAGTTAAGGTAGATGGGGGCGGTAAAATGTTGATCAGTACTGGGTAAGTTGGCAATCGATAGCGTTCTTGTGCCAAGGCAGTATATGCTCTCATCCGTAGAGGCATCTGTGCCGTGTAACGCAACTGTAGTTCATTTAATACTAAAAAATCTCCGTGAGTAGCACTGTATGCTTTGACCAACACATCTGTTTCCCGGCTAATCCAATGAAACTCAGAGCCGAGAATTTCTTTCGCCACGACTTCAGGACGCTGTGTCACCCACTTTACCCATGCATCGGGAGCTAAATTAATTAGTCGCTTGCTACCAATATCTGCTACTTTTGCCACAGGACGCTTGCTATCTTTATCAGTAATTAATAGTACATCATAAAGATTGCGGTATTATGGCGTTGGTTTGAAGTTTCAGCAATGTCTTACGACGGGGTACGCCTACGCACTGTTTTAAGAAATGTATGATTGATGTATGTTAGGTTTTGAATCAACATTTCTGGATGTAAACCGCCGATGAAAGCCGATAGCAAGCCAAACTATACAATTTTAGAAGTTCAAGAACTTGATGTTAATTATGGCGGTATCCAAGCTCTCAAAAAAATTAATTTAATTATTCAAAAAGGCGAGGTAGTTACTCTAATTGGTGCTAATGGTGCTGGTAAAACTACCACACTCCGCGCCATATCTAAAGTAGTTAATCCTAAAAGTGGCGTAATTATTTATAATGGACATAATATTAACCGCCGCCAAACTCATGAAGTTGTACAACTTGGTATCGCCCATTGTCCTGAAGGACGTAGAGTATTAGCGCGGCAAACAGTATTTGATAATTTACTTTTAGGTGCTTATATTCGCTCCAATCAAGCTGAGATAAAAGCAGATATTCAGCGCCAATTTGAGCTATTTCCGCGCTTGTCACAAAGACGCAATCAACTAGCAGGAACCCTCAGCGGTGGTGAACAACAAATGTTAGCGATCGCACGTGCTGTAATGAGTAAACCACAACTGTTACTTTTAGATGAGCCTAGCTTAGGTTTAGCACCTGCGATCGTCCGGGAAATCTTTTCTATTATTGAAAATCTCCGGGCTACAGGCGTGACTATTTTGTTAGTTGAACAAAACGCGAATTTGGCGCTGCAAATTGCCGATCGCGGTTACGTTCTAGAGGCTGGTTCTATAACTTTAACAGGTGCAGCATCAGAATTAATTAGTGATGAGCGAGTTAAAAAAGCTTATTTAGGATAATTAATATTGAGCGTGGAGTTTGGTTTGAACCGTCCCAGTCTGGTACTTACATTTGAGTTCTTTACACAATCTTAACTAATTTCTACTTATAACTTTTCCTAATCGTCAGTATTATTAAAAATTATTACGATTTTGTCATAATATATTAATATTTATAGCCCTCCTTGCAGATATCTATATATTTGTTTAGCGGCGAATTCTATTCACCGGAATCATTAAACCCATGAGTCAAATAGTCTGGATAGCAAGACACGCTAACCGCCTCGACTTCGTAAACCCCGATTGGTTTCTCACCGCCGAACGACGCTACGATCCACCTTTGTCTGATGATGGGATGGTGCAGGCACAGCAATTAGCTAAACGATTGAAAGGAGAAAAGATTGGACATATTTTCGCTTCTCCTTTCTTGCGAACGGTACAAACGGCAAACGCAGTTGCAGAAATGCTCAACTTATCGATTAAACTCGAAACAGGTTTGAGTGAATGGCTAAATCCAGTTTGGATGACGGAAGAACCCGAAAGACTGTCAACTCCAGCTTTAGCAAAGTTATTCCCCAGAATTGACAGCAGCTATACTTCGCGCATTGCCGCCAAATATCCTGAAACTCACGAAAAAGTACGAGAACGTTCTGGGCAAACTGCTAGATGTTTAGCTACTGAGTTCTTCCCAGAGGATATACTGCTAGTGGCGCACGGTGCATCTGTGTTAGGCGGAGCAATGGGACTAGTGGGGGAAATTGCCAAAACAGAAGTCAAAGCTTCTTTGTGTTCTCTGGTAAAAGTGGTACGCCAAGACCCAGAATGGTTATTAGAGCTAACGGGAGATACTTCCCATTTAACCCACATAGAAGAAGTTATTCGATTTGCCTAAACCTCTGATAGAGATTTGCGTTCATGCCTTCTGCTACGTTGGGTATATCCTACAAAAAAAGTAATTAATTCACGAATAAATTCTATGACTTTGTTACTAGCAGGAGACATCGGCGGTACGAAAACTATTTTGCGATTGGTTGAAACATCAGATTCACCAAATTCACATACTATTTATCAGGAAAGTTACCACAGCGCTGATTTTCCCGATTTAGTACCTATAGTGCAGCAGTTTTTGGTCAAAGCTAATACACCTACACCAGAAAAGGCGTGTTTTGCGATCGCAGGCCCCATTGTCAAAAATACTGCCAAACTAACCAATTTAGCCTGGTTCCTAGATACCGAACGTTTAGAAGAAGAATTGGGTATCCCACATATTTCTTTGATTAACGACTTCGCCGCCGTTGGCTATGGCATTTCAGGTTTACAAAAACAAGACTTGCACACGTTGCAAGTTGGCAAACCTCAACCCGAAACCCCTATTGCTATTATTGGTGCTGGTACTGGTTTAGGGCAAGGATTTTTAATTAAACAGGGAAACG
Source organism: Nostoc sp. JL23 (assembly GCF_017115065.1). Lineage (NCBI taxonomy): Bacteria > Bacillati > Cyanobacteriota > Cyanophyceae > Nostocales > Nostocaceae > Nostoc > Nostoc sp. JL23. The sequence goes on from NZ_JABXKN010000036.1 coordinate 117,987, forward strand.
ACTATCAAGTGTTTCCCTCAGAAGGTGGACACGCTGACTTTGCCCCTCGAAACGAAATCGAGTTTCAACTGTTGAAATACCTGCTGGGTAAGCATGATATCCAGCGCATTTCTGTAGAACGCGTGGTTTCTGGAATGGGAATTGTAGCAATTTACCAATTTCTGCGCGATCGCAAATTTGCTGCTGAATCACCAGATATCGCCCAAATCGTAAGAACTTGGGAACAAGAAGCCGGACAAGAAGAGAAAAGTGTCGATCCCGGTGCTGTCATTGGTACGGCTGCACTAGAAAAACGCGATCGCCTCTCGGAACAAACTTTGCAATTATTTATAGAGGCTTACGGTGCAGAAGCCGGCAATCTTGCCTTGAAACTCCTACCTTACGGTGGCTTATACATCGCTGGTGGAATTGCACCCAAAATCCTGCCCTTAATCCAAAACAGCGGTTTCTTATTAAATTTCACCCAAAAAGGTAGAATGCGCCGTCTCCTCGAAGAGATCCCGGTGTATGTTATCCTCAACTCGCAAGTCGGCCTAATTGGTGCTGCTTTATGTGCTGCTAGGTTATAACAGCTGGCATCATCAGTGAGATCAGCATCTCAAAGGGCAAAAAATATGACAGTTAAAAGTCTGTTGCCACTAATAGCCGCCACCATTGTCTGTGGTGGCTCTGTTCTTGTGGAAGCGCGTCAACCCAAACCTCGGGTAGCTGTTGTCAAACCAACCGTTTCTCAACCCGTGCAGCCACAATGGAAGTTATACACTCCTCCAGATGGACGTTTTACAATTTTGATGCCGGGAAGCCCCAATAGAAATACCGAATACCAAAAAACTTACATGGGGGAAATTGCTTTAGAAATATTTGTCGCTCAACCACCAAAACAGCAAGTAGCATACATAGTTGCTTACAATGATTTTCCTTATAGTTACGGTCAAATGGCTGATCCTCAAGCTGTACTTAATAATGCACGGGATATGGCTTTAAAGACTACGAAAAGCAATTTAATTAGTCAACGAAACATTCGTAGTTACAATAATCATCCCGGCAAAGAAATTGAGTACATCAATTCTGGAGGAAAAATTACTATAAGTAGAATGTATGTTGCCGAAGGAAGACTATATCAAGTAATGGCAATAACTACAAAAAAACAGCAGAAGACACTAGCTAAAACCATTACTGGGTATTTAAATTCTTTCAATGTAGTTTTGAAAAAGTGAAATAAATAAAACTTCTACCAGATTAGCCTTGCAATTAATTGCAGGGCTAAGAAATAGGTTGGCACAAATAATTGAAGATAGTGTATAATGTATTCCAGTTTCCGCAATGCACCGCAAACTGGATAAAAAATTTTGGATTGTCGCTAACAATATTTTTCCATTGACTTCTAAATTCTGCTGTATTTTAATTATTTAATTTTTTTAGCTCATCTTATACAACTTATACGCTACTCAACTGCTTACTCAAACATGATTTCTAACACTAGGGTTTTATGCTAAGAATAATTAGCAAATTAAATAAAACCAAGTGAAATAAATGGCTGATATTATTGATCCTGCCGTTAGCGCTGGTTCTTTTAGCACCCTAGTTGATGCAATCAAGGCTGCCAATTTGATAGATACTCTCAAAGGTGTTGACTCGTTTATCGCCTCTGCATCCACAGATCAAGCTTTTGCAATGCTTCCAGTAGATACTGTAGAGACATTGCTTAAGAATATTAATAATCTCCAGGAACTCCTGACGTATCATATCGTTTCCGGGAAGATGATGCCCATAAAGCCGATTGAAAGTTCAAGTTTTAAAATTAACCCTTTCAATAGTATCAATGTAGATTATTGCCCACAATCTTAACACCCGATGTTGATGATAACGGTGTCATCCACATCATTATTGATTCCTCGGTAAATAAACATCATACATAACAAATAACGTCTGTGGGCTAGAAACTATTTATAGTTACTACCTCATGACTGTCTAGATATACTTTAAGTAACTCAATCAAATTAAATATCAGACCTCTCTCCTCTTCGAAAAGAGGTTTATTTGATGTTTTTTAAGGTTGTTTTACTTAGTAAATACTTTAGACGGCTACATCATTTATCTTCAAAGTTGCCTGAGCAATAAAAACAATACCAGCTAAATTCATTTAATAATTTAGGCTATGAAAATGAAACATTTATTAACGATTCGAAATGATTTGATTGCTGTTTACAGCCAAGCTGATATATCTACAAAAATCAGCCAATCTATGAATAGAAAATATACTTTTCTTTGCTGTTCAAATGCTTTACTCCGTCACATCAGTTCAAAAGGAGTTTACTGGCGTTGTAGCCACTGCTATCAGGAAATGCCATTGTAGAAAACTACACGAGCAAAAATAAAAACAAAAGCTATCTTCAATCAAGTTTAATTAATCATTGGTATCCCTCATGAATTTATTTCAATCTAATCAGTCAGAGTTTGCTTGGTGGGTAGAAATTAACACGGCTGTTCCACGCTGTACTTATTACTTTGGCCCTTTTGATAGCGAGAAAGAGGCACAACTTTCTAGAACTGGCTACATCGAAGACTTATATCAAGAAGAAGCCAGGGATATCATTGCAATAATCAAACAATGTCAGCCTAATGTTTTGACAATTTTTCAGGATAAAGCAGAATTACAAATATCTAGTTTTTGAAGCCCATCTCGCAGATATTTTGCTAAAAGGGGTCTTTCGAGAATATAACCAATTGCATAATTTGGATGTATATAGCAATTTCCGACCTGGTGAGATACGCTTTTAAAGCTACTAACCTTGAGAAACAAGATTTGGGTGTACTTCAGTTGCTTAGAAAACGCTATAAGTTGTACTATTTTTTAATCAAATTGGAGAAGTCTTCTAACTGTCCACCTCATATACCTCGACCAAGCCACATCAGGGCTATTACCTCTGCTTTTTCTTCCTCGGAGAATTCGTCAATATATTTGTGTAATATATTTATTGAATATCTTTCTATAATGTGAAAATCCTCTAAATAATTAGACAATTTGTCTATAAAGGTTTCTGATTGCTTTGTTCTCTCAGATTCGATTGAACCATAAACTAATTCAGCAATTTTAATAACGTTATATATTTTGTTGATTAATAAGAAATTCATATTTTTGATTTAAGTTGGAGTGAATAAACAAAAATTTCAATATCGATAAACTCGGTTATTTATATTACAAAAAATTTCTACGTAAATATATTTAAACAATATTTATGTTATGCAACCATATGCTTGCAATCAAGCAAGTAGTTGGCAAATAAGCCTTCAACTCATACTTGAGCATTACAGATACGTGTTTGAATTCATGTCTTGTCGAAAGTTTGAAATGTATAAGATCAACGTCTAATGTTTGATTTAAATACAAAAGTTTAAAAAATGAAGGTATACTTTGGGGTTTTGTATAACTTTAAACGAGTAAAATGTTATTATCACAGAGAAAGCTATAAGATTGCAGATATTAATAAAAGTTAAAGTCTATGATTTGAGGAGCAGGGTTTTTGTCCTATGGTCAAGCGATCGCTCCAAGCATCACTTACTGGAATTCAAGAGGCTAAAAGGGCATTTGCTCTCAAAGGGTGGACACAAGATAATCTAGCCGCAGAAGTCAACCTCAAGACTAGACAACCGATTTGGCGGTTTTTTAGTGGTCGTCCGGTTGAGCGTCATACCTTTATTGAGATTTGCTTAGTTTTGGAACTGAATTGGCGGGAGATTGCTACCAATCCTCCGGCAGAATTCCGTGAACTAGAAGAATACACCCAGCCCTCTGTCTTAGATATTGACAGATTAGTGGAAGAAGTGCGATCGCAACGCTTCGACAAAATTCAAGATCAGTGTGGTACTTTGCAGTTATTGGATATCAGTCGTCCCGTTGCGATCAATGACATATATATAGACTTGAATATTTTGGAGCAAATTGCCAGTCAACAGTGCTTAGAAATCACCGAACTGGAAAAACTCGATCCCAAAGAATTTGACCGTTTTGGCTTAGGTGAGATTGACCTGAACCAGATACCTGGTACACAAGCAGTTAAAACATACTCCAAGCTCAGGGTGCTAGGTAAACCAGGAGTAGGTAAAACCACCTTTTTGCAACATCTCGCCATTCAGTGTAACCAAAGCGCATTTATATCAAATTATGTGCCGATATTTATCACACTGAGAAATTTTGCCCAAGAGTCTAAGATTACCAACGACTTCAGCTTATTAAAGTACATTCGCCAGGAGTTTATCACATCTGGAATTTCCGATCCCTCAGTCATCGAAACCTTGCTTAATGCAGGCAGAGTGTTATTGTTGCTTGATGGTATGGACGAAATTCTTAACCAACAAAGCAATGCTGTCTTAAGCGAAATTCGCAGATTTTCAGATAAATATCACAAAAATCAGTTAGTGGCCACCTGTCGAACCGCATCTCAAAGACTTAGACTCCGAGGGTTTACCGATGTTGAAATTGCCCCATTTACCTCAGAACAAATTCAAGCCTTCGCTCAAAAATGGTTTACGGCCTTTAGTAAGACCAACACTCAAGATGGTCAGTCCCAATCTGCTGAGTTTATTCAGAAGCTAGACTTAGCTGAAAACTGGCAATTTCGCCAACTCGTCATCACACCCCTATTTCTGAATCTTGCCTGCTGGGTGTTTCACGGCCAAGAAAAATTTCCGACTAAGCGGACTGACTTTTATAAGCAAGGTTTAGACCTTCTATTAGGTAAATGGGATGAAGCCAAAGGCATAGAGCGGGATGAGGTTTACCGAGGGTTTTTGTTACCACAAAAGCTCAAATTACTGAGTCAGATTGCAGCAGCGACATTTGAAGACGGTCAGTACTTTTTTGAGCAACGCATCGTTGAACAATATATTGGTGACTATATTCAGAATCTGACCAACGTGCCAATGGATGCAGACGAACTGCAAGTAGAAAGCGAAGCGGCCTTGAAAGCAATCGAAGCTCAACATGGGCTACTGGCAGAACGGGCGCGGGGAATTTTTTCTTTCTCCTATCTGGCCTTTCAAGAATACTTCACAGCGAGAAAAATCGTTGCCAGCCATAACCTACAGGCATTTGAGCAAGCGCTCTCTGGTCTAGTCAGTCATATCACTGACCCGCACTGGCGCGAAATCTTCTTGTTAACCGCTAACATGCTTCGGAGTGCAGACTCTCTAGTACAGTTGATGAAGCAACAGATTGATGCACTGGTTGCCCAAGACCCTTATTTACAAGAATTTTTGGCATGGGCTAGCCAAAAATCTCGTAGTATTCCCACCCAAGCAAAAGATGCGACCATTCGAGCATTTTACCTGGCCTTAAGTCGGACTCCTCACGTAGCTCCTCACTTTGCTCTAGCCAGCAGCCTCGACCAAGGGATGTTTCTGGATGCCGCATTAGATGACCTACTGCTGGAGTGTGCAATTGATGGGAGCCAGGACTTTGCTCACGTCCACGCCTGTGGAGATGCTCTCTCAATCATTCTGGGCATTGTTCTGGATGTTGGACTTCATAAATCCTTGCAACAACTCTCTGACCAATTCCCAAATTCTCGTCAAAGTCAAGAACGGTTTGAGCTATGGTGGGAGACGAACTATTCAACCTGGGCTGAACAGTTAAAGACAACGGTGATTAATTATCGCAACATTAACCACCAGTGGGAGTTTAGCCTTGAACAACAGCAAGTGTTACAACGTTACTATGATGCTAATCAGTTACTACTCGATTGCCTGCATAGCAATTGTGAAGTAACCCCTGCTATCAGGCAAGAAATTGAAGCCACCTTATTATTGCCTCAGAAGGAACTTGAGGACAGGGAATGGGAATAGTTTTGTTGATTAATTCTTTACAGCTATTTTCAGTTAATTGAACCACAGATTTTTGGAGGTAACATACCGCGCCCTTTTTTGAAAAGTTTTTTTTACGTTTTGTGTCGTACTTAATCAATTCATTTAGGAAATCAAACAACACCCGCTCATAGTATAAGAACAGAACCTAGTAATTCTAACCATTTAGTGGTTCTCTACTACTCTTTATTTTACCTATCCGCTTGTCTCGTCTCCTTAAGACTAAGGATTTTTCAGATCGCTTTGCCCTTAAAGTCTTAATCGCAGGTCTTATTATGAATTTAATCAATGACTTTTGCTTGGCAGTTGGGATACTCAAAGGTTTACAAGTACTCGTTGTAGACAACGATCGCGATAGTAGAGATTTGTATGCTTTTTTACTCGAAGACCTAAGCGCAAATGTGATTACTGCTGGTTCTATAAAGGAAGCTTTAGAAACCCTGAGTTGGTTCACACCCAACATTATTGTCAGTGAAGTTAGGTTTTTAGGTGAAAGTATTTATACATTGGTAAATACATTGAATGCTATAGAGGTAGACAATGGTAAGCATATCCCAATCATTGTGACTTCAACATCTACTACAGGTACTTGCGATCAAATTCCAGATGTAGACTTTGAAGAATATTTACTTAAGCCATTCCACCTTGACGAATTTGTTTCTATGATTGTGAATCAAGTACAGGAAAATGTGACGGAAAATTTTTGCACAGAGTTACTAGTTACAAACTAGTAAGTAAGTTTAAGTATCTGCGTTGTTTAACCGCCCTGAAATAAATTTCTAGACTGCATAGCTAAAACCCTTGTTCAGAGTACAAATGTAGGTTAAACACAGCCTACAATTTGACACTCCCCGCGATAAATCGACGGAGATTATTGAATTTAAGACATAACTTGCTCATGCAAGTTTTCACCAGCAAGAGTAGGGGTTTCATCTCCGCAAGCGTTGCCGCGGCAATCTTTCTGGAACTGGGGGAAACCTTTCTTACCAGGAATACCCTTTTTGCAGTTTTCATAAAAACGAGAGATAGACGACCATGCTCGTTCGGCGCTAGCCTGTCGAGCCATTGAATTGAGTTCATTAGCAAAGGGGAACTTAGCCGCAAGTACAGCACAATTGTTAAAGTAGGCCATCGATGCGTTAGCCTCCGGCGTAACACACCCTACGAAAATTGTTAGCAAGGATGCAGTTAAAGCTTTGGTGTCATGTCAGCTTAGTGCTGGAAAATGAAACTTGTATGATCGTTGTTAAAGTTCCTCTTTCGCAATATTATGAGCGAATTACAGACCCAACTAGCAACCGATACCTGGATAACAGCAACTTGGGATGAATATATCCAAATAATTGAAAATCCTGACTACGAAAAAGCCAAGGGCTACTACCACAATGGACAGATGAGGATTGAAATGCCACCTATCGGGAATGACCATGCCAGCGACCATGCAATTATTCTCTTTGCTGTTAACTTGTTTGCGAGTATTAAAGGCATTGCTCTAAATGCCAAGGATAATTGTACATATCGGAAAACAGGCTTTAGGGAAGCTCAACCTGATGTGTCTTACTATATTGGTGAAAATGCTGATGTCATTCCCTACGGCACTTCTATCATCAATTTAGATATATATCCACCACCAGATTTAGTTATTGAAGTGGCTAATACCTCACTTGCTGACTATCAAGGTGAAAAACGACTTTTATACGAAGATTTAGGAGTGAAAGAATATTGGATTTTAAATGTCCAGAATGTCCAAGTTATGGCTTTTGCCATTGAAAATCAAGGTAGTAGGCGGATTACAGAATCTCAGGTATTACCAGGATTAGCTATTTCTTTATTAAACGATGCATTACGGCAAACTCGTCAAATAAATCAAAGTCAAGTTGGTGCTTGGTTGTTAACCCAATTTCAGCAATAATTACAAACTGCTTTGCGGTAGGGAATGGGGAGTAGGGATAAAAGCAAAGGATACAGACTAACTAAAGCGCGATCACACTATAAATCCTATCTGATTTGTGAGAATTGTAAGCCGTAGATTCCCAGCTTCTCAAAAAAGTCGGGGATCTTGTTTCTCACGAATAGTTCAGAATTGCAATAATGTGCTGTGGCTAAAGTCACCCTTTCAGGTGAAGACATACAGAAATACGAATGCCTAGTATGAAGGAAGATTAAGCAACTGTGAAGCTTATTATGCGTCTAGTTGTTAATTGACTCATACAAATTTAATCCCAAAGCTTTAACAACTCCGTATTCTCTACTTGTCCTTTAACTAAAAAATATTCTTATACAGCAAGATTTACAGGCTTCTATAATATGGCTACGCACATAGAAATTCCAGTTATTGGCAAAGTTAAGTATCCATTGCGCTGGCTGATGGGGCTGATGGCGGGGAGTGCTTTGGTTGTGGGTACTATAACAACTTACACCTTGGTAAATCAAGGGACAAATAAAGAAGATATTGCTCAACTAACTGTGCCAGTTGCAGCCCAAAACGTCACGTTGCGGATTACCGCTAGTGGCAAAGTTGTGCCAGTTCAGAGCGTAAATATTAGTCCGAAGAATCCCGGAGTGCTGTCGCAATTATACGTGGAACAAGGCGATCGCATTCAACGAGGGCAAATTCTCGCCCGCATGGATAGCGCCGGTATTGAGGCTCAAAGGAGCCAGTACCGTGCAAACTTAGCCCAAAGTCAAGCACAGCTAGCCCAAGCCCTTGCTGGTAGTCGTCCTCAAGAAATCGCTCAAGCGAGGGCCCGATTAGCACAATCTCAAGCTCAATTAGCCGCAGCTAAAGCTGGTAATCGTCCCCAAGAGATTGCTCAATCTCAATCTCAAGTAGATGCGGCTCAAGCAAGGGTGAATTACACCAGCGAACAGGTAAAGCGTTACGAATATCTATATAAAGAAGGAGCAGAGAAAAAACAATTACTCGATCAAGCCATCAGCGACGACAAAAGTGCTAGAGCCAATTTAGAAGAAGCGAAAAAACGATTTTCCTTAGTCCAAAGTGGGACTCGGAGTGAAGAAATTGACCAACGCCAAGCTGCTGTTAACGAAGCACGAGCAGCATTGGTACTGTTAGAAGATGGTACTCGTTCTGAAGAAATTGTCCAGCGTCAAGCCGCTGTTGCATCTGCTGAGGCTCAGTTAAAGGGTGTACAAGTGCAGTTAGAAGATACTATTATTCGCGCTCCTTTGTCGGGAATTGTCACCCAAAAGTATGCCGAACCAGGCGCGTTTGTCACACCTACAACTTCTGCTTCTACTAGTGCATCGGCAACTTCCAGTTCAATTGTCGCTGTAGCAAGGGGTTTAGAAATATTAGCTCAAGTTCCCGAAGCCGATCTTGGCAGAATAAAACAGGGACAGCAGGTGGAAATTGTCGCCGATGCCTATCCCGATCAAGTTTTTAAAGGTCATGTGCGCCTGATTGCTCCAGAAGCAGTGGTAGAACAAGGTGTGACATCCTTCCAGGTGCGGGTTGCTCTCGATACTGGCATAGATAAACTGCGTTCTGGCTTAAATGTGGATCTGACTTTTTTAGGCGATCGCGTTAATAATGCCTTGGTATTACCAACGGTGTCAATCGTCACCGAAAAGGGTAAAACTGGCGTACTCGTACCAGATGCAAAGAATAAACCTCAGTTCCGCGAAGTTACAGTTGGCGCACAAATCCAAAACCAAACTCAGATTTTAGGGGGAGTTAAAGAAGGCGATCGCATTTTTGTTAACCCACCCAAAGATTACAAAATCGAAAAGGCTAAAGAACAAAATAATTCGTAATTCGTAATTCGTAATTTAAGATATGAATTTTCTCGAAAGCATGAATATGGCGGGGAAAACCCTGCTGTCAAATAAACTGCGTAGCGCCCTCACGATGTTGGGTATAGTTATTGGCAACGCTTCGGTGATTGCCATGATTGGTATTGGCGAAGGTGGGCAGAAGTATGTAAATAAACAGTTGCAGTCATTAGGACCAAATGTGCTATTTGTACTGCCAGGTAATCGAGAAACTCAGCGGATCTCCTTTGAAGTGCCAAAAACTCTGGTGTTGCAAGATGCGGATGCGATCGCTTCTCAAGTCCCAACTGTAGTAGGAGTTGCACCAGAGTTAAACAGAAGACAGGTAATTATATACCGCAACAGAAACACCGATGTCAACATCATTGGCACAACTCCCAGCTTCCTATCTGTGCGGGATTTTGAAACTGCTAAAGGCAGGTTTTTCTCTGAGGTAGACATCAAGCGAAGTAATCAAGTGGTAGTGCTGGGTGGAGACTTGGCAGAAAAACTATTCGGTAATAGTAACGCTGTAGGACAGCAATTGCGAGTTGGAAATACTAGCTTTCAAGTGATTGGAACGTTAACAGCCAAAGGTTCCAGCGTGGGAGCAGATTATGATAATGCTGCCTTAATACCAATCACCACATCAGCAAACCGACTTGTAGGCAAGAATTCTCCTTATGGTATTGCCTTAGATTATCTCGTTGCTGCGGCTCGTGATTCCGATAGCGTGGATGCAGCAGAATTTCAAATTACTAATTTGCTGCGTCTACGACACAAAATTAATGGTGAAGATGACTTTACTCTTCGTAGCCAAAAAGATGCTTTGCAAACTGTCGGTCAAATTACAGGTGCATTGACAATTATGCTAGCTGCGATCGCCGGTATATCCCTGTTTGTCGGCGGCATTGGCATCATGAATATTATGCTAGTCTCCGTCACCGAACGCACCCAAGAAATCGGATTGCGAAAAGCGATCGGCGCAACTGAGCAAGATATTTTGCTACAGTTCATCATTGAGGCAGTGATAGTTTCCGCCGCTGGTGGCATAGTTGGGACTGCGGTTGGTATCAGTGGCATTCTATTAGTGGGAGCCTTGACTCCTTTAGAAGCGAGTCTTTCTCCTGTAGCGATTACTATGGCAGTTGGTGTTTCTGGGGCTATTGGTTTATTCTTTGGCGTTGTTCCTGCACGTCGCGCTGCTAAACTCGACCCCATTGTGGCTTTGAGAAGTGCTTAGATAAATCATCACAAAGACGCGATAAATCGCCGTCTCTTGCCTTAACCGAACATTATTGATATAAGTCCTAATAGTTGAGCGATCAATAAAGGCTTCGATGCGCGATCGCTACAATTCATTGAAGTAATTTTGCTGAAAAACGGGAAGACTATGGTTAATCCCTAATGGGAAAATTTCTATGAAAATCCTGAACAGCAAAATGCTCAAAAAATCTTTACTTAACTGTTTAATTTTACCTTTTTCTCTACTGCCCTGGCTCTGTGTGGGAACGCTTTTTGATTCCCAAGCCAATGCTTTACCAGGACAAAGTACAGAAGAGGTAGGCACTTGGATTAAAGCACATCCTACACTCCGCCCCAGGAGAGGGGAGAAATTATTTGTGCAAAAGACTGATACTGCTGCCCAACGATTCACTTTTCAAGCGTCGGTATTGCCTCCTGGTAGAGTGGAGTTTTCTAAAGACCGTGGCACAATTCGGACTGAGCGCATTACTATGTATGATGCTATTAACGGCATGACATTTGCGCGTCTCCAAGAATCCTTGCGGGTGATTTATGGCTTGGAGATTTATCAAGACTACGATCGCGCCCAAGTCGTGTATCAATATCCCAACCAGAAGGTAGTTAATTCGGCGCGTCTGGCTAAAACTCCAATTCGGGAAGCCTTAAAAGGAGAATTACGAGTAGGCGATCGCTATGTATATTGGGTGGAAGTTGCCCAACCCAAGACTGGCAAAGCTTTTACCGGTCAAATGACCGTTTTGCTCAAAACTGACCTAGACAAGTTAGAAAATGAACTGCAAATTCGTTAATAGGCGACAAGAGGAGGCAGAAGTTCTTTAATTTTGAATTTTGTTAGCGCAGCGTAAAGCCTTCGGCATGGCTTCGCTTAGAGCGAGTCCGCGAGCGTCATTTTGAATTTTGAATTGATTTCTCCCTCATCCCTTCCCCAACTCCATCGGAGCTAAGGTTTGCCATATACCCGAAAAGATACTTTCAGCTGCTAAGGAAATTCGTAGTAAATCTTCTTTGAGTAGTGGTGGCCAATCAACCCCGGCTTTACGCCCTGCACCAAATAGCTGTTGCGCCTTAATGCTTAACTGATAAAGGGCCAAAGCCAGTTCTCGATCTAGGCTCTTTGCATCTTTGAGAGCTTCAAACACCACTTTCAATGCCAACAAAATCGAAGTGATTTGACCGGGTATCGGCGGTTTGCCCTGTTTCATACGCGTTAACAGTGCATCTGGGTTTTCCTCGGTTGTGATTGTCTGATCTATGAGGAGTTTCCTAGCTGTTTCGTAATTCATGTAGTCAGTTTAGCGCACATTTTGCGTCAGCAGTAATACTTAATTAAAAAGTCATAAAACGGCTTTCTAGTTATTTATAGCAATCTCTGATGATTTGTGAAATGATAGGCGTGGGGAAAATAATCGGGGATTGGCGATGCTCTAGGTTAACCAGATAGACTGAATATAATATCTTTGAAAAATACACCTTACTAGGAATCAGAAGTAAAATGTTCTCACCGAATTTACTAGAAATTGAACGCTCTATCCTTGCCTTGTCTGTAGAAGAACAACTTTGGCTGTTAGAGAGTATTGTTCGGCAAATCCGAGAAAAAGAGTATGTTAAAGATAAATTTAAGGATGCTAAAAATCTAGATGAACAACTGCAAGTAACCGCTATAGAACCAAATATTAAAACACAAATTACTACTATAAATGATGAGTTTGCAATTTCTGAAATCCTCTGATAGGTAGGAATAAACATTATGAAATTGCCAAACCTGAAAAATTAAATATACAAGTTATTAGTGAGCGATCGCTTAAAATTTCTGATTGCGATCGCAGTCTCTAAATTAATCATTTACATCGCAAAAGTAGTTTTATTCAGTAATAAACACAAGCTTTTGCGTAATCTAGGTTGCCCAACTGTTTTTGTTTACACGGAAAAGTGGCGATCGCAAATTCCTTTTTAATTTTGTTTCGTCCATCTTTACGATTCAACCTCATTATGGTAAAGCACTGTGGTAAATACGCTCTGATCATGTTGCTGATTATCAGTCAATAGGGACAATCTCGCAAAAACAAATTTTAACGGTGCTTATTACATTGTTTGAAGTTATGTAGCCTTTTGATTACGGCCTATCAACCACTGCGGTAGACTATGCGTTGATTATGATTCTTTCGCAGAGAAGAACACTCGAAAGGAGCCGTTTATTCAATGTCTCATACCGTCAAAATCTACGATACCTGCATTGGCTGCACCCAATGCGTCCGCGCTTGCCCTACTGATGTACTGGAGATGGTTCCTTGGGACGGCTGTAAAGCTGCTCAAATTGCCTCCTCACCCCGTACAGAAGACTGCGTGGGCTGTAAGCGTTGCGAAACCGCTTGTCCCACCGACTTTTTGAGCATCCGGGTTTACCTGGGCGCTGAAACAACTCGCAGTATGGGTCTAGCTTACTAAAAAGCTGAGTGCTGAGTGCTGGGTGCTGAGGCATAAAGAAGTCAATCAGAAACACAATTTCTTGATTCTTCACTCGGAACTCGGAACTCGGCACTCAAGTCTTTGAAGTGTCTCAATAGCAAGCACCTTTACGATTGTAGAGTGGACAATGCCCGCCTTACGAAATCGCAATTTTAGATTGGGGATATAATCTCTGGGTATCTAAATCCTAGAAGCTGTATTTGTACCGTCAAGTCAAAAGCTGACGGGGAATCTGCTGTAAAAAAACCTAAAATCCATAACAATACCTAGTGATAGAGGGAGTAAAATACTCCCTTTTTTTCTTTGCAAAACGTCCACTTTATGCTAGCTACTATACTGGATTTAATCATCCTAAAAAAAAAGTGGCGTGAAGAATGTGCGGAATTGTTGGATATATAGGCACTCAAGCGGCGACAGATATTTTACTGGCTGGACTGGAGAAACTAGAGTACAGGGGCTACGATTCGGCTGGAATCGCCACTGTTTGGGAAGGTGAGGTAAATTGTGTGCGGGCAAAGGGCAAACTGCATAACCTGCGTTCTAAACTAGAACATATAGAAACTCCTGCCCAAATTGGTATTGGTCATACACGCTGGGCAACTCATGGTAAACCAGAAGAGTATAATGCCCATCCCCATTTGGATACGGCAAAGCGAGTCGCGGTGGTGCAAAATGGCATTATTGAAAACTACCGCGAGTTACGCGAAGAACTCAAAGCAAAAGGACACATATTTCTTTCTGAAACCGATACAGAAGTAATTCCCCATTTAATAGCCGAATTTTTAAAGAATCTTCCTCCCTCATCTTCCTCATCTCCCTTCCTAGAGGCAATTCGCCAAGCTGTTAACCACCTAAAAGGGGCATTTGCGATCGCAGTTATTTCTGCTGATTTCCCCGATGAATTGATTGTTGTCCGTCAACAAGCACCTTTAGTAATTGGTTTTGGGCAAGGGGAGTTATTTTGTGCCTCTGACACGCCAGCGATCGTTGCCTACACCCGTGCCGTACTACCTTTGGAAAATGGCGAAATTGCCCGCCTTACACCTTTGGGTGCTGAGATTTACAATTTTGCTGGCGACAGGTTGAAAAAACAACCTCGATTGCTCAACTTTAATCCAGCACTGGTAGAAAAGCAGGGGTTCAAACACTTCATGCTCAAAGAAATCCATGAGCAACCAGGAGTAGTAAGAGCTAGTTTAGACGCATACTTTAATCCAGCCGAATCTACCGAATCGCCAATCAATCTTGGTTTACCTGCGGATTTATACACCGATTTAGAACAAATTCAGATCGTCGCCTGTGGTACGAGTTGGCACGCAGCATTAATCGGAAAATATTTACTCGAACAATTAGCAGGAATTTCAACTCAAGTACATTATGCTTCTGAGTATCGCTATGCACCATCACCCGTAACGGCTAACACATTAATCGTTGGTGTTACCCAATCAGGTGAAACCGCCGATACCTTAGCAGCTTTGACGATGGAAAAAGAACGTCGCCAAGGGAAAGAACCCAAATATCAAGCGCGACTACTGGGTATTACCAATCGCCCAGAAAGCAGCCTTGGCCATTTAGTACCGCATATTATCAGTACCCTAGCGGGAATTGAAATTGGGGTAGCAGCGACGAAAACTTTTACCGCCCAACTGATGGCGTTTTATGCTTTGGCATTGGATTTAGCAGCTCGTCGTCAGACAGTTTCAAAAGAAATATTAGATCAAATTATTAATGGGTTACGGCATATTCCCAAAGAAATTGAGGCAACTTTGGAAAGTCAGGAACGTTTAACCGAACAGCTAGCCCACGAATTCGCCGAAACTCAAGATTTTATTTTTATAGGGAGAGGAATTAACTTCCCCATTGCTTTAGAAGGGGCGTTGAAATTAAAAGAAATCAGCTATATTCACGCCGAAGGCTATCCGGCTGGAGAGATGAAACATGGCCCGATCGCACTTTTAGATGCGAAAGTACCAGTAGTTGCGATCGCAATCCCTGGTAGTGTTTACGAAAAAGTTATTTCTAATGCCCAAGAAGCCAAAGCCAGAGATTCTCGGTTAATTGGCGTGACTCCCGTCAACGATGGCGAAGCTGCGGAAATCTTTAACGATCTTCTTCCCGTCTCTCATGTGGAAGAGTTACTTTCTCCGATTCTCACAGTCGTTCCTTTGCAATTATTGGCTTATCATATTGCCGCCCGTCGCGGTTTGGATGTCGATCAGCCTCGTAACCTTGCTAAAAGCGTTACCGTAGAATAGTATAATTTTATACACTTAATTTAAGGTATAATGGCTTCTGAAGAAGTTCTATAGCTTGCAGAAGCCATTTTTATGGCAATGACTATAAGTATAATATATTTATTAATACTTAAGTAAGTCTTCGCTGGATTTGCAGTAAAGGTAAAATTATCCAAATGCGATCGCAAAAACCCGAATGTATATTTTTACAACGTCTTTATACTAAAGACAAGTCTCTAAAAATTTGAGTCTATAACATCCAAGTTAATTGCATTTACCAACATTATGAGTGAAATCCACTTACGTCAAATAAAGTCATACCTTCAAAAAACATTTAATAATTTGATTGACTTATCAGATTATCAAAATAAATCTGAAACAGACAGAGAGTTAATTTTCTTAACAAGGAGTCTAGCTGCATTTACTTTGATGGTTTTAGCTGATATCTCTCCTCAAGAAGCATCAAAATCAATAGTTGATGGTGGACAGGATAATGGAATAGATTCGCTTTATTTTGACAGGCGAGAAAAAATAATGTATGTATTACAGTCCAAATGGAAACAAGACAGTAAAGGTAGTGTTAAAACAGATGAGGTAATGAAATTTACTAGAGGTTTTAAAGACTTGGTAAATGCTAGATATGACAGATTCAACTCAAAATTTAATAATAAAACTCCAGATATTGAAGAAGCGCTGAATGACGCAGGAACAAGATTTGAAATAATTCTTGTCTATTCAGGTCAAACTCCCTTAGCAGATGAACCAAAAAGAGAATTGGATGATCTATTAGGTGAGATGAACGATTCATCAGATATTGTTAGTATGAGAGTTTATAATCAGGCAAATATATATAACATTATATCTCAAGGAGCATCTGGCAATCCTATAAATTTAGATGTTTGCCTGTTTGAATGGGGACAAACAAAAGAACCCTATCAATCATATTATGGGCAAGTGTCTGCTAGGGAAGTAGCTGATTGGTGAACTAAACATTCTCCTAAATTGTTCTCTTCAAATATTAGGCTTTTTGTAAAAGATAGTGAAGTTAATGAAGGTATTATCAATACACTAAAAAAAGAACCGGAAAAATTTTGGTATTATAACAATGGCATAACAGCTTTGTGTTCTAGTATTGGGAAGAAACCGCTTGGCGGTAGTGGAAGAGACACGGGCATATTTGAATGTAAAGATGTCAAAGTAGTTAATGGCGCTCAGACTGTTGGATCGATAGCAAGAGCATATCAAAATTCTCCTGAGCAAGTTGAAAAAGCAAGAGTTCTTATTCGTTTTATCTCCTTAGAAAATTGTCCTGAAGAATTTGCTACAGAAATTACTCGATTTAACAATACTCAGAACCGAATTGATCGTCGAGAATTTGTAGCTCTCGATCCAGAGCAAGAAAGAATAAAAAATGAACTTCACTTAGAAGGAATTATTTATACTTATAAGTCAGGTGAATCAATCCCAGATGGAGAAAAAGGTTTTGATTTAAATGAAGCTACGATTAGTCGAGCGTGCAAACAGAATGAGGTTTCTTTCGCCACGCGAGTTAAAGATAAAATTGGTGTTTTATGGGAAGATATAGAAAAACCTCCATATAAAACTCTCTTTAATAGATCAGTCAATGGTTCTAACCTTTGGAAATTAGTTCAAATCTTAAGAGTAGTAGAGAATAAGTTATCAGAAGTGCAAAAACAACGAGATGGAAGAGAAAAGTTATTTGCTACTCATAGTAATCGTCTCATACTACACCTAGTTTACAAAGCCTTACCAGAGAATTTTTTTAGCATATCATCTGATTTAACCCCAGTACAAATGGATGATATTCAATCCATGACCTCAGAGTTTTTGGGTAGTATTATGAGTGAAAGTAGCAACCTATTCCCAACTTCCTATCCGGCAAATATCTTCAGAAATGTCACAAAATGCCAGGAAATTGTGGAAAAAATTTTAAATTGAGGAGAATACTGTAGGAGTCCCAGTAATTCGAGTTGGTACAAATGAGGCTTTTCCCATTTCCTATTCTTCAAGGTAATTTTATAAATACTAGGAGAGAAACAGGAGAAGGAAGTGTAATTTGGAACAGGATGGGAAATGCTTATAATTTTATTTGTTTGTTAGACTAGGAATCAAGTATCCTTGAAAGTCATGAGTTAAATTGTTCAACCGTTATTTCTTATTTATCACGAAATAACAAGCATCCAAGGCGCTAAAATTGTTCAACCGAATTATTTGTCTACAGGAGTTGTACAACAATAATAAAGTCGTATAACAAATAAAAAAGTTATACAGTTTATCCTGTGGGTGTATATGTAAGCATCTACAGGAATTTTTATGGCTTGAAGCAAACAAGGTTGGACGCAAGCAAATTTTGAGCGTTACTCATTCTCAATCAATCTTAGCGATGCCTGCGGCGGGCATAGCCATCGCACGCAACACCTGCCCAACTTCTTATGTTTCATATCTAGCAAGCTTTTTGCCGTTTTCTAACCGTCGAACTCAGTTCTCTATGCCTTTGTGGTTCCCTAAGTCACTTTTAAATAGTGATTGACGAATTACACAAAATATGGTATTTTTTATTTCTATCAATAACATATATAAACGTGAATATCTCTCCATCTCTCAAAAAACCGCGTGTCTCATGGCAGGCGGTTTTCTCACTGTTGATATTTGTATTCATGTACCTGCCCATAATGGTACTTGGCTTTTATAGCTTCAATCAGTCCCCCTACAGTGCAACTTGGCAAGGATTTACTCTCGATTGGTATAGCAAGTTATTCAGTGACGATCGCATCTTATCGGCTTTGCAAAACAGTATGATAGTTGCAGGTTGTGCTGTGGCAATTTCCGCAGTGCTGGGAACCTTGATGGCGGTTGGGTTGGCGCGTTATGAATTTCCTGGTAAGAAATTGTATCGTGGTATTGCTTACCTACCATTGATTATTCCCGATATTGCGATCGCAGTGGCTACCCTAGTATGTCTAGCAGCCTTTGCGATACCTTTGAGTTTGTGGACGATAGTTGCAGCCCATGTAGTGTTTTGTCTGGCTTATGTTGGACTTGTGGTTGCTTCCCGACTGAGTAATTTAGATCCACACTTAGAAGAAGCAGCGCTAGATTTAGGCGCGACACCAACCCAAGCTTTCATTAAAGTATTGTTACCTCAATTAATGCCTGGGATTGTCGCTGGTTGTCTCTTGGCTTTTGTCCTCAGCTTAGATGACTTTCTTATTGCTAGTTTTACTGCTGGTAGCGGTTCTAACACCCTGCCAATGGAAATTTTTAGCCGCATTAGAACCGGAGTTAAACCTGATATTAATGCTCTGAGTGTAATGTTAATTTCAGTATCTGCGATCGTTGCCCTTGTAGCGGAATTAATTCGCGCTTCTGGAGAGAATAAAAATTTTAAATAAGAGTTGCAATTGGCAATAAAAGTTATAGGTAGATGATTTTGTTCTTCGTGAACTTTTTTAGATATTTAACAACAGCTATATTAAAATTTAGGGTGCATTCCGACAAGCTTAACGCCCGAATATTATGGCAATGTGCCGTATTTTCTGCTAACATAACGTCATAGTATAGATAAGCCAATAAATATAATTTATTCATCCTTATGCCCTCGTGTGAAAGATAGTTTTAAGCACATGAATAAACTTCCGTGTTCGCTTCTCTACATAACTGTTTTCAATTAGATAATATTGGGGCTAACTTTGGAGAAGATGCTATTTCCTCCTCATTATGCAAATCTGCCAAAATCCCAATTGCTCAAATCCATTCAACTCTGATAGCAATAGATTTTGCGTGAGTTGCGGACAAAGCAACTTTGGCAAACTTCTCAGAAACCGTTACCGTGTATTAAGACTCTTAGGCGAAGGTGGATTTAGTAGAACCTATGCTACAGAAGATGTAGACAGACTAAACGCACCTTGCGTCATCAAGCAATTTTTCCCACAGTTTCAGGGAACAGGACAACGCACTAAAGCCGCAGAATTTTTCAAAGAAGAGGCTTTTCGATTGTATGAACTGGGAGAAAATCATACCCAAATTCCCAGATTACTAGCTTATTTTGAACAAGGTACTAGTTTGTATCTTGTACAAGAATTTATTCAAGGCAAAACTCTCTTACAAGAAGTTCAGCAACAAATTTATGGCGAACAACAAATTTGGGAACTTTTAGCTGATTTATTGCCAGTTCTGGAATTTATTCATGCCCATAACGTCATTCATCGAGATATCAAACCAGAAAATATCATTCGCCGTGCAAGTGATGAAAAACCCGTATTAATTGACTTTGGTGGTGCAAAACAGGTAACACAAACCAGTATAGGAAGACAAGCTACGGTAATTTATACCCTTGGCTATGCCCCAACAGAACAAATGGCTGGATTTGCTTGTCACGGCAGTGATTTGTATGCTTTGGGCGTAACTTGTGTGCGTCTTTTAACTCAATGTTTGCCTTTGCAGGATGCTTCTGGACAGATTAATGACCCTATTTATGATGCCATGAGCGCTAAATGGTTGTGGCGCGAACGTTTACAAAAAAAAGGTATTACTATCAGCGACGAATTAGGAAAAATTTTAGATAAATTACTCAAACATCTACCGAGTGAAAGGTATCAAACAGCAGTAGAAGTGATCAATGATGTAAAGTTTGCCACATTGAACATTGAACCTGTTGCCTTAAAAATTGTTTCGATGCCTCAACCTATATTACCGCCGCTACTACAAAAAGTAATCGTCCCATTACCCCCATTAGAAACCTTTGAATTTGACGTAGTGACAGTAGACACAGGTGGTAGAGAAGTAAACCGCATGACTGGTAATGCAAACTTCTTTGCTGAAGAATTAGGTAAGTCTGTCACATTAGAAATGGTATCGATTCCTGGTGGTACTTACATGATGGGTTCACCCGAATTTGAAGGCGATGCTGACGAACGCCCACGACATCAAGTTACCGTTGAACCATTTTTTATGGGTAAATTTCCCGTAACTCAAGCACAGTGGAGAGTAGTAGCAGCTTTACCCAAAGTTAAACAAGCTTTAAATCCCCATCCATCGAAATTCAAAGGTCTAGATAGACCAGTAGAAAATGTATCTTGGTATGAGGCTGTAGAATTCTGTCTCAGGCTATCAGAAAAAACTGGACGCGACTATCGTTTACCAAGTGAAGCGGAATGGGAATATGCTTGTCGGGCTGGAACTACAACCTCATTCCACTTTGGCGAAACGATTACCTCTGAGTTAGTCAGCTGCACTATGGAACCAAAAAGCAAATTCCGTAAAGAAACAACAAACGTCGGTAGTTTTGAAGTCGCCAACGCCTTTGGATTGTACGATATGCACGGGCTAGTTTGGGAATGGTGCGCTGATTCGTGGCATAACAATTACAACAACGCACCCGTAGATGGAACAGCTTGGGAAGTTGGCGGTGATATAAATCGCCGGGTGCTACGCGGTGGTTCTTGGAGTTTTAGTGCAGAACTGTGTCGTAGCGCTAGCCGTAGCTGGAATGAGTCAGACGGTGGACTAAGGGTTTGTGGCTTTAGAGTAGTATTTTCTGTAGAGGAGATTATTTAGTAATTTAATACCAGGCTATATAAATTATGAACAACAGAATTGAGAAAGGTGACATAGTAGTTATAAATAAAAATGGAAAATATCATCAGCAAGTGGGTGAAGTTAGTCAGGTAGATTACAATATTTTCTTTGTCAAAATAGTATTAGTAAAGTTAGGTAATCAAGAAGAAGCCTTTGAAGAAAAAGATTTACAATTACAAACTAAAAAGCCGAGTCTGCAAGAAGCTATTAGATCAATAGATAAAATTTTAGAACAAGTCGAGCGGATTCAGCACTTACCGACACAAGAGAAAATAGAGTTACCCAACCGTTTAAAATATCTGAAATTAGATATTCCTAAACTAGATAAGCAATTGATTCAAAAAAACTTCGACAATATAGATAAAATACTTGCAGTAACAAGAGAAGTAGAATCTTCAGCCAGCTTTTGGCAGGAAATAGATCCTAATTTGGAGAAAATAAGCTGGTGGATTAGAACAAGTCTGTGAACTAAGAAGTAAATCGGCGAGAATAAATCAGCTTTCTCTAGTTCTCAGCTAGAATCTGCGAATACCTAATTAGACTTATTGCATGAATCAATGAGCTTTCACCCTAAATCCCTATCCCAAGCTTGGGATAGGGATTTTGAAATTGGCTCCTAAATAATTGGCATTGGACATAATTAAAGGTAACTATATTTTTTTCATTTTCTATCCTTAATGCTTTATACCTTATACTTTACGCCTCATTATGAATAGTGATTTTTATTTGTACCTGTTTCCTTAACATTGTATTTGTAACTAGATGGCTGAAATTTTGTTATTAACTGTACGCTTACATAAACTTAACTTTTTTGAATATTTTTTTAGAGTAAACTTTGACTTTATAGATTAATAAAAGAGGTTTTATTATTTAAAATAAAATTACGAAGATCATCAGAAATATATATGCATTTTTTTCAGTTTGCAGGGATTCTTAGTTGTACTACAGCAGCTTTCATCTCAATTGCACCCATACAGGTAGAAGCTGCAACTTTTAAAGTGATATCTGGAGTCACCAGCATCGATCGCGATCACGAAGAGATTCTTAGTAGTATTGGGCTAACCTTGACAGGCACTAATCAGACAGTTGCACCAATTCCTAGCAATTATTTAGTTGGCTTCAACATCGACTCGCTTACTAACTTCACGTTCAGTGATGAGGGCGGTTTTACTCCGCTCTCAGGTACAATCGAGCATACTGGTACTGTTACATTCAACAATCAAATTACTGTTGGTGACTTTTCAATCGGTTTTGCTCCAGGACGTACTGTTACAGGTGCCAGCGGACTTGTTTTAAGAGATACATTTTCTTTAAATACAATTTTGTTTGATTTGAGCGCTCCGGGACTTGTGGCATTTGATGGCCAAAATTTAACCATACCTGATGTGAAATTGTTGATTTCTCCAGAGTTTGCTGATATATTAGGCGACTCTAAATTGACCGGTTTGTTTGCTGGAACTGCACGAATTGATGCTCAAGTTGCTGCCGTACCTGAACCTGATAGTGTACTAGCAACTTTAGTAGCAGGTGCGGCTCTTTTAGCAGCTAGGTTTTATACTCAAAAAATTAGATGCACCTGATATTTTGAAGCATAGCCAACCAAAAGTTCGCTCTACAACCAACGCTTAATCCTTTTCAAATCTCGTTCCTAGTTTCCGCTGGAACGAGACAACTCAATTATCTGAAGTGCTGAGTGGGGAATCTCACTTTTTAACTCAGCACAGGCTAAACGTCCCGCTAACGCTCAGTAAAAGTGCCCTATGACCAAATACTTTCCGCTCTCATGTTGATGCAATGGCTAACTATGTTCCCGCGAACAGCCTCAACGTTGGTACAGAGATTATTAAACTTCTCTGCTTCTAAGATTACTTGTTGTAAGTAAGAAGTTTACTTTCTGAGCGCTGCACAGCATATATATAGTGCGGTATGTCACGCCATAGTGTCTCCTGAACGACCTTGAGTCCGTTCTTTTCAGCTACACAGCGAGAGGGAATGTTTTCTGGGCGAATCAGGGAGATGACGCGAGCGTTACCCAGCACATTAAAGGCGTAGTCTTGGCAAGCAGATGCAGCTTCAGTTGCGTAACCCTGCATTTGTTGGTCGCGGCGGACATGATAGCCAATTTCGAGTTCTTGGTGTCCCTCGACCTCCTGCCAAATCAGTCCGCAGTCGCCGATTACCTCACCCGTCGTCTTGAGAACCATCGCCCACAAGCCGAGGCCGTGCTGTACGTAGTTGCGGCGATGCCGGTCAATCCATTTTTCCACCATCTCGCGGTCAAAGGGCTTTGGGTAGTAGCGCATCGACTCTGCATCGCCGAGGACAAGCAGTAACGCGTCGAGGTCAGAAAGCGTCATTTCCCGCAGTAATAGGCGTTGAGTTTCCAATATCATTAGTGAATCCTCGTTTAGTGATTGTCCAGTTTATCTTTAACAAAAACAACTCTAGCCAGATAACTAAGAAAATTGCACTTTATCAAGTTTTTTTAGAGCAAAAAATAATGAACTAATATGTAATGTTTGCAGCAGCATACCTTTATCAATACCTTCAAAGACCTTTTTTAAAGGTAATAAAACTATATCAATTTGTTCGGTAAGGTCTAACTTTAAATCAGCTACACATTTCACATCTGTTGCTAAAAAAAAATAGGTTAAATTGGTATGAGTAGCTGGGTTTGGTGATAATATACCAGTTTAAATAAAATGATTGCTAGTGTAACCAGTCTCTTCCAATAATTCGCGTTTTGCAGCTTCCATTGGCAAAACATCTTCAGTTTCTACAGCACCACTGGGCAATTATAGAATTGTTTTTTTCAGAGCGTGGCGATATTGCTTTACTAAAATAACTTCCTGATTTTTGGTTAAAGCTACAACATTTACCCATGTTGGATATTCCAGAACATAATAGGGGTCAACTATTGTTCCATTAGGTATTTGGCAAGTATCAGACCGTACTGAAATCCATCTATCTTTTACAAGATGTCTAGATTTTAATACAATCCAGTCAAATGAAACTACCATATTTAAACCTCTATTTAACGTTTGTTACATCCGCGATTTTCATCGCTCACCAACAACTGAAGCAAAGTACGTCCGGCAATTATCTGCAAAATAAAGCCGAAACCAGCTGCAAATAATGAAAGCAGTGAAAGCCAGAATACACGGGATAAGGCAAAGACAATCAAGCTTATTCCCATAAAACATATACCCAATGCTAGAACTTTACCCGATTCCAGTACGTTGCTATGCTTAGTTAAATAGATACCACCTGCTAAGGTTCCCAAGCTTGAAGCTGTCATCAAGAAACCGAAGGTGTTAGGGCCACCTTGCAAAATCTCCTTGGCAAAAATCGGCCCCAAAGCTAAATAAAATCCCCACACGCAGCAAACTAAAGCCGAACCAATCAAGACTGAGCGAATTGGCAAAAACCCAAATGCATATTTAAAACTAGTTTTTAATTCTTCTAAAGGTTTGCGTTTGGAAATAATGGCTTTTCTGGATGTCAGGCGTATTGCGAGGAGGGCAATAATTACAGCGATGTAACTGATGCTATCAATCAGGAAACACAGCCCTGATCCCAGCGCTACAATCAGCAAACCTGCGATCGCAGGGCCTACCATACTCGTCACACTCACCAGGGAAGAGTACAAGGCAAAAGCATTACCGAGATTTTCCTTACTAACTGTTTCTGGAAGAAATGCCTGCCGAGTCGGAATATCGAAGGCGTTGATAATCCCTTGCAGTACACCAAGAATTGCAATGTACTCGATATTAATCGTACCGCTTAGGGCTAGCCACGTTAGAGCTAAAGACTGAAGCATCCCTAGAATTTGGGCAACAAGCAAGATTTGATGACGATTCCAGCGATCGGCGATGATTCCACTGATACCTAAAAAGGTTAGAGCTGCCAGCATTAAAATCCCTATACCTGCGCCAAAAAAACCGCCATAGATTGCGATCGCTAGTTGAGCCAGTGCCAAATTAAACAACGGTACAGATTCTGGTGATGTATTCTGGTTTCGACGCTGCAACCACTTTTTGAACGGTTCGCCAAAGGTAAACACAACTGTTGCTAGCAGCAATAGATAGGGAATCAGCTTTTTAAAGACATCTGGCGATGTATACAACAAAGCTATGGAGCCAATCATGCCACCAACTAAACTGACGCCACATAGAAGTAAAAAATCTCGCCGCTCGATGCCCAAATCTTGACGATATGCTCCAGCACTGGCTAGGGCAGCCACCCAAATTGCAGTATTATTGGTGGCGTTAGCTGCGATCGGGGGTACACCCGTAAAGATAAGAGTTGGAAATGTGATAAAACTTCCACCACCTGCTACAGCGTTTAATCCGCCTGCAATAAAAGCGGTACTAAAAAGAAGTAAGCTATGGAAAAGTGTTAAAGATGGTGGCATTATTTACGAATTATTAATTTGGGAATATCACTTGGAGAATGGGCAATCAAGTCAGCACCATGAGCTTTTAATTCCTCCTCAGTTCCATAGCCATAGGTGACGCCTATTGAAGCGATGTGATGGCGCTTGGCTCCAATGATGTCATGTGAGCGATCGCCTACCATCACCACAGTCGATGGTAAAAGTTTTTCTGTTAATAAAATATAGTGAATTAAGTCGCCTTTTATGCTTCGCGTTCCATCAAGTTCACTACCATAAATACCGTCTAAAAGCAATGATAAGCCAAAATATTCAATAATTTGCGTAGCATAAATATATGGTTTAGAAGTCGCCACAAATGTTTTATAACCAGCAAAACGAATTGCTTTTAAAACTTCCGTAATTTGGGGATAAAGTGAGTTTTCAAATAATCCAATTGTGGCAAAGCGACGACGATATAGTAAAAGAGCCTGTTCAATTACTGTGCTATCCAAGGTATTGAGTAATTGCGAAAAGCTATCTTTGAGTGGTGGGCCAATACACCAATTTAATTCATCAGCATTCGGTGGTTTGTAACCGAGTTCAGAGAGCGCATACTGAATGCAACCAGTAATTCCAGGCTTAGGATCTGTCAAAGTCCCGTCTAAATCAAAAAGGATCGCGGAGAAAGGCATATTTGATATTAATTCGTAATTCGTAATTCGTAATTCGTAAATTCTAAAATTACCCCATCCCCCTGCCCAATGCCCCATGCCCAATTCCCAATTCCCAATTCCCAATTCAACCCCTAATTTTGAGCGATTTCACAAAGCCTTCTGCACTAAGTAACGCGATCCCCAATGTGACAACACCAATCCCTACACTCTGAATCACGTTTAAAGTTTCGCTAATGCTTATCCATGCAACCAACGCTGTCAATGCTGGACTGCTAGAGCCGATTATGGAAGCGGTAGATGCGCCAACCATCCGAATTCCCACATTGTTTAAAGTGTGTCCGAGAAAGCTGACAAGACCGGAAAATATGCTACCAATCCATAAGGGTGTCCAGTCAAGTTGGGCGTTTTTACCTGGCCAGAATAGTAAGCTAATACCAGAGAGCAGTAGAGTGCAGGCAAAACTGATCCAGGTAAAGGGAATTGGATGGAATTTTTCTAAACATTTTTGAGCAATGATGCAATAAAAGGCGTAAACAATTCCAGCGCCAAAACTAGCGAAAATGCCGATCGCAATTGTATGACTGCTATAAGTAGGAGAAGATTGGGGAATGGTGAGAGCGCTTCCTACCAGAATAATAGCCATTACCAGCCAACGGAACAATGTGGGGCGATCGCCAAAAAACCTCCATGACAACAGTGCTGTAAATACGGGATAGGTGAAAAAGAGGGTCAAGGCAATGCCTGTGGGAATCAAGCCAATAGCAATGTAGAGTGAGGCAATATACACAAACATCAGCACTCCACAGCCAAGAGCTTGGATTAGAACATCCCTGCTTTCACGTAGTGCGCCGGAGGCATCGCGGGTGAACAAGTCTTGGAGTTCTGTCCAAGCAGATGGATATAGCTTGAATGATAGAGATGCCATGAGTGGAACCACCAGCAGCATTCGCATGAACATCAGCAAGAAGGAATTCTGCAAATCCGGTTTAACGTATCCACCGAGTAAAAATAAACCTAGTACGAGATGTTCTGAAAACAAAACTCGGACAGTAACGTTGTGAAACGTCAAAACAAAGGAGGATAGAAGAACCGTCAGGATGCCCAACACGATAAAAAGTTTCCTTAGATACGACTTGATTGTATTGTTAAAACCACTGGAATAACAAACCAGATGGAGTTTGAGGAAATCAAAGCCGTCGCTTCAAAAGACGCGATAAATCGCCGTCTCTACAAGGAATTTATCCATCTAATTATTACTATGCCAAGGAACTGACGCCTACAGGTTCAGGAGCAGTCTTTGTGGTGAACTGGTTCACTGGACGGGGTAAACCAAGATTTTCGCGTAAGGTACTACCTTCATACTCAGTACGAAATATTCCTCGGCGTTGCAGTTCGGGAATTACCAAGTCCACGAATTCCTCTAAACCCCCAGGTAGCCAGGGTGGCATAATGTTAAATCCATCAGCCCCACCATTGACAAACCAATCTTCTAACTGATCGGCAATGTGTTCTGGTGTTCCGAGAATTGTTCGATGTCCTCGCGCTCCTGCAATCCACAAATACAGTTGCCGGATTGTTAAATTCTCTCTGCGGGCAAGATCGGTAATTAGCTGTAAGCGGCTTTTGCCACCGTTGGTATCTGGCAGATCCGGCAGAGGCCCATCTAGGGGATATTTGGACAAATCATGGCCACCCACTAGTCCAGAAAGCAGCCCTAATCCGACCAGGGGATGGACCAACTCCTGAAGTTGCTCATATTTATCCTTAGCTTCTTGCTCAGTCTTACCAATTACCGGGAATACCCCTGGCATGATTTTGAGATGGTCAGGGGAACGTCCGTATTTAGCCAATCTCCCCTTGACGCTGGTGTAGAAGGCTTGAGCTTCTGCCAATGTTTGTTGTGCAGTGAAAATCACCTTTGCTGTTTGGGCAGCTAAATCTTGTCCAGCCTCGGAAGATCCAGCTTGTACGATTACTGGATATCCCTGCGGTGGACGCGCCACATTGAGCGGGCCGCGTACCGAGAAATATTTACCTTTGTGGTGGGGAATATGCAGCTTTTCTGCATCGAAGTAAATACCTGACTCCTTATTGTGGAGGAAAGCATCGTCTTCCCAACTGTCCCAAAGTTTGGTGACAACATCCACAAATTCCCTCGCCCGTTCATAGCGTAGCGAGTGTTCTAGGTGGTTTTCTTGGCTGAAATTCTGCGCTGCGGCTTCAGCAGCAGAGGTTACGAGATTCCATCCAGCACGACCACCGCTGAGATAATCTAGTGATGCAAACTTGCGGGCGAGATGAAAAGGTTCATCATAAGTCGTTGATGATGTCGCCACCAACCCGATATTTTCTGTCACCGCAGACAGAGCCGACAATAAAGTTAAAGGTTCAAAGTGGACGCTGAATTGTCCCGAACGGCTAAAAGCCTCAGCCCCTTGCCCTCGATCCCAGACGGCTAAACCATCTGCGAGGAAAAGCATATCAAATTTACCCCGTTCAGCCGTTTGTGCCAGATGCTTGTAATGTTGGAAGTTTAGACCTCCATCAGCCGGGGTGTTGGGATGTCGCCATGCTGCGACGTGATGACCACTACCTGGTAAAAATGCTCCGAGTTTAAGTTGTTTTTTTGTACTCATGTTTGTATTTGCGAGGGCGTACTTATGCTTTTTTCGTTCTCTTGTTTGGAACAAGAAAATATTAGTTATTAAGACTCTGGTCTTGTTGCTTGGATGGAGGGTAGTTTAGAGAATTCATCGTACCAATGGGCAAGTTTTGGATATTTTTGCCGCCATTGCAGATCGGGAAGACGGATTTCTAGTCCCAGTGCAGAGGCGAGGGTTATATGAGCAAGTTTTGGAGTTTGGTCGAGTTTATCTGATATCTTCTCGAAGTAGTCCAAAATTCTCAATGCCCGCTCACGCTCAAACTCGATCACCCCAAAAGACTGCTCACTGAGAGGACGCCTTAACTCCCGAACCCAGACTGCAATGCCATCTATGAACCCACCAGTCATACCTTCAAGTTGCTGTAAAAAGCCATTAGAAATGTCAGCAACTAATTTGATCTCAGGATTTAAGTGATTCAAATAGACGCAAATTATATGTGTTTCACTCAAAATAAATCCGTCGTCAGTCGCTAGGGTGGGAACTTTACCTGTAGGGTTGTAATTAAGTAGCTCGCTGTTTGGATCTCGTGCAATGACTTTTTGGGTTTCGATGCGATCGCACAAATTCAATTCTAGTCTTGCTACCCGTGCAATGCGTGCATAAGGCGAGTTGGGTGTATAGAAGAGTTTCATAAAAAAGTGCGATCGTCATTAGATACTGGATTCAAATGTCTATCGTCTTAACATTTGAAAAATCTGGTCAATAAATTAGGAAAGATGATTTGCTCTAAAGAAGAGAATCGGTTCTGCCAAATTATTGTTTTTCAATAAAGCATCGGCATACTGCACAGGATTAGATTCTGCAAAGTAGATTCGTTGTGCAGCATGGTATCGCTGACGATACAGACGAACTGCATTTTCCCTAGACCCAAGCCGTGCTGCATCTCTATTTACCCCACGCTGCTCGGCCACCTCAAAATCTGTATCTATATAGATACGATAGTCAAAGTAAGAGACAATCTCTGGTCTTAGTAGAAAACTGGCAGCAAAAAGAAAAATGTCTCCAGGATTGGCTTTATTAGGTGTCTCTTCCACTGGAGCATCTGTTTCTAAGTCGAACCCACGTGCCTGGTAGATTAAATTACCTCCAGGCCCGAGTGGTTCAAGCACAAGCTTTTTGAGGAGCGGATAGTTGTAGGCATCAAAATAGTAGCCTTCAGCCGACTCACGACCTCGGCGATGGCGCAGGTCACGTGGGTTATGAAAATCATCCACTGCAATGTGAACAGAACTTCTTCCACGTCTGGTTAATATCTGCGCTAGCTCCTGTGCCAAAGTGGATTTGCCACTAGCAGTAATGCCTGTCACCGCTACTTGCAGAACACGAGAAGGCAGAGCCTCAGCACCCTCGATTAAAGTATCCGCTATTGTTTCCAAAACAGTAGCGCGTGTATCACCCATGCATCGCTCCTCTGCCCAAGTATGGAACTTGCTTTACTACCAATGAAACTTCTACTTCATAGAGATTGTCTAGCTGGTATTTTATTTTTACGCGAGTCCCTATTACGCAGTCACCGCCTGACGACGGTTGTACTCAGAAGCATCTCCTTTGATCGCCTCACTTTGTTTACCATCGATGCCCACTGGGAGATCGCCGACAATTGTCACGCGTTGAACGTGGCGGGGCTGATCGCCGTAATCTGCGATCGCATAATGTTGAGTAGCCCGATTATCCCAAAACGCTACGTCACCAACTTGCCAACGCCACCGGACTGTGTTTTCAGGACGTGTGATGTATGCTTGTAACAACCGCAGAATGTCATCGGATTCAGTTGTTGATAAGCCACGGAACTGGCGCACAAATCCGCCGATGAATAGTCCCCGCTCTCCAGATTCGGGATGGACGCGTACAACTGGGTGCAGAGTCTCGTATACAGTCGAGGTGAAGACAGCCCGGTAAGCCTTGGCATCTTCAGGTAGGTCGAATGCAGTGGCATAGTCGTATTTGTTGCTATGTACTGCCCAAAGTTGGTCTGCAAGATTACGCAAATGGATAGGTAAATCTTCGTATGCAGTCACGGAGTTTGCCCAGATTGTATCGCCACCAGTTGGGGGAATGTCAAGCGCTCGTAAGATAGAGCCGAGAGGAGGACGGTCTACAAATGTCACATCGGTATGCCAGCTATTGGCGCGGGAAGTGGTGCGCCCATAATTCAGGTCTAAGACTTCTGGATTTTCTGGCAGCGATGGTACAGTGGGGTGGGCTGTAGTGAGTTCACCAAAACGACGAGCGAAGGCAACCTGTCCATCAGCATCAAGCTGTTGCTGACCACGGAAAAAGATGACTTTGTATTTGACTAGAGTCTTGCGAATATCACTGATGATCTCATCGCTGAGGTTAGAACTCAGATTAACACCAATAATTTCAGCACCGATACGTCCTGCAACTGGTTTGATATCAAAGTATTGAGAACCCATGATTTTCATCTCCAATAAATTTATGTTTGGGACTAGCCTTTTCAAGCTGGGTGAAAATTCGCCTACAAGAAACTCCTCTTTAACCTCTTAACTCTGTGTTCTCTGTGCCTCTGTGGTTAAAGAAAAGATTTTTTAACCGCAGAGACGCGGAGAGCGCAGAGAGAAAAAGAGATTTTACAAGTCACCTTGAAAGGGCTAATGTTTTTACTTAGGTTGTCAGCAGTTATTCAATTTTGGATTGAAGGAAAAATCTGCTGATTTTTAATTCCTTTCATCTGCTAAACACCAGGGGTAGATCCGCCATCAACGATAATCTCTGTTCCTGTAATCGATGCAGCAAGATCAGACACTAAAAATAGCGCCAGCGCGGCAATTTCTTCTGGTTGGGCGATTCTTTTTAAAGGAATACTTTGGATGTTTTGTGCCTTTACTTGCTCAATGGTGATGCCTTGCGCTTGGGCATTTTGCCGCGCTAAAGTCTCGGCACGCTCTGTAGCTGTAGCACCAGGGGAGATAGCGTTAATGCGAATCTTATACTCGGCTAGCTCTTTAGAAATGCCTTTTGTGAAGTTCAACAAAGCAGCATTGCTTGTACCACCAGCTAGGAAGTTAGGGCGAGGTGTCCGTCCTGCACCACCAACTATATTGACGATCCGTCCATCACCGCGGCTTTTTTGATGGGGGACGACGGCTCTAACTAAGCGGATATAGCCCAATAATTTTAAGTTCCAAGCATCCAAAAATAAATCATCAGTGGATTCTAGGAAAGACCCAGCACGGGCTGAACCGGCATTGTTAATCAAGATATCAATCTGATTAAATTGGGCTAATGTTGTGGAGACAACTTTCTCTACATCCTCTGCTTTAGTTAAATCAGCGCTGATGGCAATAACTTTCGCGCCTGGGGTGGGTAAGGACTGGATGTCAGCTACTGCATTTTCTAGTCTTTCTTGATTGCGAGCTGCGATCGCAACATTCACACCCTCACTATAAAGTGCTTTGGCAGTAGCTAAACCAATTCCCGCACTTCCTCCAGTAACGATCGCTGTTTTACCTGATAGTTTTAGTTCTAAGCTCATACAAACTTACCCTCAAAAATGTAAGTAATTTAGTTGCGAACCAATAATATTGCTGATTGAGAGCCTGTATTGTGGATATCCAAGATGGCTTGATTTTCCCTAGAAGTGCAGCCCAGAAGTATTTTGATTTCTGTATCCCGTTTTTCCAAGTCAACACTACAAATGACGGCAGTGACTTTATTGCTAGACAAACTACCTATCCAGACATCAATATCGGCTCCATCTCCAGAGCGAGAATTTTCCAAGTATCCATAGTCCAACGGATAAACAAAGGATGGATAACGTGGATGTGATGTCCCTTTTGGGCGATCTATCTTGAGATTACTAAGGGCTACAAGCCGATCTAGTTTGAACCAGAAGTCAGCATAATTCGTAGTTCTTAATTCATCATTCGTAATTATTACCTCACAAATAAATCTGCTTGATTGCAACAAGGAAAAACATTAGTCTTTCTCAATAAATCAGTGCATGAAAAAAATTAATTACGTTAGCGTAGCGGTAGCGAGTCCGCGTACTCTTACAGAGAAGCAAGCTACGCTTTTAGCATCTCGAAGAGAGCGTCATTACGAATTACGAACTACGAATTACGAATTACGAATTATTTTGAAATGTGCAACACAGCTTTGCCAGGAAAACGCCTATCGAGTAGTTGTTGGGCCACATCAGCTATTTGTGTCCAAGAAGCTTCTAAATCAATGTGAGGATGCAACTCACCTGCTTCTACTAGACTCAAAAGCCGTTTTAGGCCAACTGCTGCTGATTCAAATCTCAATTCATCGAACAGACGTAAACCATACAGACTCACGCTACCAGTCCCAAAAAATTGAGCCGCGTTGAATGTTACTTCAGATCCCCCAGATACTCCATACAGCACAGTTTTTCCATCCTGTGCCAGTAAGCCAAGAGCTACCCCCAAAGTCTTGCCACCCACTGACTCTACAATTAGATCGTAAGGGCCGTACTCGCTGGCGGGTGAAAGGTCTTCGCCAATCACCACCGATTGCGCCCCCGCTTCTCTAACTAGAGTTTCATAGTCAGCTTGACGAATATGTGCCACAACTTGCGCTCCTGACAGTTGCGCCAATTGGATAGCGAAGTAACCAACACCTCCTGATGCGCCTGTAACCAGAACTGTCCGACCCAAAAGTGAACCACCTTTTAACACTGCATGGTATGCAGTTAAACCCGCTACAGGTAGCGTGGCGGCTTGAGCAAAAGATACCGATGGCGGGACTACTGCTAAGGCGTCAGTAGGAACAGACACAAGTTCTGCCCAAGCACCGGCGCGACGCAAGCCAACTACACGCGCCCCTTGAGGAGGCCCCGAACCATCGGCGGCGGGGATTTCCACTACACCTGCCAAGTCCCAACCAGGCTGCCAACCAGCCTCAGCAGTGGTTGAACGTTTCACCTCTCCGCGATTGAGGGAAATTGCCGCTACCCCCACTAGAGCTTCATCTGGGGCAGGCTTTGGTGCAGTCACTTCACTCAGTGCCAAACGCCCAGGCACATTGGGATCAACAATCACAGCACGTATTTTGCTCATAAGGTTGCCCTGGCTTAGAGATTAGACTTCTTGCAAAAGTGGGTTAAAGGGGAAGGTGTGGTTCAAATACATGAAAACTGCTGTAACTTCAAATCCTTGCAACTAGGTTAACGAAATTTAAAAAACAACGGCATCTTGATAAACTTACAGTATTTCTGGTTCGTAAAAAGAAAAGTATCACAGACAGCCAGAAGAATCAAGCATCTTGTGAATAAATTCGCCATTGACACTTGCACTGTAGTCAAGGCAAGTGGCTTCCGTATCGTTCGGCGTTCTTTTTATGATCACAAAAGCGTAAATCCCTAGTATTCTTGGCTTTTATGTGTGGGGAATTAAAAAGATGTTGTACTATGCGACATATTCGCATTCAATTGTCTTAAAGACTACACCCTACACTCAACACTCTGCCCTGACGCTTGTTGTATCTTTTCAAGCGTGACATTCGTCTCAAGCCCTTAAATACTGATTAGACAGCCAGGAGTCTGTCTGCAAAGGCGATTTGATAAAGAATCTTTAAGAAATTAACATTTTTCAGAAAAGGAAAGACCTAATGCTGAAGTAATTCCCAAAAGTTCAGAATCATAGATTTTGTAGTTTACACACACCCTAGTGTCTGAGAACCTTACATGACTTGCGTCTGGGATGTACTTCATCCATGTCGCAACCTAATTATTAGTTTTTCAATTTTTTGGAAGAGAGGAAAATGAAGAAGTTTACCTGTTTGATGATTGTCGGGGCAGTATTGTCGATTAGTGCGCCTGCTGTGGCTGAAAGTCGTGCGGTTAATATCAGTGTTGGCAGTATTGGTGGTTCCTTAGATAATGCCGCTTTGCGAACAATTCGCCAAGTTATCGGGTTTGCAGTCGGCACTGGCACTGTCGATAAATTCATTGTATATAGTCCCAGAGTCGGATCTCCTATTCCCATCGAAGGAGGTTTATCTGCTTGTGCTGAAGCTGGCTTCGGCACAAGCAATACAACATTTAATGCTTTTATCCGGGAGTTGCGGTCAATTAATCCCAAACCAGGAACTTTCTACAATGTAGAACTTACCGCAAGCTGCAAACAGAAATAAGACGTTTGCACTCAAGCGCCGTAGGATGGGCTTCGTATCTCTGCCCATCCATCGAGTTACACTCTACACCATAAACGCAAAACTCCATATTTTTAAATTGGAGATGTAACATCAATGTTGATTTTAATCAGTTTCAAGAAGCGGCTAGATTAGTTGTATCAGACTCTGGACTGAATAGTGCAGATACTTCCAGTATGAAACAAACAAGAATGTAAAATTGAAACGCATTTTTGGGAGCGCAGAAAAATATGTCTAACGTGAGCATTGCAAAAGGTAGCTGCCTGTGTGGAGTAGTAAACGTTTCTACAACCCGTATGAGTAATCAGGTAGGAGCGTGTCATTGTAGTATGTGTCGCAACTGGGGTGGAGGGCCTTTGTTAGTAGTTGAGTGTGAAAGTGATGTTAGCTTTTCTGGTGAAGAAAATATCGGAGTTTATCAATCTTCAGAATGGGCAGAGCGTGGCTTCTGTAAGAAGTGTGGTAGCCATCTATTTTACAAATTGAAACAAAGTAACCAGTATTTCATACCCGTTGGACTATTCGATAGCTATGAAGGTCTTGTTTTTGATCATCAGATATTCATTGATCAAAAGCCCAAATATTACTGTTTTGCCAATGAAACCAAGAACCTGACAGGGGCAGAAGTATTTGCACAGTTTGCACCTCCATCAGAGCGGTAAAGATTAGAGCTACTTTTTAGGGACTTCCAAGAAATAAATTACCTAAATAAACGTAGACGCATTAGCGAAGCGGTAGCGACGTTCGCGTAGCGTCTCGCAGAGAAGGAGCGTCAGCGGCTTGCCGGAGGCTACCACTCCAGACACGGAGAACACAGAGGAATGAGGAGAAGAGAGTTTTTTGGGTATTTTTTATTTGGAAGTTCCTTAAAATTATCCTTAATGATGAAATTTTAGACTTAATACAGCGAAACGCTACGCGTAGCTTGTTTC
The DNA here is from genome assembly GCF_017115065.1 of Nostoc sp. JL23. Classification (NCBI taxonomy): domain Bacteria; kingdom Bacillati; phylum Cyanobacteriota; class Cyanophyceae; order Nostocales; family Nostocaceae; genus Nostoc; species Nostoc sp. JL23. Next base: position 153,969 of record NZ_JABXKN010000036.1, read on the forward strand.
TTGGCAGAAGTACGCGTAGCGGATACAAAGGGAAAGAAGAAAAAATACTTAACTCAACTGTATTGCCTTACGGAGTAGTAGTTGGGGTACTCGTTGGAGTTGGGGTACTAGTTGAATTTCCAGGATTAACAAGGGAACGAACTTGTTGCAGGTGTTCTTGGAGGATTGGTAGAGTTTGACCGGCAAATGCTTTCACATCTGGATCTTGTCCCTGTTCAGCTTCAGTTTGAAATGCAGAGACATCTTTTTCATGATCTTGAAGCATGTGATTCAAATATTGGCGATCAAATTTAGCACCAGAAAGTTTGGATAAACGTTGTTTTACTTGCTGATTTTTGGTTCCAATAGTAGTTGGCAGTGTTACACCTTTTTGAGTCGCCAACTGTTTGAGTTGATTGTTTACCAGAGTATGATCTTGAACCATACGCTGTCCATACTGTTTTACCGCATCGCTAGCTCCACGTTGTGATGCTAGTTGTCCTAGTTGGACTTCTGCTAAACCACCTTGAGCAGCTGCATTGATAAACTGTCTGTCTGAAGAACTGAGGCTATTTTGCCCTGACGTCGTTGGTGATGTCGTTGGTGATGTAGTTGGTGATGTCGTTGGTGATGTCGTTGGGGATGCACTTGGTGATGGACTCTCTGTCGTTTGCACAGATTGAGCAGGTGGAACTTCAGATATATTGTCGTCATGGGGCGTAGTTGGTGTGCAACCAGTTGCCAGAGATAAGGCGATCGCCACTATACCAGTAGAATATATTTTGAAGTTGGACATAATTAATGTTCTCCTTGGATAAAGCTATATTTTGAAATGTCGAATGAAAAACTAAGCGCGATCGCACAGTTGAGTCAGCTACAAACAAAGCCGATTAATATGAAGCAGATGCCGCTGGTGCAAATGTAAATAGATTCAAGATTTCTCGATTGAATGCAGGGATATCATCTGGTTGGTTGAGTTCTGTTTGGGCGAGGAGCGGTTGCAAAAATCCTTCCGAAACTGTAATGCTGCCACTAATCCCGAAGCAGAAGCAGTTTTTAACAAGCTGCGTCTACTGATTTGCATAATTGTCTCCTACAAGCACCAACAGGAATGAGCCGTATATTATCACTGCTATCTGGCACAGAGACTCTAGCTAAGGTGTGCTTTTAAATATACTCCGCAAGATGCATTCACAATGCAAGCCGATGCATTCTTAATGCAAATCGATGCATTCTTAATACAAGTCGATGTATTCCTAATGCAAGTCAATGGTCACTGAGCATAGCCGTTCGCGCAGCGTCTCGTAGAGAAGTGCTGCTCCCCTGCTCCCCTGCACAAGCGCAGGCTTTGAGAGATGTGGTGAGAAATCGGGGTTATTTAGTTATAGATAGGTAGCTGCTTATCTCTTTAATTGTGGGAAATACAAAGACATTCTACGCCCGTTCATGTACTTGACACTACTTTGCGAGGCGCTAAAAAGCCAAGGACAATTGCTACCAAGAACAATGCTGGAACATCACCAAACAGGTGTCCCTGTTCAACAGGGTCAATTACTGCATGTACCGCCATGATCAGCCCGTGAACTGCACTTGATATGACGGTGAACCAGATTAAACTGAGGTGAGCTTCTGGTTGTCTTGAAGCTAACAGCAAAAAGACACCAAGCGTCGCATAAACACCAATAATCATCTGTTCGTATTCGTGCTGACCTGGTTGCCATAACCAGCCTGATGCCCAGACCTGAGTTAGCGGATAAATAAGTAGAAAAGCTATGCCAACAAGAACCAGAGCGATTCGTAAGTACCGATCGCGCCCATCCATTGCTTTAACCTCCACTAATTTCTAGTGCAGTCTTTACTAACAAAACTGCATCATTTTGTGATTGTATTCCCACTAGTGATACTTCAGCTTTAGAGTGTTAGAAATTTTAATGCTCCTCATGGTTTTTAGTGTCGTCTTACAGTTTTGTAATTGCATCGGTCTGCAATATTAATGCATCGATTTGTTATGCCAATGCATCGACCTGTTATGCCAATACATCGGTCTGTTATGCCAATGCATCGACCTGTTATGTTAATACATCGGTTTGTTATGCCAATACATCGACCTGTTATGTTAATACATCGGTCTGTTATGCCAATACATCGACCTGTTATCTTAAACTATCCTTTCTAACCTTGCCCTATCTGAAAACTTCATCTTACTGATAATTTTTTTGTTGTAATGGGTACATTAAATGTACAGCTTACTAAGTATGAATGTATGCCTCCCCAAAATACAACAAACCGCTTGCGCCCTCAACTGATTAGTCAAGATATTGACTCATTCCACGGTTTGCAAACCGTCAGCAATTACAACACAACTCGTGCTGATGCCTCATCTGCTAATTTACAGGAAGCTTATCAGGCAATGTTGATTTCTCAACAAACTGAAACCGAGAAACTAGCTTTATACCGTGCTGCTGCTGATGCTGCGCGATTAGCAGAGTGGGAATTTCATAATGCCGTATTAGCGATGAAAGAAGTTGTACGCGGGCAATATGGTTCAGATAGCGATCAAGCCCAAGCTGTGGGATTGAAGAAAAAATCAGACCGCAAGCGTCCTTCTCGGAAAAAGCAAGTTGCTATGGCGTAACCGTCTCCTGGAAGCCAATACGCTTGGGTTAAGGCTAAAACTCTGTTATCCAAGTCAGTTTTTTAACGAACCGCCAACTCTTGGAGAGGCTTCCGCCAACGCGCAGCGTCTCGTAGAGAAGGCGCAGAGGACACAGAGAGAAGAAAGAGAAGGAAAAAATTGCTTAACTGAACTGTATTGCCCTGGAAGCGATCGCAAGTTAATCAAATTGATCGAGAAAGGCACAGAGGCAAGGGGAAAAAACTTACTGCAACTTCTCTGCTGCTCCCCTGCCTCCTAATTGCCCAATTCCTAAAAGCTCAACGGCAGCAATTAATCTCTTATTTTATATCTTGCATTTGCTGATTGCTCGAACGCTCCAACTCCAAATCGTCCCAAGAAACTGGATCTTCTACAGGTTCCAGGTGAGTTGTAACGTGGGTTGAAGGTAGCACCCGAAGAATAGCAAGTTCTATTGCCTCGCACAAATCATGCCCTTGTTGTACTGTCCAAGATCCAGGCACAAGAACATGAAAGGAAACAAAGCGACGGGTTCCAGCAGTGCGGGTTCGCAAAGCATGGAACTGGATGTCTTGATGTTTGTACTCGTTAAGAATGCTCTTGATTGCGTCAATTTCTTTTTTAGGCAAAGCTGCATCCAGTAACGCGCTACTGGTTTCTCGCAGCAAACGAAATCCTGTCCAAGTAATATTTGCTGCTACTATCAGCGCAACAATTGGATCGAGTACGAGAGCGCCTGTTACTTTGACGAGAAAGATTCCAACTATCACACCAGCCGAAGTTACTACATCGGTAAACAGGTGGTGAGCATCAGCCCTCAGTGTAATGGAACGTAACCGTCGCCCTGCCCGTAGCAAGATAAATGCAACAACGCCGTTGATTGTAGTTGCAAATAGGGAGAGTGCCACCCCTAATCCCAGTTGTGTTAATGGTTCTGGATGTAACAAGCGTCCCCAAGCTTCAACAGCAATGCTAATGGCTGCCACTATAATCAACGCACCTTCTGCACCACTGGAGAAGTATTCGGCTTTAGAATGCCCGAAGGCGTGTTCGGCATCGGCTGGTTTCTCAGCATAGGTCAATGCCCATAGAGCGACTAATGCAGCTAGGAGATTTACAATTGATTCAATCGCATCTGAAAGCAAACCTACTGACCCGGTTAGCAGGTAAGCGCCAAATTTTAGGGCAATAGTGATGATTGCTGCTGCAATCGATAAGAAAGCATAGGATCGGGCTGTTGGACTACTCATCTCGGTCACGGACGTAATTACAGTGATTCCGAGCTAAGAGTACCAAATTTTACTTGAGTGGTCATCAGTCCTGAGACTTCTACTGATTGGTATTTCAAGACGCGATAAATCGCGTCTCTACAAGTGTATTGGCTACAGGGTATCATTGCCGCGTATGAACTTCTTGCTCATACTGGTAATGTTGCGATCGCCATATCTACAGCAGTTTGTCTAAGGTAATTGGCAAATCGCGGACGCGCTTACCGGTGGCATGATAGACAGCATTAGCGATCGCTGCCGCTGTTCCGGTAATGCCAATTTCACCAATTCCTTTGACGCCAAGGGGGTTGATATGTGGATCGTGTTCATCGACAAACAACACCTCAATATCAGGAACATCTGCATTCACTGGTACGTGATACTCAGCTAAATCATGGTTGACAACGCGTCCTCGGTTGGGGTCTGTTAGCGTATGTTCCATTAACGCCATGCCAATGCCATAAACAATCCCACCGATCAATTGACTGTTGGCTGTTTTAGCATTGAGGATACGTCCCACGCCAAAAGTTCCCACCCAGCGCGTCACTCGCACTTCACCCAAATCAGGCTCAACGCGCACTTCGGCAAACTGCGCTCCAAATGAGTGCATTGAGAACTTCTTTTGTTCATCTCCAGGTTTGGCATCTGCACGCGCTTCGATCATTTTCTTTCCATGTCGTGCCAAGATTGCCTGATAAGTTTCGCTGGCGGAAGATTTATTTTTTAAGAAAAAGCTGCCATTTTCGGCAATCACATCCTCAGCTTTTGAACTATAAAGGGGCGATTTTTGATCGGCAAGTGCTAGTTGCAAAAGCTGACTGCGTGCTTGATTTCCCGCTAAATGTACGGCTGAACTGACACTGGCGGCGGTTTGGGAACCACCAGAAACGGGGGTTTGTGGCATCTTGGTATCGCCTAGCTCAAACCGAACTTTGTTAACTGGTAAACCGAGTGCCTCAGCTGCAACTTGAGTCATCACAGTATAAGTTCCCGTGCCAATATCTTGGGAACCACTCTGCACAACGGCTGTACCATCTGCCATAATTTGAGCGATCGCTGATGCTGGAGAACGGTTGGTAGGATAAGTAGCTGTCGCCATACCCCAACCAATCAAATAATTCCCGTCTCGCATTGAACGGGGCTGAGGATTGCGCTTTTGCCAGCCAAACTTTTCTGCCCCCAATTTGTAACACTCTCTGAGTGACTTGCTCGACCAAGGCAGTCCTTTGCTAGGATCGACTTCAGCATAGTTACGCAGACGCAACTCCACCGGATCGATGTTGAGCGCATAAGCTAGTTCGTCCATTGCCGATTCTAAGGCAAACGACCCAGAAGCTTCGCCAGGGGCCCGCATATAGGTTGGTGTTCCTTGATCGAGCTGAACCAGACGGTGGCTGGTTTCGATATGCGGACAAGCGTAAATCATCCGGGCGCTTTTACCAACAGGTTCGATAAATTCATCGAAAGTTGAAGTCTGAGAAGTGCCGGCGTGTCGCAAAGCAGTCAATTTACCATCGCGGGTTGCACCTAGAGAAACCTGTTGAATTGTCTCCGGTCGAAAGCCCACAGGCCCATACATCTGTATACGGCCCAGAACTAATTTTACTGGGCGATTAACTTGCTTTGCGGCGATCGCCGCTAGTGGTACGTGCGACCAAGCCGACCCTTTGCAGCCGAAGCCACCGCCCACAAAATAAGACATAATGCGGACTTTCTCAGGCTCAATTCCTAATACCTCCGCAACTTTTTTTTGAGTCGAAAAAATTCCCTGAGTTGCGTCATACAGCAGCAGTTCATCGCCTTGCCAAACTGCTGTTGTAGCATGAGGCTCCATCGGATTGTGATTTTCTACTGGGGTGGTATAGGTTTGCTCGACGCGAACAGCTGCCGCCGCTAGTCCCTGGTTGACATTGCCATGCGCTAAATCGGGCGGCTCATCTCTAGGGATTTTACCTTTAGGTAAGTATGCCTTAGCTAGATTCTCCCGCATATTAATGGTTGGTTTCTCTTCGTCATAGCGAACTTGTACGAGGGAGGCAGCATACATCGCTCGTTCAAAGGTATCGGCAACGACGACACCAATATGCTGACCGCTATACAGCACAATGTTATCTTGCAGGACTTGCACCTTGGGCCCACCGCCCTTTTCTCCAGAAGCTTTGGGCGCGTTGAGGTGGGTAATTACTGCTAATACACCCGGTACTTGTTCCGCCGCCTTTGTATCGATTTGGGCAATCTTCCCTTTGGCGATCGCACTTTGAATTGTCACGCCATAAGTCATTTTTGCTACCGGAAACTCAGCCGCGTAACGTGCGCCACCAGTTACCTTGAGCCGTCCATCAACTCGATTTAACGGTTTGCCGACAACTATATTTTTATCCCCAGTATTCATGCCATCCCTCCCACCGTTGTCAGCGCCTTAACAATTGTGCGTTTAGCCAGTTCGACCTTAAAGCCGTTGTATTTTTGAGGTTTAGCACCGGCGATCGCAGCTGACGCTGCTGCTTGAAATGTTGCCTGGTTTGCAGGCTTGTTCAGAAGCGCTTTTTCCGCTTCAAAGGCACGCCAGGGCTTTGTGCCGACGCCACCCAGGGCAATGCGTGCCGAGCGAATAATCCCATTTTGAATATCTAGTGCCGCCGCAACCGATGTCATCGCAAAAGCATAAGAGGCGCGATCGCGGACTTTTAAATAATGCGATCGCCTTGCAAAGTTTAAAGCAGGTAAATCAACCGCAACAATTAGCTCTCCGTGTTCTAGAACCGTCTCCCTTTCTGGCGTATTACCCGGTACGAGATGAAAATCTACCAGCGGAATACTGCGCTCTCCCTTCGGCCCGCGTGTTTGCACAACGGCATCGAGTGCGATCATTGCCACAGCCATATCAGAAGGATGGGTGGCAATACAGCGATCGCTACCGCCAAAAATCGCATGGATGCGGTTATAACCCTCGATTGCTGGACAACCTGAACCGGGAACGCGCTTATTGCAGGGGAAGGCGGTGTCACGGAAGTAGTAACAGCGGGTACGTTGCAGTAAATTTCCGCCCACACTTGCCATGTTTCGCAGTTGCGGTGATGCCCCAGACAGCAAGGCCTCCGACAACACAGGGTAACGCTCCCGAATGATCGGATTATAAGCAACATCGCTATTACTTGCCATTGCTCCAATCCGCACACCGTTACCCTGTACTTCTATCTTGGTTAACGGTAGTGGGTTAATGTCAACTAACTGTTTTGGCGTTTGTACATTCAGCTTCATCAGATCAATTAAGCTTGTACCCCCTGCCAAGTAAGCAGCTTGCACTTCTGGAGTCACCAAAGCCACGGCATTCTCTGCTTGTCCCGCTTTTTTATAGCTAAACGGCTGCATCTTTTTTTCCCTCTAAGACATCGCGGACAGCAGCCACGATATTTGGATAAGCACCGCAACGGCAGATATTGCCGCTCATTAGTTCGCGAATGTCGGCATCTGACTTAGCGTGTCCCTCGTTCACTAAACCCACCGCCGAACAAATCTGTCCTGGCGTGCAGTAGCCGCACTGAAACGCATCGCGGGACAGAAATGCGGCTTGCATCGGGTGCAGATTGTTTCCTTGTTCCAACCCTTCAATAGTTGTGATTTTTGCGTCAGTGTGCATAATTGCAAATGTCAGGCACGAATTAATCCGTTGCCCATCAACCAGCACCGTGCAAGCACCACACTGACCATGATCGCAACCTTTTTTAGTACCAATTAATCCTATGTATTCCCGAAGTGCATCAAGTAAGGTAACACGCGGTTCAATTTGCAAACTATGTGGTGTTCCATTCACTTGTAGCGTCACCTTCACAGTTTCAGAAGTGGAAGTTGCCAGCATTGGGGTAGTTTTTTTGACTTGAGTTTCTGCTACAGCTTTCTCTACAAAATTAGCGATCATCGCCGCTACTGTGCTGAAGACCATCAATTGACCCAACTTGCGGCGTCTTAAGACAAACCTCATTTGTTCGCTCCATTCTGTTTTTGTTAAAAATATTGAGTAATTATCTCTACTGAAATTATTGATAGAAAACCAGACTTTCTTATAAGCATTTTCTTTAAAAAGACATTGTTTATAGAATACAATTTCGTCTTGTTATGTCTCTCTATCAGAAGATTTATGCCATAAGTATTATCTATAATTCTCAAAATAGAATTAATATCAAGTCCGGGTAATTAGTTATGATGCCCCCAGTCATTGCACCCCACCCTAACCCTCCCCTTATAAAGGGGAGGGAACTAGATTTGTTTTCCCCCCTTTATAAGGGGGGATTAAGGGGGGTAAAAATGTGATAAAAATCACAGCCAAACCCTTTTAAAACAACCTCTAAGCTGCAAAGCACAGTAAAAAGGAGAACAAGAATATTGTTCCCCTATGAATGCTCTATATTCCATGCCATTGAAAGCGGCTATAAGTTTTTAGCTTTTAGCGATCGCCAAATTTCAAATAACTGCAAATCAGTTTTCATCTCGCCCGTGAACTTGAGCGGGTGGACTGGTTGCTTCAACAGCAGTAAATGGTTCTAGAATTTTATAGGTGTGGCTAGCTCCTTTTGGTACTATCCAAGAACTCCCAGGTTCTAGTAAAATCGTTTGCCCTTCAATATGTAATTCAGCACGACCATTGATTACATAACCAACAGTTTCATATTCGCGTGCTGCTGGCTCTTTAGATTCGTTCGGTTGTTCATTTTCCCACAGACGCATGGAAATATTTTTGCCAGATGCAAGATATTTTTGACCAAGTTGGCCTTTTGGAGAATGACTAGAGTCTACTTTGCTAACAGTTGTATCAGACATATTTTTTGCCTCTTTATAGTTTTAACTTTGGTCATGGGGAATGGAACATTAAGCATTGATTACTATCCTCTGCTCCTCTGCTCCCCTGCCCCCCATTAAGGTTTGAGTACAACTTTGATGCAGTTATCTTTCTTCTCCTTAAAAATTTCGTAGCCGTGGGGCGCTTGTTCTAGAGGTAAGCTGTGAGTGATGATAAATGTTGGATCGATATCACCGTTTTGGATGTGTTCTAGCAAAGGTTTTAGATACTTGTGGACGTGTGTTTGTCCCATTTTCAAGGTTAGACCCTTGTTCATCGCAGCACCCATCGGCACTTTATCTACAAAGCCACCATATACACCCGGAATTGATACGTGACCACCTTTGCGACAAGACACAATTACTTGTCGTAATGCCGTCGGACGGTCTGTTTCTAGACGTACTGCTTGCTTTACCTGATCGTACATCGCCATAAAATCTGTGCCATGTGCTTCCATTCCCACTGCATCAATGCAAGAATCGGGGCCACGACCACCAGTCATTTCTTTGAGTGCTTCGCCTACATCCACTTCTTCGTAGTTGAGAACTTCAGCTTTGCCGTATTCTTTAGCCATTTGCAGACGTTCGGGAACGCGGTCAAAGGCAATTACCCGTTCTGCACCTAGCATATATGCGCTTCTAATGGCGAATTGTCCGACTGGGCCACAACCCCAAACGGCGACAATATCACCGGGTTGGATGTTGCAGTTCTCAGCTGCCATATAGCCTGTGGGGAAAATGTCTGTTAAAAATAGTACTTGCTCATCCGTTAAACCATCGGGTATTTTGAACAAGCCGACATCGGCAAAGGGCACTCGTGCATACTCTGCTTGACCACCAGCGTAACCGCCAAATAAATGAGAGTAGCCAAATAGACCTGATGGCGAATAGCCCATTTGCTTTTCTACTAACCAACCATTGGGGTTAGAGTTATCGCACAACGACCATAAATCCCGATTGCAGAAAAAGCAGTTACCGCAGGAGATGGTGAAGGGAACAACGACGCGATCGCCTATATTCACATTTTTAACTGCACTTCCAAGTTCTACAACTTCCCCCATGAATTCATGGCCAAGGATGTCACCCTTTTCCATTGAAGGGATGTAGCCATTGTAAATATGCAAATCAGAGCCACAAATTGCTGTGGAAGTAATTTTAATAATGGCATCACGCGGGTTAAGAATTGTGGGGTCAGGAACCGTTTCTACCCGCACATCATTTGCTCCATGCCAGCAAACTGCTTTCATAATTATTTAGTCCCTAGTTATAATCTCTGGCGCATTCATATCAAGATAAATACTAAATTTAACTTGATTTTGAGACGCGATAACTATCGCGTCTCAGTAACCGCTAAAAAGTTATTCAACAATATATGAGTCAACAATCTCGACCCAAAATTTGTTAACCGTCTAGCTGCTACCTCTCAGTTAGTTGCTAGAAGGAGTGCGATAATAACCTTCTCTAGTTTTACTTAATGATGAAGTTTCATCTCCGGTTCTGTTTGTAGTAGGATCAAAAAACTCTTTTGTTGCTTCAGGAGGTTTTTCATCCAAGTTTAACTTTTCGCGGATATTATCAACAGTGCTTTTGATTGGGTTTTGTGATTTTTGGGTATTATTGATTTGGGTATCGTTTCTAATTTCACCTTGCTCATTTGGTGTTCCTTTGTAATAAGTACCCTCTGGAGTTTTAACGTCAGCCAGTGCTATGTTAGTGTAGCTAAAAGCCTGACCCAGTAAGAACATAAATCCGACGAGAAAAACTACAACGATTTGGGAAATGCGAATATTTCGCAGCCATGAAATTACTCGATTCATAAAAAACCTCAATTGCATTATGTTGGGTGTACAATTCAAAAGACTGAATGACTATTCACCATTCAGGTTCAAGAATAACTTTGATATAGTTATCCTTTTTTTGTTGAAAAATGTGATGGTGTTCTATACCAACAGCATCGATGCAAGCATCGGGGCCATAACCACCAGTTATCTGTTTCAACACTTCGCCAGCATTAACTTCTTCGTAAGTTAATCACTTTTGCTTTGGCAAACTTTTTCGCCATTTTCAGGCGTTTGGCAAAGCGATCGCTATTAATCGCTTTTGCGGCGCTAATCATCGCAACTAACTACTTGCGTCCAGTTGCTTGACCTTCGGTGGTGGCAATTTCGCCTGCTTCCATTAGCATTTTGAAGCGGCGTAATTCATCACCAATTTGCTGTTCTGGTTCTTCACCAAAAAGTTTAGCTAGGGTGGCTGTCAACGCTCCACCTGGTGGGTTATACTCCAAAACAACCTTGACTTCCGTGCCGCGATCGCCTGGTGCTTTTTTGAAGCGGACAAAACCAGAGTTATCAATGTCTGCACCTTCTACAGAAGCCCAAGAAATAAATTCATTTTCCCGGTCTTCGAGAATATCTGCATCCCATTCCACGCTGTTATCCAAGGGCGCATTGGCAATCCAATGAGAACGTTTTTCGTTATGCACTTTGACAGATTTGAGATGCTTCATAAATGTAGGCAGATTCTCAAAATTGTGCCAAAAGCGATATAATTCTTCTGCCGATTTATTGATAGTTACCGTTTTTTCAACTTTGATGGGTTGGTTTATCCCGATTGCTTCCTGTGCTTTCTGGATTGTGCTTTGCTTGGTTGCACCTTGATAAATCAAACCGCCACCTGCTAAAGCCGTTAGCGCTCCCCGCAATGAACCTTGCTTTAAACCCATCAGTACCATTGCACCGCCACCGATAAGGGATGCCCAACGCTCTACTTCACTAGCTTCCGGCTGGTTTGTACTTGATTTATCGCCTGATGTTGAAGTCACTTTTTATATCTCCATTACTGTAAATTAACCATAGAGGCGCAAATACCCTCTTCTTTCTATCTGTGTGTTATTTGCGCCTCTTCGGTAGCCGTCTATCAAAAAACCTTACAACCCTACATTGATACAGCAGCCCCTGTAGTCGGCTTAGGAGGCTGAATCTGAGCGCCTAGCCGCGCCCAATATAGTTCTACCAATCGCTGTTCGTATTTCAATAAATTCTGGTAAATTTCTTTGAAAATAGCAGTTGCTACTGGGTCGGTGAACATTGCAGACAAATTGCCAATATCGCCGATACCAGTTTGCACATCACCTAAAGCAGAACGTAACTGATATATATCATCACTTCCAGTTAAGGCAGTTTTCACCTTGGCATACTGATTGGCAATATTTGCCCCTAAAGAGGGTTTTTCGCTCAATAACTGAAGATAGGTTTCCAGTTTTTGAATGTGGCGCTGTTTATTAGTAATTATTTCTTGAAAGACGGAGTTAACTTCGTTATCTGATTCCTTTTGCAAGTAGTTTTCAAATGCTTCTAGCGAATAACGTTCACCAGCAAGGGCATTATTTAAACCTTTGGTGATCTCACCTTTAGTTGAGCCACCCCAAGCATCAGCCAGCTTCCACCATTCAGCACTTGTGTCTTTTTCATTTGGCAATGCAGCATCTTTGCCACCATAACCCAAACGGCTCAAAATAGCTGTGGTGAAAATTGCCAAGTCTCCAGGTTCACGAGATGTAATTAAATTCCCATCAACTACTACCGACTCATCTAAATAATTTGCGCCAGCGTTAATCATGTCCTTGGCAATAGCAACAAAACCAGTGGCTTGTTTACCTTTGAGCAAGTCGCCTTCAATCAAAACTTGTGGCCCGTGACAAACAGCAGCAACTAATTTCCCTTGTTGTATAGCTTCTTGGACAAAACGCACTGTGTTGATGTTCCGCCGCATTTGATCGGGAGCCATGCCGCCTGGAATCACCACTGCATCGAATTCGGCTGCGATCGCTTCCGTTGTGGTACCGTCAGCTTGTATGCTCAGTTTGCCGCGTTTACCCTTATATTTTTCATTCATTCGGGAACCAAGGACTACTACCTCAATTCCTGCTTGTTTGAATCCATTATAAGGAACTGTAAATTCTGCATCCTCTACAGCTTGTTCAATGAGGATAGCAACTTTTTTCTTACCGGAGTGATTGTTATGTTCAGTCATAGATGATATTATCTTCTCTTTAATTAGCTACAAACAACAATACAATAAATATTTATCGATTAAAGACAGTTAAAGAGCCAGATTTTCTCCTAAATAAATAATTCTGAATTACTGATTTTTATCTGTATTTGCAACTCAAAATTATTTAAATTTTTTATTGTTTAGCATTTAGTTAATTAGAAAATTTAATCCTAAATTGAAATGCTAAACTTATAAAACTTATTTATTTTTGATTCCCTCTTTTTTCAAACAGAAAATAGCTATGAGTTATCAGTTCGCTCATGAGTCATTTCGGTTGAATAACTTCTAACTCATAACTTCCAACTACAAGTTCATTAGACCATGAATTCATAGCTACAATCTTATGGCGCGATCGCTAGTTTAGCGTCGTACCCAGGGGATAGATTATTTTATAAGTTATACACCTCTAGTTAGACAAATTTGTAACAGGAAAACGTTATTGTGAGAATGCAGAAAAGGGCTAGTATCATGGCAGAAAAAAATCATAATGACAAAATTAAAACTAATGATTTGCCACAAGAGATTACCGAATCCTACGGTACTGGTGTGAAAGACTTGCCAGGATACAATATTGGCGGACGCTCAATAAAAGCAGAAAGAGACGAGTACACAGAAACTAGTCCTGAACTGACTGGTGGGGATGTTGATGCTTACTGGCAAGATGCCGATGCAGTTGGAGATGAAGCTGTTGGTGGTAGTACTTCCACTCCTGATCAAAATGTAACTGAGGACTTAGAAGCAGCAGTGGGGCTAGAAATGGCTGATTCTGAGTTTCTGCATACCAACGATATTTTAGAGGATCGTGATGGCGATCGCTGGGAGTTAGATCCAAAGTCTTCTGAAGATTATCAAGACCGAGGAGAATAATTACCAATTACACGAAGCAACCAAATTAGCGACTATCTCCACTAGTTCTTCTGGAGCAATCGGTTTAGATACATGAGTGTCAAAGCCAGCTTCTAAAGCCCGAATCCGAGCCTCACTATCAGCAAAGGCTGTTAAAGCAATAGCCGGGACTCGTCCAACATTATTTGGTTTAAGGGCACGGAATTTGGAGATAAAAGTGTAGCCATCCTCCCCAGGCAACCCGATATCACTAATTAAAACATCGGGTTGCAATTCGGACAATACATTACGTGCATCTGCTGCTGATATCACTGCTATAACTGTTGCTCCATCCATTTCCAAGACAGTAGTGATAAAAAACCGAGTATCATCATCATCCTCAACTACCAAGATATCTAAACCAGTAAGAGTTCCAGAAGTTTGCATAATAAATGACATTTTATTTATCCTTCCTTGCTATATTCGTAATTAGTAATTAAAAGAGTAGAGAGCAAGCAGGGATTACAACTACGAATTACGTTAGCGACTCCGCAAGCGTCATTATCAATTACGAATTATTATGACTTTTACACCCATTAGAGCTTATTTGAGAGCAAATTTTGGATTTACAAAAGTAGATTGATGCGATTGGAATATTGATGAGATACCAAAGCAGGCTTTTTTAACAAGAAATAATTTAACACCATAATTTCAAACATATAGCTTGATGGTCACTACTGCTTTATCTATTTTCCTACTGGAAGACCACTTCGCACAAATGAAATTCAAGCGTCAGGAGAAAGTCTTCAATTATCTCGATTTTCAGCAGAATTCAGAGTTCAGGAGTCAGTTTGGATGACGAAAGCTAGGCTTGGGAACCTGATGAGTATTCACTCCGATATGAATGCTTCTAAAACACAGTATTTTTGATTTGATTATTTGCAATTGTCAAGATGAATCTGACTCGCTAGGATGACATTAGAAATTTATAGCATTTGAGTATGACCAAGCAAGACACTCCACTTACGGGAGACGCACTGATTAAAGAAGTCTGTCGGCGGATTCGAGTAGCCCGCAGCTATTGGGATGCTCACAACAATGCAGCTTGTCGGGGCGAACGCGATCGCGCCTTAGCCCTTTACAACACCCTGACTAAAGAACAAAAAGACCAGATTCCGCAAGTGTTGCGGGTGTGGTTGCGTTACCGGAGTGAGAAATATTTTGGCGCCCATAGAACGCCGCCAAAGTCAGCACGAAAATCATAAATATATCTAATGCTATAGTTACCCACCTGAAGACCAGCGTATAGGCAAAAGTGTGCCCACGCTGAAAACCACAGCTAACCCACCCATACCAAACATTCCCCAAGGTACTAAACCTTCCAGCGGATTCACCACACGCGCAGTACTTATGGGTTGTTTCGGATTGTAACGTATCACCACCATCTGGCCTTTGCTGGAGCGGTAAGACTCATAATTGCCTGTAAAGCGAGTGCGTTTACCGTTAGCTAGAAACTCGATAACTGGCGCATAGGTTTCTTTTTGCTCATTGTTGTTCGTACTGCTGCGATCGCGACGACTGATGCTGTCTACCACCGTATCACGTGTTTCGTTTAGCGTTGCACCTTCGTGGGCGATTATGTTACGTACCCAAAAACCTCCCCCAATGAACAGCAATCCAATAGCCAGCCCAATACTTGCGCTTAGTTTCTCGTCAAAAGTGTTTTGGTGAGGTTTGAAATTCATAGGTTTGGCGATCGCACAACAATAAATTTCATCACAGCATCTCGACTACAGCTTACATTTGAAACATTTCTATTTGGCACTACTAACCTTATAACTGCGTCAACTATCTTGCAGCTAAATTACTGCATCAGTTTTCTGATGGAGTAATTTAACGTTTTTATAGTATTAAATATAACTAATTAACCTCATTTAGTAAGTAGAAGTAATGACAACTCAGTTTTGGGAAAAAAGCAGAGAAATTAATGCAACTCTAATTAACTTACTATTTAAGCCTGTACACAGACGAGTACTAGTAGGTCTAAGCAAGCTACACGTAGCGAGTCAAGAGACATCACCGTGGCCTTTGAAAAAACGTCTGCTGCCATTATTATGTCTGATATCATTCTTGCTGGTATTGCTACTCAACAGCTTTGCCCCTACCGTTGCCCAACTACCTCCTCAACCTCGCCAGGAAATTCGGGGAGTATGGCTAAGTGGTAACGATTTTAGCGTTTTCAGAAATCGTTCACAGGTGCAAGCAGCCATGAGCCAACTGCGGCAGTTAAACTTTAATACCGTTTATCCCGTAGTTTGGAATGATGGTTATACACAATACCCTAGTGCCATCATGGAAAAAAAGGGGATACCTTTTTTCTTCAAGGGAGTAGATGGACAAGATGTAATTGCAGACATTATCACTCAAGCCCGCAGCCAAGGGTTACTAGCAATACCCTGGTTTGAATTTGGTTTTATGGTTCCTCTAACTTCGGAACTTGCATCGCAGCATCCAGATTGGTTAACACAAAAAGGGGATGGGACTCAAACTTCAATTAGTGCTGCGGGTGAAGTAGCGTGGTTGAATCCCTTTCACCCGGAAGTGCAAAATTTTATCAGGGAACTTGTCGTGGAAGTTATCGCTAAATACGATGCTGATGGCGTTCAATTTGACGACCACATGAGTTTACCTGTGGATTTTGGTTACGATAAGTACACGATAAATTTATATACTCAAGAAACTGGGAATCCTCCACCACCCAACCCCCAAGCCCAAGCATGGATAAAATGGCGGGCAGATAAAATTACTGCCTTCATGGTAGACCTTTACCAAACAGTGAAAGCCAGAAAACCGAATGCCATTTTTTCAGTTGCTCCTAATTACTATAATTTCGCCTATAAAATGCAACTGCAAGATTGGCTCAACTGGGTACGGTTGGGTATTGTCGATGAGTTGGTGATGCAGGTGTACCGTAATGATTTGGAAAGTTTTATCGCTCAAATTACCCGCCCAGAAATTTTAGAAACCCAACAAATCATCCCAACTGGTATCGGGATTATGGCGGGGTTACGAAATCGCCCAGTTGCCATCCCACAAATCAAATCCCAGGTAGAAGCAGCCCAACAACGCGGTTTAGGTATCGGCTTTTTCTACTACGAAAGCCTTTGGGATATTGCCCCTGAACCAGCAGCGCAACGCCAGTCGGCATTTGCGGCTCTTTTCCCAAATTCCGCGTTGCGCGATATCTCGCAAAATACACCCCGCAAGTCAACTTTTAACACCGTAAGCTTACCTTTATATCCAAAACCTTCTGTTGGGCAACGTGTTCGCGGTTATTTTTTGGAAGTTGCGATCGCAAATGGTCAACCAAAACGTATTTTATTAGATACAGGGTCAGCAGGGCTAAGAGTTCCCAAAGAGTTTTTAGGTAATTCTCCGATCCAAAGAACAGGTCAAAATATCAAGGAGGTATTAAGTGATGGTACTATCCTGCAAGGAGAATTAGTTTACACTAATGTCCGATTTGGTTTGATTCCCACCGCCGAACCTGTTCCTGTACAGATTGTTACTAGTCGCCAATGTACTGCCCAAAAACCTAAATGTTCAGCAAATAATGGTGTACCATTTTCGGGAATTGTCGGTGTTAACTATTTTGAAAAATCACTTCCCTATAACCCGTTGAGAAAATTATCAGGAAATCTGAGTAACGGATTTATTGTCGTTGGTAATGGTGGTAGTAACAAAAATGGCAGCCTAATTCTCGGTTTAACTGCCGAGAATCAAGCAGGTTTCAAAATGGCTTCTTGGAGTCAACAACCCGAAATTAATGGTGTACCTGGTAAAAGATGGGACTCTCGACTAAGTAAAGTTTGTTTAACTCTTGCTGGGAGTTCTGCAAAAAATTTGTGTAATAGCAGAGCGATCGCTGATACTGGAACTATTAATGGTTTGACTGAATTCAAGTCAGCTTCTACAGCAGGTAAACTCAAACCCGGAGTATTAGGATCAGCAAATGCTGTGAAAGTAGGAATTAATGGCATTTTTGATTACAGTTTGACACCAGGAACCCGTGACGGATTTAATCGCTGGAATTTGAGTATCTCGCCACAAACAGAACTGACTATATTTGTAAATCCTGGAATCGCCTTGTTTGATAAATACGATGTACTCTTTGACCAAGTTAATGGTAAACAGGGTTTTCGCAGTCGGCGGTAAGAAGAAAGTAAAGACTTGCTTACTCAGATAGCGTTTATAGCGGTTCTCAATTGTGTGAAATACAGACCTAATTTTAGGATAGAGGTTTGGAGAGAGGTCAAAATGTATTGCTTCCATTCGAGAAGCGCTATAGTTCAATACGCTTGGGTTAAGCATTTTTTTCTCTTCTCTCTGTTTCCTCTGCGCCTCTGCGGTTCGTTAAACATTTGACTTTGATAAAGAGTTTTAGCCTTAACTGAACCGTATTGCGCTATAGTTAACCCAAAATTTACGCAAACAATGGTCAAACCCTGATGTAGAGACGCGATTTATCGCGTCTTGAAAGACCAATTATTGACACCAATAACCCTTAACCCAAACGTAAAGGCTTTTAGCCCAATAAAAGTCAATCACTAGGTAGAACGTTGAAATACTACTGAAAGATTATTTGCTGGCATTTGGTAAATCTGTTGCAAGATCAGATTTTGTTCCCTAGCTACTGCTACAACATCATCCAAGTTACGCACACCCCACTCTGGGTTTTCAGTGCGTAAATATTCGTCAAAAGCTGCATTACTCGCAGATGTATGTTCTCCACCTTGTTTGAAAGGACCATACAAATAGAGGATACCTCCTGCTTTTAGGATACGACCTGCCCCTGCCATCAACCCCAGACAGGCTGACCAAGGTGAAATGTGAATCATATTAATGTTGACAATGGCGACAATTGGCTTCGTATTCAGCCCATCAAATCCACCATTTTCCACAGCCCAAACTGGTTCTTTTGCATCTAGTTCAAGCGGTGCATAAACGTTATCACATACATTGTGTTCAGTCCATGAAATAATGCTGGCTCTTGATTGTGGATTTACATCGGTTGGCAGCCACAGATAATCTCTGAGCCTGGATGCAAAAAAGACTGCGTGTTCACCAGTACCACTTGCTATTTCTAAAATAGTGCCACTCTCCGGTAACACTTGTAAAAGTACTTCTAGAATTGGTTCGCGGTTACGCTCTGTTGCTGGTGCGTATTTTCGTGCGTCTTGTGGTGTCATCTGGATCGTTATATTTATAATTAATGTGAACAAATATCAAACGAAGAACTCTACTTAATCTTGATAAAATATTTGCACAAGTTTGAACAAGTCACTTTTTGCAGACTCACCATCATACAACCATTTTATTAAATCATCAGGCGATAACCAAAAACTTTCAATAAAATAATTTTTATTGTACTCTGGGCTACAATCTGATTTGATTTCATAAAGTTAAACTCTTCTTTAAGTTCACGTTGTAGAGCATCTTCATAGGTTTCTCCGGTTTCAACATAACCCCCCATACTCACATCAAGACAAAGGGGAAAGATACTTTTGTGTGCAGAACGACGAGATATCCACAGTTGACCTAATGAATTAATAACAAAAGCATTGACAACTCTAAAATTGCATAGTCTTTGGCGATATATTTCCGAACGTTTGTTCTGCCCAATAACGTAATCATTTTCATCTACAATGTCGAGTATTTCATCATCTTGTATCATCATTTAATCTCTCTGAAATTTGAATTAACTGATTAAAATATACGCCAATATTAACAACTGTACGCAATCTGAAATGTTGGAGTGAATTCA
Organism: Nostoc sp. JL23; assembly: GCF_017115065.1. Classification (NCBI taxonomy): domain Bacteria; kingdom Bacillati; phylum Cyanobacteriota; class Cyanophyceae; order Nostocales; family Nostocaceae; genus Nostoc; species Nostoc sp. JL23. Next base: position 173,392 of record NZ_JABXKN010000036.1, read on the forward strand.
ATACTTCTCGCTTTGTGAATTTGTGATTCCGAATCGGGTTTTGAGAAAATGGAAAAGGGGAAGAGTTAAAGGTTTTTTCTTTCCCTTTTCCCTTCCCCTTTTCCCCTTAACTGAGAACTATTAGGAGTGCATTGCTTTGGAGTGGAATGCCCAACAAAGTCAAATCGAACGGTCGCCAGGAGACGAAGATAAATAACTTTCGACTACAATCTTTAGTTTGCTTTTAGCCAGAGGCTTTCATGAATTTGGCTCTCTAGCTCAAGAAAAATTTTCCACAGATTGGATCTTGTTTGAGGGATTGAATAAAATCTCTCAAAGTCATCATGCTGCCTGTTAACGTGAACTTAGGAGTACCATTTTGAGCAACGATTCTCACCTCACTGTCTTGGATTTGAATCTTATTTTTAATAATATCCCATAGAGCATCGAAGCTCTCATCATCCTTACAACCATTCGCTTCCAGGAATTTTTGGCGTACTTCTGTTTTTAGTGCCAGTGCTTCTGCTGCTTGAGTACGCGCCTCAAAGTGCTTAACTACATCTTCATAGGCACTTTCTCTGAGAGTTTTGTTTTCAGCCAAAACTTGTTCTAACTGAGTTTTAATGGCTTTCAGTTGGGATGCTAAAGCAGCTGATTTTTGATATTCAACTTTTAAGGCTTGCTTTGCATTGGCTAACAAGGTTTTATAATCTAGCTGATCTTGATTTTTTTCGGATTGCATTTTCATCTCTCGACCAACACATTTTCGGCGATCAACTCTCGTCAGTTATATAACAAAACTGGCGAGAGCTTGGTAAATATTGTCTGTGTTATCTGAGCGTCAGCTATTTTACCAATAATGGTGATTCAGAGTGAGGATTCTCCTGAATACTACTCAAACTAGAACTAATGTGGGAGCGGATAGCTCGTTCATAAACACTAGTTTGCTGAGTGCGTACACCTACAGCCTGATATATTAAGTTAACTTCTGGGAACTCAGACCAATACATCAAAAAAATGTCTTTAGCTGGAGTAATAATTTCATAATTATTCTCTTGTCTTTTCTTTCTAAGTTTACAATTATTTAGTTGTAATTTTTGTCTGAATAGTTTTTCAAATTCTGGAATTAAATCTGAAGTAGTTTTCATGGTTAATACACGTTAAAACGTGCTAATTATGCAAAGACTATCTGGTGATATTACTAAGTATGACACTTCAGATACCTCTTACAATATAGTGTATCAGTTATCGGGTATTTGAGAAGGGTATTCAGAGGCAGGGTCGCTCCTTGGTGTACTCTCTCATAGAGAAGTAAGCTGTGCGATCGCTGCAACCTTTTAATCAAAACTGTTGTGGTACAAATATACTATTTACTAACTTATACTTACCAAAAGTTTGCCTGCTTGTAATGTTACGTCAGTATAGCTAGTACAGCCGGAAGTTTGCCTAGCTCTAACCAGTTGCTCAAAACAACTTGTCTGCCTATTGTCTGCTGAATTGAGATGGTAGCTGGATTTACGCTAAGTTGTACTAGTTAGTAGAAACACCCTGTATAATTACACCACTAAATCATTTTTGGAGTAAAACTTTGCGAGGTATTGACTACTCAATACTGTTGGGTTCAGGGAAGAGACGCGATGAATCGCCGTCTCTACAATCTACCTAAATGCTACAGCCTGGGACTTCAAGACCCTCTGCAAAACTGATTAATTCCAAGTATTCTGGATTTTCCACCAGCTTTTTAGCAGCTAGCAATCCCGCAATGCTCCAAGTTTGATAAATTCGGGCTTCTTTGCCAATTAAACGACCATTGTTGCCATCGTAATATTCCGGGAATTTATCTCTAAATAAACGCCTTTCGGCAATAGCGATCGCTGCTTGAGCAAGTTCTGTTCGACCGGCTTTGAGTGCCGCACCAGTAAATAACCACAGCAAAACCGGCCAGTTACCGCCGTTGTGATAAGACCAAGCCCTGTTTTTAGAGTCACATCCTGTCACAATTCTCCACTCTAAACCTTCCATTGCGGGAAAGCAAATTTTAACAGGCATATAGCCGATTAAGTCTTGCCAACGTTGGGCGAATAAATTCATAATGCTTTGAGATTCTTTTTCGCTTGCTAAGGAAGTTAAGATCGCCATCAAATTTCCCAGAGCAAAAAAGCGAAAATCTATCCGTCCCGGCCCCAAATTTCCCGCTAAATATCCTCCAGTTTCGGGCAACCACTCGGTCAACCAACTAGGAATTGATTCTGAGTTGATGTTGAATTTATTAACAATTTCTTTACCAAATTCGTTATCTTTGTAACGATAGATTTCCCCCAATCGCTTCAGGTCAAGCCAATAATAGTTGCGGATATGATATTTCAAAGATCCCAATCGCCTATTGACTTTGCCGAGGTAAGCATCGCCATCCCCATCTGGTAACAGCAATTCACCAGCAGCCCTCAAAGACGCGTAGAATAACACCTGAATTTCTAAAGGATGTTCGTAAACTCCCATACGACGGTCAATCATAAACGCGCCATCGGGAACTAACATTGTTGGGTACATGGAAAACCGATGTACTAAGCAAAGATCCAAAATTAGTTTGATGCCGGCTTGAAAATCTGGCTGACGCGCTAGTGACAAATCGCCTGTAGTTTTTTCATAAGCGCGTAGCAAGAGAATCCACCACATACAAGAATCAATCGGGGGAACACGAGCGATCGCTAGTTCACCAAAATCAGCGACCAAAAATTCCTCATTCCCATTAGAGTGTACTTTGAAACTGGCAGGCATTAATCCCGCTCCTGGTTCAAAGCAGTCTATCTGCTTTTCATGACTTTGCAATTTCAGTGTTTCTACTAAGAAGTTACGCACAATCTCTGCTTTGCCGTGCATGAGAAACACTAAGGCAGAAGGGACAAAATCGCGGAGGAAGCACTGGTCATAATTGAGTGCATCTGCCTCCGCATCTTTGGCGGCTACAGTACCAATGGGTTTTCCCTGGTAATAAATTATCGAGTCTTCCAATAATTCCCAGGCTTCTGCTTCCATCTGACTGTTCTTATCGATCGTACTAGTCATGGGCGTTTAATTCCACTAATGGTATATATCGGCTTAATTGTGGAAAGTATGCCAGCCTAACCTCAAGCTGACCAAGATTCTCGGAAGTCAGCATATAGAGTCAATCCACCATCTACAAATAGCGTTTGTCCGGTGATGTAGGCGGCTTCATCCGAAGCTAAAAAAGCTACTGCGGCTGCCATCTCCTCAGAGGAGCCAGCACGCCTCATTGGGATGTGACTTTCCACGATCGCCTTTTTTTCAGGGTTATCTATCCAGGCTTGATTTATTGGTGTGATTGTTGCTCCGGGGGCAATGGCGTTGACACGAATACCTCGGTTGGCATATTCCAAAGCTAAGGTTTTAGTCAGGTTTTCCATCCCGCCTTTGCTAATGGAATAACTGATATACATCGGTCGCGGAATAATTTCGTGAACGCTAGAAATATTAATAATCACCCCCGAACGATTTAGAGATAGGAGGTGTTTAATAGTTTCACGGGCGCAGAGATAAGCACCCCGGAGATTGACTGCAATTACTCGGTCAAAGTCTGCTGTCGTAACTTCGTGGGATGGACTTTCTATTTGAATGCCAGCATTATTAACTAGAATATCTAAACTGCCAAATTCCTTTACTACGGTGTTGACCATCTCAATAATGTCTGATTCTTGGGAGACATCACCCTGAAGCAGTAGCGACTTCACACCACAATTTTCGATATTTCCGCAGGATTTTTGCAATGCCATCTCTTCTGTATCTGCTGCGGCATCAGGGTCTTTGCGGTAATTGATGGCGATGTTGCACCCTTCTTGAGCGAGTCTAATAGCGATCGCCTGACCGATACCTGAAGTTGCACCTGTAATTAAAGCATTCTTTCCTTTTAAGCCTATCATATTTCCTCCCTAAGCTGCCCTTATTTGAATTTGTACCTGTCAAACAATTTGGGATTTTAGATTATTTTTCGTATATCTAAATCTGGTATTGTCAACCCTCATTGGAGGTAATTTAAAGTAAAAAAATAGGTATTTGATAATTTTGAATTTCTGAAAACAATTCTCAAAAATCAGGCTACAGATTCAAGAGATAGAAACTTATACTTGAATCTGACACCTCTTAATTACGAATTGGTATTAATCCCTATCGCAAATTCGCTGGCACTTGTTCAGGGACTACCCAATAATAAATAGTTTTGCCCTCTACATTCAGCGTCTGGTCTGGTTTCCAATCGCCCATATCGAAGGCGTGGGAAACAATGCGAGTCCCAGGTTTGAGTTCACTCAAGAGCTTGGGACGGAGTTTAGCATTGACCTCTGGCAGTAAGTAAAGTGTAACTACTGTTGCTTCACTAAAATCAGTGGTGAACAAGTCTTGTTGGACAAACTTGACGCGATCGGTTACTCCTGCCTTCTGGGCATTAGCATTAGCTTCTTGAATGCGTTCGGGGTTAATATCTATGCCGATACCGCGCGTACCAAACTTTTGTGCCGCAGTATTAACAATTCTTCCATCGCCACTACCAAGGTCGTAAAGTACATCATTTTTATTCACTTTTGCCACTTGTAACATTGCATCTACTACTGGCTGTGGTGTAGGTACATAAGGAACATCTCCAGGACGTTCTTGTACTTGAGTTGTGGGAGTTGTCGCCGATGGTGTTTCGGTTTCGGTCTGGCCTGTTAAAGTAGAAGGTTGTTGTGCCCCAGCTTCCAAATCTTGTTGTTGTGGCGTACACCCAGCAATTCCCAAGCTGGTAACACTAACGCCTGTAACTAATAAAAACAGAATTTTTTTGAAGTTCATGAATTTTCTCCTTGATTGAGTAGTTAGTAAAACAACTGATAGTCAGAAAATTTTGAATTGCTTATTGTGTGCGGTTTAGGTTGCACAATCCAAAATTGTATTAAGTCCTACCTTGACGGTAGTTATTCCAAAACAATAGGGGAATACCTGCTGCCACTACTAAAACACCTGCGATCGCTCCCACACCTGTATAAGCCAAGCTGGAATAAAGCAAGTAACCGCAGACGGCGCAAAACAGTAATGGAGTGAGAGGATAAAATGGCACACGGAAAGGGCGAACTATGTGGGGTTCGCGGATGCGCAATACCAGCAGTGATATGCCGGAAAGCAGGAAGAAGAACCAAAATATCGGGGCGGTGTAATCCACCATTGTTTCAAAGCCTTTGCGGGTAAGCGTGCCTAAAAAAATCAGTGCTAAGGCGATCGCAGCTTGCAAGAATAAGGCATAGGTAGGACTACTTGGACGCTGTTTCCAATGTCCCATAAAACCAAATAGCGAAAAATCCTGTCCCAGTGCGTAATTGGTACGCGCTCCAGTAAAGATTGTGGCGTTGGTTGCTCCCAAAGTAGCGATCGCAATCAATACACTAATAAATAAGGCTCCCGGTGCGCCCCAAAGAGAGCGCATTAAATCTGCGGCTACTGCTTCCGACTGTGCCATGTTTGCTAATCCTAGTCCCCGCAGGTAAGCCAGATTGATTAGTAGATAAATGGCGGTGATAATACCAATACTCCACATTAGCGATCGCACAATATTACGTCGTCCATCTTGAATTTCTGCGGAGATGTAAGCCGCTTCATTCCAACCGCCGTAAGAAAGCAACACAAACACCATCGCTAGTCCCCAGGTTCCCGATGATGCAGATTCTACAGGGACAGCAGAATTAGGAATGGCCGTAAGCCCAATAATTACTACCAGCAACAAACCTAGAACTTTCGCAGCACTCAGCAAGTTTTGTGTCCACTTACCCTGTTGCAAACCGACGATGTTCAAAGCAGTTAAAAGTGCGATCGCTATGGCTGCATATATAGAAGACGAAAACGTGCCTAGCCGCCATATCTGAGAAACATAATCGCCAAAAACAAATGCCAATAGAGCAATGGAACCAGTTTGAATCACTGTCATCCGCGCCCAGGCAAATAAAAAGGCGACTCCCCGCCCGAACGCACGTTTCAAATAATAGTAGACACCACCAACGTCGGGATAGACAGTGGCCAACTCTGCATAGCACAGCGCTCCTACCAGAGATACCACACCACCCATTAGCCAAAAAAGCAGTACAGCAATATTGCTACCTGCTTGACTGGCCACTAGAGCCGGAGTTTCAAAAATCCCCGCTCCGATGACAATACCGACAATTAGAGACACTGCGTCTGGTAATGTCAGGGATGGTTTAGGTGTTGCTACTTCAGTTGATGTTGTTTGATCGAGCAAATTGTAGTTTTTACGTCTACTCACATTACTTCCTTATTAGTGTTGAGTTGGGACTTTTGGCTTTGTTTTATAGTCTTTGTTCAACAGAGGAATCATCTATGTACTCCAGATTTGGGAACTCACAATTCAATAAGACCTTAAGTCACTGTTTTACCTGTACTTCTATGGTTAACAATAAATGTGATGAGAAAGTGACAGTCACCAGTGATAGAGCAAATTGCAAATTATATTCATCCGGCCACTTTAAGATTAAGCATCCTGCGTAGCTTGCCGCCGTAGCATCGCTCTAAATTCTCTTGCTAGACAACATTCTGCAAATAGGAAATCTCAATTGGTATAACATCTTCCACTAGCGAGATTTATACTCATCTAAAGTATGATTGATTTATAAGGAGTAATTGTGCTTTTTTTGATTAAAAAGCTGGTACCGCTACGCTAATTTTTATACCGCAAACGTTTCATTGATTTAAAATCGATGCTTTATTTACACCCTGCTGTACTACAGACAGCGATCGCTCCATAGTTTGAATTAAGTAGGGATGCACATTCGTGCGCTGTTAATTAATAAAATATCAGCTTTTTACCCCTAATTCTTTAGTATCTGCTACTGGGAAAAAGTAAAATATCTATTACTTCACCTACTACCAAACCCAGCACAGCTAGGACAGTTATAATCCAAAATGAATCCAGTTTATTGCAGCCAGAAAAGCGCATTTCCAAATCAGCTAATAGCGTAGTGGCTAAGGGAATAATAAAGAGTCTTAATAATATCGACCAAGTTGCTACTAAAGCAATTGATATACTTAAAAATAAGATGACAACTAAAGTTTTCGAGCCAAACTCAACTAAACGCTCGAACCAAGAAAAGCTCTTTCGTACTACAGCTATAACCATAGCAACAACAAAAGCTCCTACTAACCAAATAATATGATTAGCAGCGAGATACCATCCCAGGAGAATGTAAGCCAATAAGAGTAATACTAAAGGCATCAAAGGAATCCTGTTAAAAAATTCCATATTCATACTGCCAAGGCTTGTAAAAATACCAGATTAATCTCTTAATTCTATTCAAAAAATGCTACTACTAAAACTTGTAAATATACCAGTTTTGCTCAGGATATTTCTCTATCTATAGAGCCAATTGAAGCAGATACTCTTTTTTAACTGAGAGTTTTTTTAGTATAAGTTTGTCATCTCAACGCGTTCATTGGTGTCAACTTGACGCGAAATGGGCGGTTAGAAACCGCGTCTACAAAAACAAAACCCACCTCCGTGGGTTTCAAAACTTTGATTTGACCTTAGTCCGCGGAGGCGGACTTTGCCTGTGTAGCCGCGTTCACGCAGTGTGCCGCAGGCAATTCCATTCGCTAAGGCTTAAGTTGACACGTATGAACGCCTTGCGCCCCTACGACAGGTATGGTTCAAATACATGAAAACTGCTGTAAAGTCACTTTTACGCAGACATCAGCTCAATTGGAGTGCGAAGGGACTTATACTAGTATATTCCAGCACTCTCCCAAGCTCCCAGCGACACACCGTTTCTACCAATATTTCTTTGTCGCTGCTAAATTCAAAACATTTATTTGCTTGTATGCTTTAGCCCAACATTGAGTCTGAATCAAGTTCCCAGTGATGTTTGAGTAATTCTTGGTAAGTCGTTTCCCGAATTATCATCTGCTTATAGAGCATAAGCAAAAACTCTTGAGCTTGTTCGCGGGACATCTGCTGCACTTGGTCAGCAAAAGTTCTAAGGCTAAATTCTTGTTCTAAAGATAATGTAATGGGTTGATTCATCGCAGGGTAAATCGCCCAACTAGGCGAAAACTAAAGGGTCAATGTTGGCAATCTTGAGAAGAAGCATTCATATCTAGCTGCCGTTAGCAGTAATACACTCATCAAGCGACCTACTGAGTATTCCTTTACTTAGCGGTGTCAAACCTAAATATGAACTTCTGTTAACTAGTATAACAAAATATTTACAAAACTGAGATGATGGCATATTAATGCTTTAGGACATTCTGTGTCACTGATACCCTAAATATCCGAGTAATCATTTGTCATGAATCCTTACACTATCCTTAATCAGACCAGACTTCAGCGTGTTAGTGATGGCATGACCCGACCCCTACTAGAAAATTGCGAGACTGCCTCATATATCCTTATTTTAGTCTGGCCCCAACTTGGGGATTTTGATAGTCTCGAATATGCGTGGTGGTTACAGCGCGAAGCTAAAAAATTGTCAGATGAAAAACTCGCTATTCGTGCTGTGGGAATTGGTAATCGCGCCTCTGGAACAAGATTCTGTGAATATACAGGATTTCCACCTGAAAATTTATTTGTTGAACCTAATGGAGAACTACATCACCAACTCAAACTTTATTCAGGTCTCAATCTACCTCTGGCTGGACTTTCCCCTGCTCAGAAAGCTTGGCTAAATCTAGTGTTAATGTGTGCAGGGTTTGGAAGTCCTGGAACGCTAAGAGAAGTTTTTCGGGGATACAGGGGCGATCGTCAAGCCCCTCAACTCATTGAAGATGATGAAATTATTCAAGGTACTCCTTTACCTGCTTTTCAAGGCTCGTTTTTCCAATTAGCTGGCGGAAGTGGGTTTCAACGTCCCTTTGAATTAGCTACTCTACGGCTACGAAATATGGTGGAAGTTCTCAGCAATTGGAATACTTATGTACCTAATTCTGCCTACTTAACTCAGCGTGGTGGAACTTTTCTGTTTGATGCCAAAGGGCAGTTACTTTACGAACATCGAGATCCAGGAATTCTGGGCTTTGCTGCTAATATGAGTAAGCCTTTATCATTCTTATCCTTAATCGAAACGGATAGTTTTACTTCAACTCATTAATTGCTAATTGCTATTTCAATAATATCTAACACAACAAAAGTTTGAAGAAGAATCCAGAATTCAGGAGCGGAGCCGGAGACGCTCCGTTTCTTGTCAAGCTACTGGAGGCGGCAGCCCTTCCAGAATGGGTTCCCTGCCTAGAGGCTTGTTCCAGTCAGAGCAAGGGTTGTATCTTTTCTTAGTGCCATTCGGGTAAGGGGTAAAGGGGAAAGGGATGTAATTTCCCCAAACCCAGTAAGCTTTACCTTTTCCCGACATCTTGCAATAGTAACTTTTGCAAGATGTCTAGTTCCATCCACTGCTATGATTCGCACCTGTGATTTATCTCAAAAGACACACATGAACTGGCGTTACTGATTTGGGAACAATAAATTGAGAAATCACCAGGGTTCAGCAGTATGGTCAGCACTTTTGTCAGTATTCCCAGATACTACATAACTAAGGAAATCTACAATGGTTCTAGAACCATAGTTTATCAGGGGTATCGAGAAACTGACTCATTACCTGTCGTGATTAAACTGCTAAAAAATTCATATCCTAGTTTCAGCGAACTGTTGCAGTTTCGCAATCAGTACACAATTGCCAAAAATCTTAACTCATCTGCGATCGTCCAAACTTACAGTCTGGAGGCGTATCAAAATGGTTATGCGTTGGTAATGGAAGATTTTGGTGGGATTTCTCTCAAAGATTATTTTGCTTCTTACCAGACGCTAGATATGGTGTCTTTACAAGAGTTTTTACTTTTAGCGATCGCTCTGTGTAATGCATTAGATATTCTAATTTCTCATCGGATTATTCACAAAGATATTAAACCCGCCAATGTTTTAATTAATCCAGAAACTAAACAAGTTAAGTTAATTGACTTTAGTATTGCATCTCTGCTGCCACGGGAAACTCAAATCCTGATGAGTCAGAATGTGTTAGAAGGAACACTCGGCTATTTGTCTCCAGAGCAAACGGGACGGATGAATCGGGGAATTGATTACCGTACTGATTTTTATTCTTTAGGTGTAACTTTTTACGAATTACTAACAGGGGAATTACCATTTCAATCGCACGATCCGATGGAATTGGTACATTGTCACATTGCCAAACTTCCACCAATTTTAGGGGGACAGATACCTCAAGTTCTGTGTGACATCGTGATGAGACTGATGGCTAAAAATGCTGAAGACCGCTATCAGAGTGCATTCGGGCTAAAATATGATTTAGAAAATTGTTTAGCTCAACTGAAGTCAACGGGTAAAATTGCGACTTTCCCAATTGCTCAACGGGATGTGTGCGATCGCTTTATTATCCCAGAAAAACTCTATGGTCGTGAGCATGAAGTTGAAACTCTGCTCAAAGCTTTTGACCGCGTTACCAACAATCAGACAGAATTAATGCTGGTGGCTGGTTTTTCTGGTATTGGTAAAACAGCAGTTGTTAACGAAGTTCACAAACCCATTGTCCAGCAGCGGGGCTACTTCATTAAAGGCAAATTTGACCAATTTAATCGGAATATTCCCTTCTTTGCTTTTGTGCAGGCGTTTCGAGATTTAATGAGGCAATTGCTAAGTGAAAGCGATGTCCATTTGTCAACTTGGAAAAATAAAATTTTACAAGTGCTGGGGGATCAGGGGCAAGTCATTCTTGAGGTAATTCCCGAACTAGAACAAATTATTGGTCAACAACCAACTGCAACGGAACTTTCAGCAAATGCAGCCCAGAATCGGTTTAATTTGTTATTACAAAGATTTATTCAAGTATTCACTACTAAAGAACATCCCCTAGTCATTTTTTTAGATGACATACAGTGGGCAGATTCTGCATCGATGAAGTTGATCCAGCTACTAATGAATGAGTCAAACTCAGGATATTTATTATTAATTGGAGCTTATCGGGATAATGAAGTTTCTGCTGCCCATCCATTAATGTTGACATTAGATGAAATTGCCAAAGCTAATGCTACTATTAACAAAATTACATTAGCACCGCTGAGTGAAGCCAGTTTAAATCAACTGGTTGCCGATACTCTAAGCTGTTCGTTAGAAACTACAAAAATATTAACCCAATTAATATATCAGAAAACTCAGGGCAATCCATTTTTTAGTACGCAATTTTTCAAAGCCCTCCATCAAGACCAGCTAATTAAATTTGATGTAAATAGCGGTAGCTGGCAGTGTGATATTGCCCAGATGAAGGCGTTAGCCCTAACAGATGATGTGGTTGATTTTATGGTGTTGCAGTTGCGGAAATTACCAGAATCAACGCAGAATGTTTTGAAATTAGCAGCTTGTATTGGTAATCAATTTGATTTGGCGACATTGGCAATTGTTTGTGAAGATTCTGAAACCGAAACCGCAACATCTCTTTGGAAAGGATTACAAGAGGGATTAATTTTGCCCCAAAGTGAAGTTTATAAATTTTATGTTGGGCGGGAAACACAAGATTTAATCCAAAGTTCGCTAACTGTAAACTATAAATTTTTACACGATCGCATTCAACAAGCAGCTTATGCGTTGATCCCAGAGTCAAAAAAGCAATCCATCCATCTGCAAATTGGCCAACTGCTATTAAGCAAAATCCCGATTAAAAAGCAGGAGGAGAGAATTTTTGAGATTGTTAATCAGTTAAATATTGGTGTAAAGCTAATCACTCAACAGTCTGAGCGAGATCAATTGGCAGAGTTAAATTTGCTGGCTGGACAAAAAGCTAAACTATCCACTGCTTATACGAATGCAATAGAATATATCAGTTGCGGTATTCAACTCTTAAGAACCGATAGCTGGCAACAACAGTATTCACTCACATTAGCATTGTATGAAGAAGGTGCTTCGGCAGCCTATCTTATGGGTCAGTTTGACCAAGTAGAAGAGTTTGTTGAGCAAGTGCAACAACATGCTAACGTCTTAATAGATCGGGTAAAATCCATTGAAATTCAAATCCAATCTTATTTAGCTCAGAGTCGTTTTGATGATTCGATTCGGACTGCGATCGCACTGCTAAATTCTTTAGGCATTAAACTATCTGCTCAAGCGAATAAAATACAAACATTACTCAATCTAGCCCAAACTAAATTACGATTTGTAGGTAAATCTCCTTTAAGTTTGATTGATTTACCTAATATGGCGGGGGACAAACAACTAGCAGCAATCCGAATTTTGGCTAGTACGAATTCAACAGCTTATATTGCTCGTCCAGATTTACTGCCACCAATAATCTTGAGCGAAGTCAATTTATCGATGCAGTACGGCAATGCTGCCGCATCTGCATTTGGTTATGCCTGGTATGGATTGATAGAGTGTGGCATTCTGGGAAATATTGAGACAGGTTATAAATTTGGTCAATTAGCATTACAAGTTCTCGAAAAATTTCATAGCAAGGAATTCAAAACTAGAACTTTCTTCATTGTTCAAACATTTATCAATCACTGGCATCAACCCCTTAAAAACACAATTGCACCGTTAATCGAAGCCTATCAAGTGGGTTTAGAAACTGGAGATATTGAATATGCAGCTTGGGCTAGCTATAGCTGTAGCTTTCATGGATACTTTATGGGGCAGGAATTGGTTGAGTTAGAAAAACAGATGGGTGACTATGCTGAAGTTTACAGCCATTTTAGACAAGACAAGCCCCAGACATATATTAATTCATTTCGCCAAGCCATCTTGAATTTGTTGGGATCTACTAATCCCAGTTACTTATCGGGTGCTGTTTATGATGCCCAAACTATTCGCCAATTACAAGAACAAGCAGGCGATCGCACTGGATTGTGCTTTAGCTATGCTAATGAACTGATACTTTGCTACCTATTTGAAAATTATACCAGAGCATCTGAGGCAGCAATTCAAGCAATAACTTATTTAGATGGGGTAACATCGGCAGCAGTTGTACCAATAGTTTATTTTTATCAGGCGCTAACCCAACTAATTCTCTATCCAACAGCAACGGCTAACCAGCAAAAACAAATTCTTAAACAAGTCACATCTCATCAGAAAAAGCTGAAAAAATGGGCACATCATGCCCCAATGAATCATCAACACAAATTTTATTTAGTCGAAGCAGAACGGCAGCGAATTTTGCTGCAAAAAAACAAAGCAATGGAACTGTACGATCGCGCCATAACTCTAGCTAAAGAAAATGCATATATCCAAGAAGAAGCCTTGAGTAATGAGCTAGCGGCCAAGTTTTACCTCGACTGGGACAAAGAAAAAATCGCCCAAGTTTATATGCAAGAAGCTTATTACTGCTATGCTCGTTGGGGCGCTAAAGCTAAAACTGAAGACTTAGAAAAATGCTATCCTCAACTGCTTATTCCCATCTTACAAGGGCAACTTAATAACTTTAAACTAAGTTCAACTGTCGATATATCATCATTCCCAAATCAAACCATCCAGACAAAACTTTCTAGTAGCAGTATTTCTGAATCCCTCGATTTGTCCACGATATTGAAAGCCTCACAAGCTCTCTCCAGTGAAATTCAATTAGAGCAATTACTGACTAAACTTTTGCAAGTGGTGATGCAAAATGCCGGGGCACAAAAAGCTGCATTACTTGTACTCCAAGAGGATAACTTAGTGATTGAAGCTGTAGCCACTATTAATGAAGGAGTCACCCTACTATCTGTACCATTGTCAACCAGCGAAGATATTCCCATTACACTCGTTAACTTTGTCAAACGCAGCTTAAAAACTGTTGTTTTGGATAATGCAACAGCACAAACTGATTTTATCGCCGACCCATATTTCATGCAGCAACAACCTAAGAGTGTCTTGTGTACGCCAATATTAAACCAGGGGAAAATCATCGGGCTACTATATCTAGAAAATCCACTGACAATTGCTGCATTTACTCGCGATCGCACCGAAGTTATCCAACTGCTATGCGCTCAAGCCGCCATCTCTCTAGAAAATGCCCGCCTTTATCAAGGATACCAGAATTATGCTCATCAACTAGAGCGATCGCTACAAGAACTTGAGCAAGCCCAACTACAAATGGTGCAAAACGAAAAAATGGCAACCTTGGGCAATTTGGTTGCAGGTGTGGCACATGAAATTAATAATCCCATTGGATTTCTTGAAGGTAGCCTCCACAATGCCGAAGAGTATACTCAAGACTTACTCGCCCATATCCAAGTATTTAAACAACATCATCCCACTCCTGCGATCGGAGTCATTGAGCATGGCGAAGAAATTGACCTAGAATTCTTGATTGAAGATTTACCAAAGCTAGTAAGTTCGATGAAGGTTGCTTCCCAAAAGATTAAAGATATTAGTACCAGTCTTCGCACCTTCTCCAGAGCCGATACAGCCGAAAAAGTTGCTTGTAACCTCCATGAAGGAATTGAGAGTACCTTGTTAATTTTGAAGTATCGCCTCAAAGCTAATGAAAAACGTCCAGCAATTGAAGTCATCACCGAATATGGAAAATTACCACCTGTTAAGTGCTTTTTAGGACAGCTAAATCAAGTATTTATGAATATCCTCGCAAATGCAATTGATGCCTTAGATGCATCCATTGAGGGGCGTTCTTTTGCCGAAGTGCAAACCGATCATCAGCAAATACTGATTCAAACTGAAGTATCTAGTGACGAACAAACAGTAATAATTCGGATGAAAGATAACGGTCAGGGGATGGCAGAGGAGATTAGAACGCGGATCTTCGATCGCTTGTTTACAACCAAAGAGGTTGGCAAAGGAACAGGATTAGGATTAGCCATCGCTCGTCAAATTGTTGAGGAAACCCATGATGGAAGTTTGATTTGCAATTCTGTACTTGGTGAAGGAACAGAATTTGTCATTGAGATTCCAGTATTTTAAGGTGTCGCGGAAGTCCCCTAAGAGTTTTTAACCTGCCTTCGCATCTTAAGCTTCCGTAGCCGCGATTTCCAATTGCCGAGGCAAGTAATAAATTAGACTTTTCAAATAACCTCTAATAGCAAGAATTAGTTTAGAGGGTGTTTGAAAAGTGTTTAGCTGTTACCTTAGGCACTTTTAGATCCCCCCTAACCCATGCCAGTCGCTCCACTTGGGGAGACCCCTTGGCGCTAGCCTCTCCCTTTGGGAGAAGACCGCGCTGGCTCCCCTTTTTAAGGCTACGGTGTAGGGTGAATTGCTTGATGAGTGCGATCGCTGTACTCTAGATGTTAGTAATAGCAAAATATTTATCCACCTACTGCTTAGGCTCAGGAGAAAAAATGAGAGAACGCATAGGCCAGCCCAAAAAAGCTACCACTGCTTCCTTCTCAATACCTGCACTCAAACAACCAACACGTGGTTTTGGTTCAGAGTCCTCTGGTGCTTCATCACAAGCAACAAATGAGGTGCGATCGCGAAATTTACCTTTAATGTACGACATCAGTCGAATGTCACTGCGTCCACAAACAAAACTCACGGTTAACCAGCCAGGAGATATTTACGAGCAGGAAGCTGATAGAGTAGCACAGCAAGTGATGCAGACGATGAGCGAGCCTGTAAGTAAACAGTCTGTGCAACGGGAAGCATTGCCAGAGGAAGAAGAAGAATTACAAATGAAATCTCTGGCAGATACCAATATTTCACTACAACGGGAAGCATTACCAGAGGAAGAAGAAGAATTACAAATGAAATCTCTGGCGGATACCAATATTCCGCTGCAACGGGAAGCACTACCAGAGGAAGAAGAAGAATTACAAATGAAATCTCTGGCAGATACCAATATTTCACTACAACGTCAGGGTGGTGGGGTTGCAGCCACATCTGACTTGGAAACTTCAATCCAACAACAACGGGGAAGTGGACAGCCACTCTCAGACGATATCCGCCAACCAATGGAGCAAGCTTTTGGGACTGACTTTAGCAATGTCAAAATCCACACAGATAGCCGCTCTGACCAACTCAACCAATCTATCCAAGCTCGTGCCTTCACTACAGGACAGGATATATTCTTTCGTCAAGGAGAATATGCTCCAGAGAGTCATGGAGGAAAAGAATTACTTGCCCATGAGTTAACTCACGTTGTCCAACAAAATGGTAGTGCGCTTGGGCGTAAATTGCTTCCTGACCAGGGGATAAAAAAAAACAAAATCCAAGCCAAAGCCCTTCTGGGTATCAACCACTAATCCAGCGTAACCCTTTTAAAAAGGTTAAAAAATTCTTTTCCAAAGACAGTGGCGATATAGATAACGGTGGCGAGCAAATAGAACAAATAGAGGTGAACGGGGAGGACTGGAAAAAATACATGGAGTTAGATATCTTGACGATGCAGCCTAGCGATATCATAACGGACAGGCAATTTGGGCATAATTTATATATAAATATCAGATGGTACAACAAATCGCAGAAAAGATTACGCCTTTTGACACCGCCACCATTGGAATATTTTGAGGAAATAACAAAGATCACGACAGACAACGGTGGCAATAGAACTACAGAAATAGAATCGCTGGATCAGTACGCAAACAGGCCAAATTCTAATACTTTCCGTAGCTATGCACTCGCAACTCAGGGCATGATTATAGATCCAGGTAAGTCGCTCACCGCAAGATTTCTTGATCCGCCGCAGATCACAATCACACAAGAGTATAAATCCCGCACAGTTAAGTTCAAAATCGGGTTACAGGGGTCGCAACAGTGGCTAACTGGTGTGCAGCGACTAACGTGCGAGAATAACAAGATCATAGAGCATGAGTTTATCCCAACAAGACTCAGGGCTGGCTAAGAACCACGGCATAGTTAGTTTTATATAACAATAGCTTTGCCAAAATAAGAGCCTAGAAAAATTTTGGCAAAACTGGCAAAATTACCCATAGATAAGCGTTTCGTTTAAAAGATAGTTTGTCATTTCAAACCCTTATACTGCGGTCAATACGTAAAAAAAAACCTTGTGGTCAACCTTAAAGGAATTTTAGAACTTATTGTTTTTGCCAAACCTCAGAGAATAGCGAGTTAATAGTGAAAGCGTCATCAACTCACCCTCGTAAATTGGCGAAGGTATTGATATAAACTATTAATTATCTTGCAAAAGTCCCATCAGAAATTAAAGACTCTTGAATAATGACTAATAACGCTTAAGAAGCCGATCGCTGCTGGTTAATTTGCAGTGGAATATTTTCTCGCACTAGTTGCCAAAAGTGTTTGATGGGAGGAATTTGCAGACGGTCTTGAGTTGTCACCATAACGACCCGACGAATCAAACTCGAACCATCTGCTAAACCACTAGTATTGTTACTGGCCAAGGAACGAATCGCCAGGGTAGGGTCAAGACGAGCTTCTAGTAATGCTGATTGAGGTAGCAAAGCTATCAGTTCTCCTTGGCGCACGACTCCCCGAAAGGCATCTAAGGTATTTACTTCTAAAGCCGCCTGGAGTTTCGCTTCCATACGCTCAAATCTATCTTGTATTAAGCGCTGCATCCCATAACCATCTTTAAAAACCACTTGGGGATAACGAATTAGCTCCGACCAAGGGATGAATTCATATTGTGCCAGGGGATGATTCGCTGCGGTTAAAACTTCTATAGGTTCATCATAAAGCACTTCTACCACCATTTCTCTACTAGTGGTTAAGAAGCGATTATTCATCACAATTGCTAAATCCACCAATCCATCTTTGAGGACTTTGAGAGCGCGATCGCTTCCTAATGAAGTCACTCGCAATTGCACTTCTGGATAATCATGACAAAATTTTTGCAACACTGGTGGTAAGTAAGATCCACATAGGGAGTGAATCACGGCAATGCAAAGTTCTGGTTGCTTTCCGGCAATTAAATCGGCTAATTCTTCTGTAGCAGTCTGCCACTCTTGACAAATTTTGCGGACGCGGGGTAACAAACGTTCACCTCCTAGCGTCAGTTTGGCATGAGTGCTTCTGTGAAACAGTTCTATCCCCAAATCTGCTTCTAATGCTTGAATTTGGCGACTAATCGTCGATTGGGTAACACCGGATGTTCGCGCTGCTTGTTGAAAGCTGCCGGTTTGGGCGATCGCTAGAAAGGCTTGCAACTGCTCTAGGCGCATTTTTATGTAGCCTGAATTACATTTATCAGTTTTATTAAGTTAACGGATTTTTATCCACAATTTAGTAGAGTTTGTTACTTTTGAATTGTTAAATAGCGATTCCTAAGACAAGGTTTTACAGAACCTCAAGCAAATAGCCGTACACTTGCGGATACGGCTGCGATTGTGTCAAATTTGTAAGAAGTGCAGAGGGCACAAACAAAGGCTATACCCTCCTAAAGTAAGTGTAGTGAATATCTATCTGGAGCCAGAACCTTTTACTTCATCGGGATCTCTATAAGCCCGCACTTTTTCCCGATTACGAGCCAGTCCTGCTAAACCAGCTAGACCAAGCAAACCTAGCCAACCGAAATTGAAACCGCGATCGCTAGTTCTTTCGGAGGCTACGACACCTGTATTTCTGTTAGTACCTGTGGCATCAGTGCCAGTACCTGTGGTATCAGTGCCAGTGCCTGTAGTTCCAGTACCAGTGCCTGTAGTTCCAGTACCTGTGGTATCAGTGCCTGTTGTACCAGTACCTGTGGCATCCGAGCCTGTTGTTCCAGTACCTGTAGTTCCACTGCCCGTTGTACCACTGCCTGTGGTTCCAGCGCCTGTAGTTCCAGTGCCCGTTGTGCCACTGCCTGTACCAGTGCCAGTACCTAGACCACTACCCGTTGTGCCACTGCCTGTACCTGTAGTTCCAGTGCCCGTTGTGCCACTGCCTGTACCAGTGCCAGTACCTAGACCACTACCCGTTGTGCCACTGCCTGTACCTGTAGTTCCAGTGCCCGTTGTGCCACTGCCTGTACCTGTACCAGTACCTAGACCACTACCCGTTGTGCCAGTACCTGTAGTTCCAGTGCCCGTTGTTCCACTACCCGTTGTGCCACTGCCAGTACCTGTAGTTCCAGTACCTGTAGTTCCAGCACCTGTACCACTACCTGTAGTTCCAGTACCTGAGCTAGAGCCTCCACTGGCGCCACCACTGCCGGAGCCACCACTGCCGGAGCCTCCACTGCCGGAGCCTCCACTCTGGGCAAAGACTGAAGGAGGTAAGGACACAGAAGCGAAACTGATTGCAAAGACAGTAGCTAAAACAGCTTTAGATAAATTCAAAGGCTTCATACTTATGGTTCCTGTTATGTTCTTAGATTTCTGTGGGTGATTGATTTTAAAACCGATATTGTCTACTCAATCCACTGCTAGATAAGTAAATGTTTACAAGAGTTGAGGAGTCTTTCGCCTAGCTTTTTTGGAAAAGTTGAAAGCATTTGAATATCTCACAGCAACTTACTATTGGAACTTACTATTGGTCAGATATAGCAAAACAATTCACAATCAGTAATTACTAATTTAGGATTAGAAAACCACGATAAAATTGCTTTTTCACACTAGCTAGATAATGAATAACAATATTTATTATTAAAATAAAATATTATATTCACTTCTATCCGATTTTTAATTACTTATTGTGAATTATTTTGTAACTGCTACACAGCATAGCTGCTAGTTTTTCGTCTGACTTCTACCATAAGAGTAAAACCATTTATATCGCAGGAATTAATTTGGCATTTTCGTCTATGAGTGTGAAAAAATGCAACCTTTTAGAGCTTGTAATTAAATGAACCTCTTGAAGACGTGAGGCGTAGCTTGCTTTTCCAATAGAAAGGGTCTACTACAAACTTTTAATTATTTACACCAACCTACTTAAAAACTACAAGCGATCGCTAAGTTAAGTAAGATTGTTTCCCTCAATAAATATAATTACTTTGTTGACATTAGCTTTTAGTTATTTGGATATAAAGGAACTAGAGATTATAAGCAGCCCGACCTGCCAACGGTTGAGGCTCTATTAAGAATACTTCACAATCTTATTTCACCTGAGAGCTTATAACTTCATACTCCAGGTGTGTCTTGCTTTAGACTTAAGGAATACTTTTATTGTCAGTTATAGCGGTTCTCGGTTCAGTAGGTACTGAACCCCACCCTACACGATTAAAAGTTGACACTGAAATTTACCATTCAGCTAAAGCGATCGCTATTCCTTGTTTTAAATCTGGTGTGATTGCGTCATTATTCGCTAACTGCTGCAATTGTTGATATGTGGTTTCCCTATTCAGATTTTTCAGTGCTGCGATCGCATGTAGTCTCACCGATGCATTAGAATCGCCTAACAGCGAAATCAATGGTTCAATTGCCTGCATTTGGCCTAACTGTCCTAAAGACAAGGCGATCGTACTTTTGATACTGGCAATCTCTGTCGCTGGATGGTGCAATCGCAGTATTTGCAGTAAGATTTCGGCGGCTGGCGTAGTTAACTGCGGTTCTTGGACTCGTCCCAAAACTGTGACAATTTCTTGCCACACTGTCTCGGAAGTGCTTTGATTCAGTGCTGTTTGCAAATATTCTAAACTTGATAACGTCCCCATCCAACTTAAAGCGCGGATGGTTTCTAATTGCAGTGTTATCTGTATCTGGGGTGAAATCAGCAAATCAAATAAATATTTGGCAGCGTCATCACTACCAATTCGAGAAAGGGTAACTGCGGCTGCACAACAAACATCAAGGTTAAAGTCGTAAAGTTTGGGTTGCAGTCTCGTTATTAAATCTAATGCTTGATCTAAATCGGGGCGAAAACCTAAACCAAGCACTGCTGCACGCCTTACTGTGGCGGCTGTATCATCCAAAGCTTTTAACAATACTGGCGGTACGCGTTCATCATGAAAACTGCTGAGGGCTTCAATTGCGGCGGCGCGGATTGCTGGTTGTGGATCTTGCACTACACTTAACAGCGGTGTAATGGTTTCTGGCTGCCGAATACAACAAAGCGATCGCACTGCTAACAATCGTGTATTTTCATTTAATAGAAGTTCAGTTAGTGAAGCAATAGCAACAGTACCCATTTGTCCCAATGCTGTCGCTGCGATCGCTTTGAGTTCTTCATCCTCATCATTTTTCAGCAGTTCAACTATTGACGCGATGACTTCTGGGTGTTTAAATTCACCCAAAGTTCTTGCTGCATACCACCGCAATTCTTCTTCTGCATCTTCATCTTCTAATATTTCAATGAGAGGTGGGATGGCAATATTACCAAAGTGAATCAACACTTTAGTAATTTCCCAGCGTTGCTGAAAATCCCCCATCTCTAAGATTGAAAGTGTTAATTTCAGGAGATATTCTCGATTTTTAACTATCTCTGGATCTTCCCAGTCTGCACCTAAAATTAACTGTTGTAAATATTGAATTAGTGATGACCAATCAGCAGCATTATGTGCTGCCTCGGCTTGTACCAAAAGCTGGTTGATGTTACTCACAATATCTTGCTTTAATTATCATTTTCTGCCCCCTAAGAGTGCTGAGTGGGGAATCTCACTTCTTTACTCAGGACTGGGAACTCGCTCAACGCCCCGGTATCACTAACGGAAAAGAGGAACTATTTTGTCTCCTGCCTCCATTAGCTTGGTTTGACTACAACAGAATTACCTTCAATTTTGGCGGCATAAGTTTTCAGTGGATCTGTCGCTGGGCCTTTTTGCACTTTACCATCAGCTCCATATTCTGAACCATGACAGGGACAAGCGAATTTTTTGGCATCAGCTTTCCATGCTACAGTGCAACCTGCGTGAGTACAGGTAGGGTTAACAGCAGTTATTCCGGCTTTAGATGTGCCGACTACCAGCACAGGCCCAGCAGGTGAGTCTTTCGCCAGCAATTGACCTGTTTTATCTAATTCTGCCGATGTCCCTACTGTTTGCCAATCTTTAGATACCGGAGTTGTTTGAGAAGAACAAGCTGCGATCGCTACAGGTAGAGAACTCGCAATCAAACCTAAACCTACCCAATTAATAAAGTCACGACGTTTCATAGCTGCTGAAATAATATCTAAGTTTTAGCTAACATCTGCCACTCAATTTTGGATTTTAGATTTGAGATTAATCTATGGCGATCCAAAATTGCTTCAGTCATCTCAAATACCGTTGATTGAGGGTTTTACATGGTTCATTGGTGACTCTAATGTAAAAAATGCATACTATTCATGCGTTTTTTGGAAATTTTCCCAAAAAACGTAACATTTTATACGATTTTAACAAAAATCTCATCTTAAGTTATGAGTATCGAAATTGTTACATGAACATTATCTAAACCTGCTTGACAAATTCCCAAGATGTAAATGGCCACAAGTTTCCTTTAACTAACCACGGATTTGAAGTTTCGCGTAGGAATGTTCTTGAGTAAAATAATCAGCCGTAGTTAAATATTAAGTTTTTATTCCCTAGCCCTCGTAGATACAGCACCTGATGTAACTACGGATTGATTGGTATTGGGAAATTACGACCACAGTTCCCGATCATATCAGTAATTTGCAACGAGATTCAGCCTCATGACAGACACAGCAACTACCACTAGCCTTAATAAGTTCGAGAAATTAAAAGCAGAAAAAGATGGACTTGCCATCAAGAGTGAGATAGAGGAATTTGCCGCCTTGGGTTGGGAGGCGATGAACGAAACAGATCGCGATCATCGACTCAAATGGGTAGGCGTGTTTTTTCGCCCAGTTACCCCAGGCAAGTTTATGATGCGGTTGCGGATGCCTAACGGTATTCTTACCAGCAGCCAGATGCGTGTTTTGGCCCAAGTAGTGCAGCGTTACGGTGATGATGGTTGCGCTGATATTACTACCAGACAAAATATTCAATTACGGGGGATCAGAATTGAAGATTTACCAGATATCTTTAATAGATTTCACGCAGTTGGTTTAACCACTGTGCAGTCAGGGATGGATAACGTCCGCAATATTACAGGCGATCCTGTGGCGGGGTTAGATGCAGATGAGTTGTACGACACGCGAGAGTTGGTACAGCAAATTCAAGATATGCTCACCAATAAAGGGGAAGGAAACCCAGAATTTAGCAACTTACCACGGAAGTTTAATATTGCGATCGCAAGTGGACGAGACAATTCGGTTCATGCTGAAATTAACGATTTAGCTTTTGTGCCAGCATTTAAGGAAGGGACTGGGGACAGGGAATTGGGGACTGGGCAAGAATTTTCCCAATCACCAATATTCGGGTTTAACGTCCTCGTCGGTGGATTTTTCTCGGCTAAACGCTGTGAGGCGGCGATTCCTCTGAATGCTTGGGTGGCTCCAGAAGATGTGGTAGCTGTATGTAGAGCGGTTTTGGAAGTATTTCGAGACCATGGCCCGCGTGCTAATCGGCAAAAATCGCGCTTGATGTGGCTAATCGATGAATGGGGTTTAGATAAGTTTCGAGCAGAAGTTGAAAGCCGTTTGGGTAAATCATTATTACCCGCAGCAGCAAAAGACGAGATCGACTGGGAAAAACGCGACCACATCGGGGTATATAAACAAAAACAAGCAGGATTAAATTACGCAGGCTTAAACATTCCTGTCGGTCGGTTGTATGCCGAAGATATGTTTGAAATTGCCCGTATGGCAGAAGTTTACGGCACTGGCGAAATCCGTTTTACAGTTGAGCAAAATATCGTCATTCCCAACATTGGTGAGTCGCGGTTAGCAACATTTTTAACAGAGCCTTTATTGGAAAGATTTTCTATTGATCCAGGTTTGCTGACGCGATCGCTAGTATCTTGCACAGGCGCACAATTTTGCAACTTTGCCCTCATCGAAACCAAAAACCGCGCCCTGGCAATGATTAAAGCTTTAGAAGAAGATTTAACCTTCACCAAACCAGTGCGAATTCACTGGACAGGTTGCCCCAACTCCTGCGGACAACCCCAAGTTGCAGACATCGGCTTGATGGGAACTAAAATTCGCAAAAATGGCAAAACCTTGGAAGGTGTTGACATATATATGGGCGGCAAAGTTGGTAAAGATGCCCATTTGGGAACTTGCACCATCAAAGGCATACCCTGCGAAGACTTACAGCCATTATTGCAAGATTTACTAATCAAAAACTTCGGGGCGAAACTCAAGCAAGAAGCCTTACTAGTTGGTAACTGCTAGTACTTATCGGGGGCATTGGGCAAAACTCATACTTCAAACTTTAAGGCTTAACCTTCAAACTTTAAGGCTTAACCTTCAACCTTTAAGACTTAACCTTCAAACTTTAAGACTTAACCCTCGACCTTTAAGACTTAACCTTCAAACTTTAAGACTTAACCCTCGACCTTTAAGACTTAACCTTCAAACTTTAAGACTTAACCCTCGACCTTTAAGACTTAACCTTCAAACTTTAAGACTTAACCCTCGACCTTAAAGGCTTAACCTTCAACCTTTAAGGCTCATCTTCGGCTACCTCTTCACCGTATTTTATTCAATTAGAAAGATTGGAATGCTTAAAAACTTATTTTCATTTAGCGATCGCTACCGAATCTTACATCAGACTTGGTTTGCTTTTTTTCTCACCTTTGTTTGTTGGTTTAACTTTGCCCCCTTCGCTACAACCATTGGCAGAGAACTACATTTAGCACCAGAGCAAATCAAAACTTTAGGCATCTGTAACCTCGCCCTGACAATTCCCGCACGGCTAATTATTGGGATGCTTCTGGATCGTTTTGGCCCCAGAATCACCTACTCAATGCTGCTAATGTTTGCGGTTGTTCCTTGTTTGGCGACGGCGCTAGCGCAAGACTTTAATCAACTAGTCATCAGTCGCTTGTTGATGGGGATTGTCGGCTCTGGGTTTGTTGTGGGTATCCGCATGGTAGCCGAATGGTTCGAGCCGAAAGAGATGGGAATTGCTCAAGGTATTTATGGCGGTTGGGGCAACTTTGGGGCTTTTGGCGCAGAATTTGCCTTGCCGATACTTGCAGTTTCTACGAGCTTTTTCGCTGGTGGTGCTTCTAACTGGCGGTTTGCGATCGCACTTACAGGGATCATTACAGCCATCTACGGCGTGATTTATTATAACAACGTCCAAGATACGCCCACAGGTAAAGTCTACAAGAAACCTAAGAAAAATGGTTCTCTAGAAGTGACCAGTATTAAAAGCTTCTGGGCAATGATTGTCTCGAATTTTGGTTTGATTTTTGCTCTAGGTTTATTAGCTTGGCGCTTAGAACAAAAGAATATTCACTTCCTAACTTTGAGCCAAATGTATCTGACTTGGTTGCTATTAGCAGGATTATTTGCTTACCAAAGTTACAAAGCTTGGCAGGTAAACCGAGAACTTCTAATTGGCAAGAAAACTTATGCTCCATCTGAACGTTTCCAATTTGGTCAAGTAGCTTTACTAGAATTCACTTACATAACTAGTTTTGGTAGCGAACTGGCAGCCGTTTCCATGCTTCCGGCATTCTTTGAAAAAACCTTTGCTTTAGAGCATGTTATCGCTGGGATGATTGCCGCTACCTATCCGTTCTTAAACTTGATTTCTCGTCCCAGTGGTGGCTTAATTTCTGATAAATTTAACTCCCGGAAGTGGACAATGACAATTATCAGTGCTGGCATTGGTGTTAGTTATTTGATGGCACATTTTATTAGTAGTAGCTGGCCGATTCCGGTAGCGATCGCAGTGACAATGTTTGCCGCCTACTTTGCCCAAGCTGGCTGCGGTGCAACTTACAGCATCGTCCCCCTAATTAAAAAAGAAGCCACTGGACAAATCGCCGGTAACGTCGGAGCTTACGGTAATTTTGGCGGCGTAGTTTACCTGACAATTTTCAGCTTAACCGACGCTCCCACATTATTTTCCACAATGGGTATAGCTGCACTAGTCTGCGCTTTTATGTGTGCCTTCTTCCTCAAAGAACCAAAAGGTTCCTTTGCAGCTACATTTGAAGGTGAATTACCAGAAACTGCAACGAAAAACCCTATCTTCTTAACTGAAGAATAATTAACTATCAAATCTCAATTAGGTAACTTTACACTTCATCCTTCCATAGCAATCCTAATTCCTGAAAATCTCCTTTTTTTCTCTCTGCACTCTCTGCGTCTCTGCGGTTCGTTAAAAAAATTATAAAAAAACGAACCGCCAAGAACGCAAAGGAATAAGAGTTTCAAAGAGTTTTTGCGTAACACACAAATTTCTCAAACTTTCGCTATATCTGAGGTTGCAGAAATCAAAATAACAAGTACAACTGCCATGAGTGAATTTACCAAAACTCTCTGTCCCTACTGTGGTGTTGGCTGTGGACTAGAAGTTTCACCTCCAGCCCAACTTGGCAAAGCAACTAATCGAGATAGCCAAGGAAATCCAACTTGGCGAGTGCGGGGAGACAAAACCCATCCATCCAGTCAGGGGATGGTTTGCGTCAAAGGCGCAACGATCGCAGAATCTTTAGATAAAAATAGATTACATTACCCAATGGTGCGAGACTCCTTAGATCAAGAGTTTCGCCGCGTTGGTTGGGATGAAGCTTTTAATCTCATCACCAAACGCATTCAAACTGTACGCTTCACCCAAGGGCCAGAAGCCTTATGTATGTATGGTTCCGGTCAGTTTCAAACTGAGGATTATTACATCGCCCAGAAACTCATGAAAGGCTGTCTGGGTACTAATAATTTTGATGCCAACTCTCGCTTATGTATGTCTAGTGCTGTGGCTGGCTACATTCAAAGCTTTGGCTCAGATGGGCCTCCATGCTGTTACGATGACTTGGAATTAACCGACTGTGCATTTTTAATTGGTACTAATACGGCTGAATGTCATCCCATCGTTTTCAATCGGCTAGAAAAATATCACAAAAAGAACCGCAAAGTCAAAATGATAGTGGTCGATCCCCGGCGCACACCAACCGCAGAAGCCGCTGATTTGCATTTAGCCATTCGTCCCGGTACAGATATCGACTTAATGAACGGCATCGCCCACTTGTTGATGCGCTGGAACTACATTGATACGATGTTCATGGACGACTGCACCATCAACTTTCCGGCTTATGCTGAGGTAATTCGCCATTATCCGCCAGAAGTGGTAGCTCGTCAATGTGGAATCAGCATTGAAGATTTAGAAACAGCAGCTCGCTACTGGGGTAAATCTGAGCGAGTATTATCTTTGTGGTCAATGGGTGTGAATCAATCCTCAGAAGGAACGGCTAAGGTTAGAACGATTATTAACCTGCACTTGATGACTGGACAAGTTGGCAAACCTGGGGCTGGCCCTTTTTCCCTCACTGGTCAGCCGAACGCGATGGGAGGACGGGAAGCCGGAGGTTTGGCGCATTTATTACCAGGTTATCGAACGGTGAAAAATCCTCAGCACCGCACAGAAGTTGAGGAGTTTTGGGGACTCAAACCAGGACAAATTTCACCCAATCCCGGTTTAACTGCTTGGGATATGATTACTGGCTTGGAAAATGGCGCTGTAGAGTTACTGTGGATTGCGGCTACCAACCCAGCTGTAAGTATGCCAGATTTAGAGCGGACTAAAAAAGCGTTGTTGCGATCGCCTTTCACTATTTACCAAGACGCTTATTATCCCACAGAAACCTCTGCCTACGCTCACGTTCTATTACCAGCAGCCCAATGGGGTGAAAAAACTGGCGTGATGACAAATTCTGAACGCGTGGTAACTCTGTGTTCAGGATTTCGCCAACCGCTAAGAGAAGCTAAAGCAGATTGGGAAATTTTTGCCGAAGTTGGACGTAGACTAGGTTTTGAGAAAGAATTTGCCTTTGCTAACTCTGCTGAAGTTTACGCTGAGTTTGTCAAACTAACTAAAAATCGCCCCTGTGAGATGACAGGTATTAGCCACGCGCAATTACAAGCAGAAGGCCCAACTCAATGGCCTCATCCAGACGAAAGTAGAGACGCGATTAATCGCGTCTCTAACAAACGCCTTTACACCAATCTCCGCTTCCACACCCCTGATGGACGCGCTCGATTTGGGGCATATTACTCCAAGGGATTGGCAGAACCACCAGACCCAGATTATCCTTTTGTACTAACTAATGGACGACTTTACGGACACTGGCATACGCAGACACGCACTGGTCGAATTGAAAAAATTTGCAAAATGCATCCCGAACCGTTTATCGAAATTCATCCCCGTGATGCTGCTCGGCTAGGTATTATCGATAACATGGATGTAGAAGTGCGATCGCGTCGGGGTAAAGCCAAGTTTCCTGCTAAAGTAACAAAAGCGATCGCACCTGGTACAGTTTTTGTCCCCATGCACTGGGGTTCGCTATGGGCAGATAATGCCGAAGCCAATGCCCTCACCCATCCAGAATCTTGCCCTGATTCGCTGCAACCAGAATTAAAAGCCTGTGCTGTGCAGTTGATACCAATTTCGGTAGAAGTTCCCATCAAAAATCATCAACTCCAGTCCTCACAATGGTAAGCTGCAAAGTGTAGCTCGAAAGTGGTAATTTATAATCACTAATAAGTAATTTCGTCAATAATCAATAGTCAATAGTTATTATCATTTTTTATAACTCTCTAATGTTGGCTGTTACCAATTACTATATCTAAGGGGTCACAATCTCTTGTAACAAGAGGTTTGACAAACGGAAATGGTAAGTTTTTTGATATGTCTAAGAGTTGCAAAACTGAATTACGAATTACGAATTACTTTAATCCTCTAGATTTATCTATAGGATTTTCTTTTATTTTAGAATCGGGTGCAGCAGATGAAAAAACTAGTGAGGCGAATTCTAGGAGCTACCAAAGATGAGAACTTCATGCACATCATTGAAAACATAGAAGTGCTAGTTTCTAAAGTTCTATCTATTTTTATGGTGATCGTAATTTTGGTAGCGATCGCAGATTTAGGAGTCTTTATTTTTAAAGAATTATTTACAATACCCTATGGGAAGTTTAACACAACCCTGTATAAGGTTTTCGGTTTATTTTTAAATATTTTAATTGCTTTAGAAATTTTAGAAAATATTACAGCCTATTTACGAAGACACGTTTTTCAAGTTGAATTAGTTATTGTCACTTCTTTGATTGCTGTTGCCAGAAAAATTATTATTCTTGACTTAGAAAAAATTGGAGGTCTTGATATAATTGGTTTAGGTGTAGCTATTCTTGCCTTATCAATTAGTTATTTGATAATTCGTCTCAGTAATTCCAAAGATGCAAGTTAATTAAAGGGGACATTTTCAATCCGGTGAGGTACAGGTATGCAAATAGACCTAACCCCCTAACCCCCAAATCGTCGTGGGAAGGGGGAACAATTCAAAGCCTCTCTCCTTTTAGGAGCTACGGTGTACACACATCTTGGTAATGAAGCCCGAATCCTGGATTTACCCCCCTTAATCCCCCCTTGCAAAGGGGGGAAATATCCGGTTCTCCCCCTTTGCAAGGGGGAGTTAGAGGGGGTGAAAAAGACTTGTGTGTACACCGTAGCCTTTTAGGAGAGAGGTTTGGAGAGAGGTCAAAATTCGACTTCACGCTTGTCGAGAACCGCTATAATCAGCTAATTTTAAATACTTTCTTATGACAGATTTTTTTCAATTTGAAGCAGACTTTGTTGATTCTCTGCGCTGCATCCCCATGCAGGTGCGTTGTAAATTAGATATCTGTGGCATCAAGCTAAAATTGCCTGACTGGAATCAAATGACGACAGATGAACGGCAAGCTTTAGTCGAATTACCTTGCACTACAGAAACGGAAATTCAGTCTTACCGCGAGCATATCGAGCAATTAATCATACAACGCACAGGTGTACCAGCTACAAAATTGCCCATCGAGCCTCATCCTGCATGGCTAGACTCTGCCACTGTACCAGCTAGCCTTCAGGAAAAAGCTCAAGAAATAGGTGTAACCTTGACACAGCAAAATTGGTCAGCTTTAACACCTTTACAGCGTTTTGCTTTGATTAAACTCAGCCAGCCAGGACATGAAAACAAAAACTTTAAAAGAGCGATCGCAGAATTTCATCTGCTTTAATTAGACAATAGTCGTTAACAGAAAAAATCTGTAGGGTGCATTACACTTTGTTAACTTGCCGCTCTCAAATGATACATTACAACACTAGCTGTGTTGTAATGTATCAAAAATTCATGTAGATGCTAACGAATAAAATAGCTGACTCTAAATTAATATTTACTTTATATAGCGTTTCCTAATAAGAGTGGGGTTAAACATACCTCACCCGGATAAAGCTGTGCTTTATCTCTCCTCTTTGTGAGTTCCCACAAGGGTTTCAATATGTACTTCATGCACCGGGGAACCGCTATAAATAACTATTGAATAGAAAGATGAGGGTAACAAATTATATGGCTGCAAAAAAACTTTTGATGCTCGTTGGCGACTATGTAGAAGACTATGAAGTGATGGTTCCTTTCCAGGCATTACAAATGGTGGGACACACTGTCGACGCAGTTTGCCCCGACAAAAAAGCTGGCGATAAGGTACGGACAGCAGTTCATGACTTTGAAGGAGATCAGACTTACAGCGAAAAACCCGGACACAATTTTACTTTAAATGCAACGTTTGCAGAAGTAGAAGCCACAAACTACGATGCCTTAATCATTCCTGGAGGACGCGCACCAGAATATATCCGCCTCAATCAGCAGGTACTAGAAATAACCCGTCACTTTGCCCAAGCGAATAAACCGATTGCTGCCATCTGCCACGGCTTGCAGGTATTAGCTGCTGCTGATGTACTGCAAGGCAAAAGATGTACTGGCTATCCTGCTTGTAGCCCAGATATCAAGAGTGCTGGAGGAATCTATGTTAATATCCCTGTTGATCGGGCAATAGTTGATGGTAACTTGGTGACAGCACCAGCTTGGCCTGCTCACCCACATTGGCTAGCAGAATTCCTCAAAGTACTTGGAACTAAGATTGAACACCCAGAACTGACTACAGTTGTTTGAGACAAGATACCGGAAATATTTTGGTTCATTTCATAACAGTTTCTTCCCCTACTCCCTACTCTAAAAGAGCTTTGGCAAAAACAACTGACAACAGACGACTGAAAATTATATATTTTTGAAATGGAACTAAATGCAGTAAAAAATACTATTTTTTAATAAATTGCAGTAGCTTTAATTTGCAGCTACGATGTCAAAAGTACAGCATCGAGACAATCTGATTTATCCGCGTAACAAGCCAGTTTTAGGACAAACTCTCAGCAGATGGAATACTTCTTTACATGAGGTGAAACAATTTGAAATTTTGCATCAATAATTTTAAATTTCTTAGCAGTAAGTGAAGCTATAGTGGATTTAGCAATGCTGCTGCTAATGTGGCTAAGGTTAGTCCTGCTGCCAAATTATGTGAAGAAT
Organism: Nostoc sp. JL23; assembly: GCF_017115065.1. Classification (NCBI taxonomy): domain Bacteria; kingdom Bacillati; phylum Cyanobacteriota; class Cyanophyceae; order Nostocales; family Nostocaceae; genus Nostoc; species Nostoc sp. JL23. Next base: position 204,625 of record NZ_JABXKN010000036.1, read on the forward strand.
TAGTTTAGAAAAGCACTCTAACTCGATGACAGGCAAAAACGCAAGACATAATGCATTTCTGCGGCTAGTGTCTGGTAATGGGGCAGCTTTGGGAGCAGAATCTCGCTACTCGCTGCCCCCCAGTAAAGAGATGGTAATTGGACGCGACCCCAGCTGCCAAGTTGTCTTGGATGCCATGATGTACCGAATGGTATCTCGTCGTCATGCAGTGGTTCGTCCCCTCTCTCTATCCCCAGATAGCAAATTTAGCTGGGTGCTTTGTGACTTGAATAGTGCTAATGGCACTTATTTGAATGGACAACGCTTATATGAATGTCAGGAATTGCACCCAGGCGATCGCATTTCTCTAGGTGCTGATGGGCCGCAATACATTTTTGAATACGAGTATACCTCACTGACTCCGGCGACGACAGTAAACCAAGTTACACCACTGCCTTCGGCGACGAACTACCACAACCACACGCAATTAAAGCAGCCAGATTCTGTTAGCTTCACCCAGCTTTTTCCGATTATTTCCACTGGTAAAGATTTAACTAGTAAAGCTTACCTTGTACCGGGAATACTGACCGTAATTTTTGTGGTGCTGATGTTCGCTACAGTTGGTCGGCCCCAAGCTAATCAAGTGATCGTAGCAAGTTATATTGCTTTTGCTGCCTACTATTTTGTTTACCAACTTTGCGGGAAACAGAAGCCTTGGTGGGTGCTAATGGCTACGTCATTGGGTACAATCCTGATTTTGCTCAGTCCGCTGTTGGATCTATTTATTTTCGTATTTCGCGGCATCCTGCCTGGAAGCTTGCCCACACCCCAAGAATCTATCACCTTCACAGAGTTGCTGGTGCGGATGTTTTTTGGCGCTGGGTTGATGGAAGAATTACTCAAAGCATTACCTGTATTAGGGGCTTTTGCCATCGGTAGAATGTTGTCTTCACCTTGGCGAGAACGCATCGGTATTTGGGAACCTCTAGATGGTATTCTCCTGGGAACGGCTTCTGCTGTCGGGTTCACTCTCTTGGAAACCCTCGGTCAGTATGTGCCTGATATCACTCAAAATGTCACACAACAGGTGGGTATAGGGGCTGCTGGTCAACTGGCAGGTTTACAACTGCTAATTCCGCGAATTTTAGGCTCTGTAGCCGGACACATGGCTTATAGTGGCTACTTGGGTTATTTTATCGGGTTGGCTGTCCTCAAACCTAGTAGAAGTTGGCAAATTCTGTCTATTGGTTATCTGAGCGCCTCTGCGCTCCACGCTCTCTGGAATGCTACAGGGTCAATCAATGCCTTGCTGTTGGTAGTTGTTGGAGTATTATCTTACGCCTTTTTGATGGCGGCAATTCTCAAGGCACGGGCGCTGTCACCGACGCGATCGCAAAATTTTGCTACCCGATTTCTGGGCCCAAAATAGGAGATGAAATCAATTCAAAATTATAACCTTACAGGCAAGTAAGCTAGCGCAGCGTCTTGTAGATAAGAAAAAGACAGGGGAGATGAGAGAGAACAACCAATGCCCAATGGTTAAATATTTATGTCTTGAGATAGATGGTCTAGTTTGAGAATTAGCGTACTGTTACTTTAGTGTAGGTAAATTGTATCTACAAAAAAAATAAAAATCATTCAACTTTTTGCAAAACTCTTGATTTTCGACTCTATATCCTTGCGTAAGGAAAACCAACATCTTTGCAAAAAACACCTCTGAATCGAGTGAACGCAAAGCGCGGGTTACACGAACACAACGCATAATGAAAACTTTTGCTACTCCCTATTTCCTACTCTCCATTCACCATTCATAGTTCTGGCTGAGACTTGTTAAGTTCAGTAAAAGCATAAGAAGCGATCGCTAAACTAACCTTTGCTTTCTCTACTTCTGATAAAGCTGTCCACTGGCTATTTTGAAGATTACTGAGTGCAGATGCCGGATTTTGCGATTCGCTACTTCGCATAGCGTAAGCAAAAGGACGAGCCAGAACGATCAGGTCTTCTGTTCCCCAAGTTGGTAGTACTGTCTGAACGCACTCAACCAGTTGCTCGCTGATTAATTGGCGAGCAGCAAACATCTCAGCCGCTTTGCTGGCGATGGTATTAAGCAATATTTGGGGGATACAGGCAGAAAAATTTGTACGCAATTTTTCTTGAAGGTTAAGCACTACTGCCTGTTGTAAGTTATGATTGTGGTCAGGTGTAGGAGTAATACTAGTCCAAAGTGTATCTAGATGTCCGTAAAAATCTTGTGATCGCCTCATTAATTCTTCATCAAGCAAATCTTCCATTCCGAACTGTTGTTCTAGTTCTTGAAAATAAGCTTCTGATTCCTGATCACCTGGATTCCAGGGATAGTTAGCATCCTCTGGTTCTAGTAACGCTTCTAAGAACTCTAAATCTACTTGAGATGGCAAAGATGAGGAAGTATCTGAGCCGTTAATTTTGTGAGCCATATTTTCTTTCCTCATGATTATTTGGTGGTCATGATTATTTGGTGGTATTGACAGCTACAAGTTCTAAGAGGAGATTTCCGCAAAAATTGTTGATTTTTTCTCCAAAAAAAACAGATTTTAAAAGCTAATGCTAAAGGCTCAAATTCATTTATGCAATAGCTCCGCTAGGAGTCTTCAATCACAAACTCCCAGGTTTCCCCTCTAGCACTTCCAAACTTTAGCTGCATTCCCGATTTCAAAGGGACTTCCTCTCGGAGGATTTGTTGCCAACCATTAGGACCTAAAAACCAGGTTGTCCCGTAGGTGGAAAAATCTTGCAAGTAATAAGTTCGCATTAGTGTAGCATCTGTAAGAGTGTTGCGGCAGAAGATTTCGGCGTGGCGTTTGGATACAGATGGTTCGGGGATGACAATATCATTATCTTTCGTGCGGCCGATGCGGGTAACTCCATAACGCAGTAACCAAGTTTTACCTTTTGGAGTGAGCGATCGCAAACTTGCAGTCGGAAGCGAGGAACCGACATCAGGAATGGCTGTATCTGGAAGTTCGGTAATACCTTCATCCAGATTCTTAATCAGTTCGCCATTAAAATCTGGATGCAGGTAGAGAACAGGCAAAGTCCAAGCAGGTTGATTAAATTTATACAGTGTTAACAACTCTTGCCTAGCCTGTGCTACGGCTTCATCAATTGGCTTGTGCGATCGCAAAGCTTCGGTAAAGGCTTGAATAAAACTGTGGCTTTCATGGTCAGCGATTTCATCGCGCATCCCCAAAACCGCAGGCACACCATGACGAATCAATACTTCTGCTAAACTACTGGCAGGGATAGCTTGATGATTGCTCGCAGCTGGTTGTGCGCCCCAACAGGCGTTAAAAACCGCTAATTTCACACCTGTACGGGTCAATACTTGCGCCAATTCTATCCCATTGAGGGGCATATCTGCTCGCAAAAACAGTAACCCTCCGTCTGGGTCTGGCAAACCATGTCCAGCATAAAAGAAAACATTGTATTCTTTGGTTTCTAATTCATCAATCAACTGTTGTGGAGTTGGTTGAATGAGTTGATTCACTACACAAGGTGCATATCTTTGGGAGTTACCAGGCGTATCTGCAAGAGCTTGCTGTAAGATAGCGCCTTCTTGTTCTAGTTGCAGCTTGTCATCATGACCTAAAACCAGCAAAATACTTAAAGCTTGGTCAGTTCGCAAATGCGGTAAAGCGTCAACTTCTGTGGTGGTGCGACTAAATAACAAATCTTGCGAGAGAGACATCGCCGATTGACCTGGCTCACGCTGCATAATTTCCCAAGGGAAAGCGATCAGATCCGGGTCGCGAATTTCTAGTCGAAAGCGCAAACGTGTATGCTGTCCCATCGCAATCCCGCGACTGCGTTCTAGACTACCAAGAATTTGCCCGTCGAATACCCAACGCCATAAATTCATTCCCAAGTATTGCATCAGACGACTGCTGTAGGGACCAGTAGGTTGACCTGAAGGGGATGAAATCCAATCTATGGGGAATGGGTTGCTCTTTTGAGATGTTGAGTTTGGGGAAATATCTAGGCGACCATGACCAGCAAACATCTGCTGCCATTCTTGCCACACTTGGGTAAGTTCAACAGGCCATACACAGTCATGTAAAACGTAGCCACTGGGATAGGGAGCCTTGACCACCCAAATGGCGAAGTTGTCAGTGCCAGTGTTTAGGAGACGGGCGATCGCCAAATTCAGGGATGGCATGGATTCATTAAATTAAAAGTTAAAAAAAATAATTTCAAGAGAAGAAGAAAACAGATACGCCAGAATTCAGAATTCAGAATAAATGAGTAGGGATTTAAACCCGACATTAATTGTGTTGCACCAAATTAGAAATACGGTAGGGGTTTTGAACTTGGATATTCATCCACCAGTAGTACATAATTCATTCTGTTAGCGGTAGCAGGGCGTTTAGCCCATTCTGACTCCTGACTCCTAAATTCTGTTTTGATAACAATTCTCCAGGGTGAAAATTTTCTATTTTTTGACCTTGTAAGTTTTTTAATCTGAATTGTTACCTGTTATTATTCCAGGTTTTTACCAGTTTATCGAGTATTTGATTAAGTTGGACTGGTGTCAGATGGTTCGGTAACTGGCGGTTGCGTGACAGTTCTACATGGATTTGGTGCATCTGATTGTAAAACAATGCCAAAACGGTTGATCTGGGAGGAGTTTAACAATACAGTAGCTGGCAAAAGTTTTGAATTTGGTGGAACTGAGGTAGTTACCTCTGGGTTATTAATCTTACCTGGAGTTTGTGTACTTTTATTAGCACAGACTCGCATAGACACCAAAAAACTCCCAGAAGCAGGATTTGGATTTGATTTTTTTTCAATAACTTCTAAAAAAGTCCCACGGGGAAGTGATTGGTTTTTTCCCCAGGATATGTCATTGTTGGTTTTAATGACCCAACCAGGAGAAAGATTAGCCAGCGATCGCGGTGTAGGTGTTGCTTCGATGCCAGGATTTTGAGTTTGTAAGGGATTGGAAAAAATTGGAGAGGTTCCTCGCAGTTGCCTGACGAACAATCCTAAAAAACCTGCTGCTAGCACAAATATTAATGGAACTATCCACTGTAAGGGGAATTGACGACTTTTAGCAGGTTCAGTGTCTGGAATCACCTGAGTCTTGTGGTTTGGGCTGCCTAAAACTGTCGCATCTGTTCCTCTGGATGCTAAATCAACAGTTTTGGCAGAATAACTCTGGGGAATCACTGCTTGGATGGTGATTTCTGGTTCCCAATATTGGACTTGATAGTGAACTAAAGCGACGGTGACATTATCATGTCCATTTTTAGTATTAGCAATTTCGACTAATCTATCGGCAACAGTTGCTATATTTGCTTCTCCAATTAAAATTGGCAAGATTTCTGTTTCCCAGTACTCTTCTACCCGATCGAAGTCACTCAAACCATCGGATGTGAGCAGAAAAACAGCATCTTCATCGAGCATAAATCGTCCCGAAGTGGGATGCAATGAAGTGCTAGAACCCATCCCCAAAGCTTGGACAAGAGAGCCAGCGGCACTCTGTTGCACTGCCTCACGGTAAATGGCATAACCTAGTCGCACTTCACGGGAGGCGACATCATCATCAAGGGTAACTTGATAACAGCCGTGGCGTGTAATCCAGTAGGCACGACTATCACCGACGTGGGTAATGTACATTTCATGAGCAACAGGCAATGCCATGACTAAAGTCGTGCCCATGCGTTGACGCCCTTGGCGATTTTCACTGTCATTGCGCTGACTGATTTTGTCATTGGCCATTGCCACTGCCTTATCTAGGTCATTCAGCAGCATTGAAGGATCTATGTGGTCGTAGGGAACCTTTGTTAGTTGCTGTACCTGCTGCTGGATTGTTTCAATGGCTAAATTTGAGGCGACATTGCCGCCCTCGTGCCCACCGATGCCATCACAGACAATTGCTAAGGCTGTTGGCTGGGGTGGTTTGCTCACAAGAGTTCCACTGGGGGGGCTACAGGCATCTTCGTTACGTTGACGACTTGGCCCGGTGTCAGTTTTGGTGATAATTTGGATCGTGGGTGTTTGCGATCGCCCTAACCCAGCCAGTCCCCGATCTAAAACTCCGATTAATTGATCGGTGGAATTAATCTCTCCCTGAATTAAAGCCAGGCTAACGCGATCGACAAATTCCGTGATCGCTGGTTTGGCAGTGCTGACCAACTGCTGCCAAAATTCACCTAATTGCGGCAATTCTGGTGATGTGGCGCTGTCAAAACGCAATTCCAACAACCGGACTAACGATCCTTCTACCCGCAATACATCAGAGTCAAGTAAGCTAGAAGCGACACCTTCACTTACAAGAGGTTGCCACAGATGAGCTATTTGCCATAACCAATTCAGTTGGCGCATTGATGTTGCATCACGCCAAGCGGTGGTTAACTCGCTGCCTAAATGCACTTGTTGGATAGTGTCATCTACTAATAGTGGCGGTTTTTCTAAGAGTAATATTTCTCGGTGGGAAGACCCATCAGCAACAAAAAGCACTCCATATACCTGCGGTACGTGTAAACGGTAGGGAATCAGTCTCAGGTAGGCTTTTAGAGGCTGCAAATTATCTAACTCAGGCGTTAGCGCTAATAAACCAGGCTTCGTATCTAAAAGAACAAATTTATCAAGGATTAAATAGCGATCGGCTAATATTTCTCCAGGGCTACCCACAGTTGGGCTATCTACCACAGCCCAGAGATAAGTTTTGGGTAGAGGCGTGGAACATCGCTGGCAAAACTTGTGAGTCAGGGGGTTGGCAGCCTGACAATTTTCGTTTGGACAGTAGAGCGTTGCCGCGTCATTTTCCATAGTTTTCGCACCGATCAGCGATTGGCAATTTCTTTAATAGCATTAGTAGGGACAATCTAGACCGCTCATCTTTCTTAAACTTGACATACCCAGACTTTAGATGATGATTTTAGCTGGCGGATATCAGCAGGTGCTAATACTTAATCCGATCCAAAAAATACGCTCCTAACTCAACCCCACAGCCTAATCATAGCTTCTATTGCCCTGTGACTCTCCATCGCCAAAGCAACTAACTCCAACCCTGTCACCACAGCATAACCCAAGCATAACTGCACGATTTGCTTTTGGTAAATTACCCCATCATCAACGGGCAGATAATGTTGGTATTTATTTAGTTTATAAGTAGGATAGCAAGAATTAACTTTAATTAAGAATTAAGAATAGCAAATATTAATTTTGGCAAAAGTACCTGATAAATGCAGTGACTCTAAGAATCTCTTTAGGACTGCTGTTGGTGGCAGCGGGGGTTAGCTAGTGCTGAGTTAAGAAGTAGACTTATGAATTTTTCCACTCTCAGCCGAAACACTTTTAACTCAGCACTCTTTGTACAGAAGGGTTCAGGCAGCCCGCTGCCAACTCATTGGCTTATTGTTTGTCGTCAATGGCAACTTGAGGAACTCCCATGCTGTAATTAGTAACACGGGCAGAAAGATTGTAGCTGACTTCGCCGAGTTGCAGAAGCGATCGCAGATAATGCTCTAAGTCTGACCCCACACGGCGCAAGTTATAGTCTGTGAGGTCTGCGCCACTAGATGCTTCTACTAGTTCATCAAATTTTCGATAAATTTTTTGCAGTGCATCTTCATTCCAATTAAATTCGTTATCTGGGTCAACATCTAAGGTTAAGACTTGTTGACTAGGAACTAGATCGCCATCCCGGTCAATTTCACCTGCAAAAATGCGGATGTGCCGGGTTGTGGACTTGAGCAGCATCGGGTTATCCATAAAAAGGTGTAAGATTTGCGTGGATTACACTGAAATTATTGTAGACGTTATATCCGAGCTTGAATGCTCTCAATTTAAAAGCTTTGAATGCTGTTTTCAAAGGGTACATTGAATGGTCATAAGTAAAAATATCATCTTTACTGATGAGTTTGCTACTACTGTTATGAGTTGAAGATATATTTAACTGCTAGTACTGACAGTAGTCGAATTATTTTTCTGTAAAAATTAATTGATAGAGTATTTTCATTTAGTCTACAAATCTGACTTACTGCTAAGATTTTTGGGCTTGATTAAGTCTAAAAGACGGTAGGATAAGGCACTCAGCAGGAATAATTTGCTCTATGTGCTTTTTTTATAGAGAACAAAAGTTTTGACATTAATAATTATGCCGAGCAATTTATCCTGAATTTTATATTGCAAAAAACGTACATCAAGTAATTTCACTGAATCGTGCTACATCTACTGCTGGCATTAAGAAACTCAAAAAAAATCAGCGGTTTTACTTACGTATAAACACCAAAATTAGAGTAACAAGTCAAACTGTTATTGACGTTCACATAAAGTTGATGTAAAAACCTTTAAAAAGGTTGAACAACTTCTTACAGAAACTTTATTGTGTAGAATCTTAAAAACTGAATAATAGTTATGGCTTACCATAAGCTACATCTGGCACAGAAACGTCAAAATCTAGACACCGAAAATCTAGCTTGAAAATACACCACAGGAGAGTGAAATGGAATACAAAGGTGATTGATGAAGAAAAATTCTTAATTCAAGCACTTTGGATTCAAAAGAGATATAAAGAATTTTTGCTGGACATCTACCTCCTTACCCTCATGACAACCAAGTAAAGGAATCTCAATAGCTATGAACTCCAAAGCATTACCACGCCAGATAAATAATCTCGAAGTAGGTGTTTATGAGTGTGAAATACATCTCAAATTCCGGTTGATTGAGGAAAAAAGTCTATTAAGCGATCGCGAGCAACTCTTACAAGTGCTACTTGATGCTTTAACCGAAGGTTCTGATGACTTTCTAGAAACGCTACAAGCGTCCGTTAAAGCCCAGGAAGTATCTGAGTTTAAAGCCTCGCCTCAAATGCGACGTCAGCTAATGCGCTTGCGTAATGTCGCGGAAAATTCCCCAACCTAAAGGTGTAATTTAAGTAGTGAAAAACGTGAAATGGGCATCAAATCAAATGTTGATCCCATACCCCTGTTGCCATAAAAACTAAGCATTCAGTAGATTTCATCAAATATTTTGATTTCTACCTTGTGAAAGTCTTATTTAGCAGCACAAAGTCCCAGGAACAGTTTCCGCTATTAAAAACTTTGTAGCCAAGAATACTGGTAGAATATGAAAACAAATTCAGCCGGGTGCATTTTACCGAGTTTTTATCAAAACATTGCAGAATAATAAAACCCTGTGTCTTTACAGATGGGGAATTGGACAACAGGCGCAAATCAAATGAAAATCTAAAAGACCAAAGTAAAAATAAATAACCTCCCTTTTAGCTTTTTGCTTAAGCTAAGTGCCTGATTTGCTGAAATACTTATGTTTTATCTATTACTGGTAATAGGTTATGGTTTAGCAGCCAGTTAGCTATGATCAATTACCTAGAGGCAGGGGAGATGAGGGAGACAAGGGGACAAGTCTCTCCCTTCTTCCTTGTCCACCTTGTCTAGCTTGTCTCTTCTCCAGACCCAATACTTCCCTACCAGAGGCTGCGCCAACGGCTTCTCTAAGAGACTCTACAACGCGAACGCTCAGTACAAGTACAATTCCCAATGCCTATTTAGCAAGACCGTGTTCGAGAGCAAAACGAACTAACTCTGTACGGCTATTGGTGCCAGTTTTACTAAACAAACGGCTGACGTATTTTTCTACATTGCGGACGCTGGTTTCTAAGCGACGGGCGATTTCTTTGTTCATCAACCCTTCAGCGACCAAATTTAAAACACTTTGTTCTCTGGGAGTCAAATCAATTTTAAAAGGCGCTGGCGATTGGGAAATAGCATTTCTTTGAGTTAACAATGCCTTTATTTGGGCAATCTGATTGGCTAGTTCAGCAAGATCGGGGGTTTCAGCGTCATCTCCCGTACTCGCAGCCTTAGCGGCGCGACGCGCTAGCAAATTTTCGACTATAGCCACTAACTCGTCTGGGTCAAAGGGTTTGGGTAGATAGGCATCAACACCAGCGTGATAGCCTTGAATGCGATCGCCTGTCATACCTTTAGCAGTTAAAAATACTACTGGGAGTGCTTGAAAACGGGGGTCTTCCCGTAGTTGCTTCAGAAACTGATAGCCATCCACTTGAGGCATCATCACATCAGAAATCACTAAATCAGGTGTATTCATCTGCATCCATTCCCAACCTTCAAGGGCGTTACTGGCGACTTGAACGCTGAAACCGCTCTCTTGCAAATAGTCTTTCACGGCTTCCCGTATCCCTGGTTCATCATCCACCAGTAACAATTGTGCTGACATTTAAGATTACCTTGAGTTTTCCTTTTTCCAATTTAGCGAAAGTTGGTAGGCATTGAGCAACTTGAATTCACCCCTACCGCCTTTAAAGCTTTTAAAGTTGACATCTCTGCCTCCATCAACCCTATCGCTGCATTAACCATCGTGTCTCATAGGGACGGGCTGCTTGCAAAGTTGTCCAACATTTCCCTGTAGTAAGATCCCAACAGTTGATGGCTTCATCTTGGCTACCACCGAGGAGAGTTTGCTTGTCGTGGCTCAGACTAAGCAACCAATATAGTAAAACAGTCTCCAATAGCTATATGCCAAATTTTGATGGCGCCTAGACTAGACAAAACTATGCTCAGGATTTTAAATAACCCTTACCATTGAGGATTTTCCATAATTAATGCCTCTGCCACCGAGCTATTTAACGGAACGGAGAAAAAATGTCCCTGGCCATATTGACAGTTTAACTTTCTTAGAAGTAATAGTTGCTCTTTTGTCTCTACCCCTTCGGCAAGCACATCCACACCTAGCTTGTGTGCCAAGGTGACAATTATCTCAATAATTTCTAAATTATTATTAGTGCCCATCAGGTTGATGAAAGAACGGTCAATTTTCAACACACTAATCGGAAAGTTATAAAGACCACCTAATGAGGAATAGCCCGTACCAAAGTCATCAATTGATAACTCAATCCCCATCTTTTGAAGTTGTAAGATTGCGGCAGTTACCTTATCACCATTTTCCACAATTGCGTTTTCAGTAATCTCTAGCATTAGAGTGCCAGCATCAAGGCCCGTTGAGTGTAAAATTTGCCCAATCTGCTCTATCAAATCCGGCTGAGAAAATTGCTTGACAGAGAGATTAACACTAATTTTCTCTAGTAATTTAAAACAATGGCATACTCGCCAAACTTGCATCTGGCGGCAGGCTTCATGCAACACCCATTTGCCAATGGAAAAAATTAGTCCAGTTTCCTCTGCTAGGGGAATAAAATCTGCTGGATTAAGCAGACCACGCTCTGGGTGCTGCCAGCGCAATAGAGCCTCAAAACCGACAATAGAGCCACTAGTGAGCGAAACAATCGGTTGGTAATAAACCCGAAATTCTTCGCGTTCAATTGCTCGGCGCAAATCGGTTTCTAACTGCAATCTCGCCAGAGCATTAGCATACATATCTGAGTTGAATAGCTTATAACGCGCTCTGCCTAGCACCTTGGCTCGGTACATTGCTGTATCTGCATCCCTCAACAGTTCTTCTGGGTGTTGATAGTCTACTGTCGAACTCAACGCGATGCCAATACTTGCCGTAATGAAGACTTCTTGTCCGTCAAGCTCAAAGGGTAATGTCAGTTCCTTCTGAATCCGTTCAGCGACTTTGATGGCGTCTGACATATCCTGGATTCCCTCAAGCAGGATTGTAAATTCGTCTCCCCCAAGTCGTGCCGCTGTATCTATGGAGCGTATACATATTTGTAGTCTACTTGCAATAGCAAGCAGCAATTGGTCTCCATTTAGGTGTCCCAGGCTGTCATTGATTACCTTAAACCGATCTAGGTCGATAAATAGTACAGCATATAGATAATCTGAATGCCGTTTTGAATAATTTATCGCATGTTTTAGGCGGTTCATAAATGCAACACGGTTTTCCAGACCTGTCAGTGTATCGTGAAAAGCAAGGTGCAATAGTTGTGACTCGACTTTTTTACGTTCTGTAATTTCATTTAGCAATTTCTGATTTGCTTTTACCAGTTCCGCTGTCCGTTCCGCCACCCGTATTTCTAACTCACTGTAAGCTCGGTACAACATTTCTTCAGCTTGTTTGCGTTCACTGATGTTGCACAGCAGCCAACGCCAGCCAAGTTGCTTCTCCCCAAGGTCGTATACTACAGACGCTTTCACATTAGCAGGGAAAGGCTTTCCTCTCCGTGGCTGTAGGTGAATTTCCCAGTTCAGTATCTCTTGCAAATTGTTTATTTGAGAGCTAAAGTACTGGCGGTCTTGTTGAGCAATAAAAAGAATTAATGGTTTACCTACTAGATACTTTTGTTGGACACCAAGCAAAGTTGCTGCTACATGGTTAGCCTCTTGGATTGTCCCGTTGATATCAGTTACCAAGTAACCATCTGGAGCAAACTCGAACAAATCTTGGTAACGCTGGCGCTCTTTCTCTACTGCTGCTCGTGTTACCTTTAACTCCTCGGAAGCTGTCAATAGTTCTTCCATTGCGGTGTTAAGTTCCTCGTAAGCGTCTGTTATCATCTCCTGTTGTGAGTTCAGCTTAGTTCCATAGCAATTTAATAGTCCCTGTATTTGTGAGCACAATTTATCTATCTGTTGATTAAATCCATCCGCTTTCATGTTGCTCAACTCACAAAACTATGAAGCGTAGCTGTGACTGAAAATACCAGGGGAAGCAAACCCCATGCTTTCCTCAAGACTTCAGACGCTATTGAGCAGGTAAGGAGAGAAGGTTACTTGAAAGAGCGGACACTCTATAAATAAATATGACAGAACTTGGTTTTTTGATTTACTAACTTAATTTCTCAATAATGAGGAAGCAATCAAATTTGTGCAGCCTCAATCAACTTTTCATCTTATTGAGTGCCAAAAACTTGTCTTATAACAACCAAACTGCTAAGTGGCAACAAGCCCTACCTACTGAAACTCTTATTTTATTAAATACAAGGTGCTAAAGTTAAAAGTTCATCAATAACAGCATATTTGCTTTATCTATTTTTGAAAATACTTCTTAAGATACATTCGCTTTTGTGAGCTAAGAAAAGAATAAGGCTCTCAGTCAATGCTTCTGGGCTGACAAGAGCGTTTTTGCTTAGGCGTTACTGAATTCAGGTATGAAAACGATTTTGCGTGATTTTAAAACCTTTGTAGAGATTAGCAATTGCAACGTCTCTACACCAAGATTTATACATCTAATCAGCAACGCCTTTTTTATTCATTACAGTCGAGCAATTATCTTGGCATTCTCTGGTAGCTTGGCGTCTCTTTGTCCAGCAGTACGCGCCCTAGCTGTGAACAAACCAATGGGAGTATTTAATAAATCTACAAGGGTGGCTTGACCGACGATGCCTAGGTTGGGCTGCGCCAACGCCTTTTTAATATCTCTTGGAATTTCCTTCAATAACCAACGTGCCAAACGATAGCCGTATTCTTTGGGTGTCATCTCTCGCATTAAATCTACACCGTACAGTTCGTGCAGATAGCGATTTGAGCGTCCATAACGCCGCCATTGACTTTGTAGTTCTTGAAGTGTAGCGCGGTGGCGGTGCTGAACGATCGCATTTGGGGCAAATTCCAAACGCCCGATGTTTTCCCCCAAAATTCGCCAACAAATATCAGCATCGCCACCAGTAGTTAGATAAGGACGAAATAAACCCACTTTTTCAAAGGCAATGTGCCGAATCGCCAAATTAGCCGTTTGACCATAGGGACGAAAGGAATGGTTAAGGGTATGCTTTTGCGATAAAGTTTCTTGACGGTCTGCGTGTTGTTCTAGCAGAGTTGTGCCTGGTAGTGCCAAAATTTCTCCAGCAACAATTACCACTTCTGGGTTGACAAAAGGTTGAATGAGTGTATCTAACCATTGCGGTTGTGGGCAACAATCTGCATCGGTAAAAACGATAATTTCACCCGTAGCAGAGCGAATCCCAGTATTACGAGCAGCGTAAGAGCTTTGAATTTGGTTCTCACTCAAGGGGCGAATTGTAATTGGGCAATTTTCGGCAGATGTTTTGAGGATGGTGAGAGTGCGATCGCTACTGTTATTGTCCACCAACAAGTATTCTACCCGGTCTTTTGGGTAAGTTTGAGACAACAGACAATTGATTAACTCTGGTAAATCCGCCTCACCGTTATAAATAGGAACAACCACCGACACCATTGGTAAAAATCTGGTGGCGGTGGTTGCATCAACTGGCTGATGATTCATAAATCTGAGATTTTGGAGATGGGATTAGTAGCTAGTATTCCCAAACCAAAATCCTGGAACGGCATATCAAGCAGTTTTCATAACTCCAAAAATCTGGATTTGGGAATACTACTATATAAACACCTGGTAACAAATCATTCGCGTCAATTTAAAATTTCAGGTTATCGGCGCGGCTCATGGGTCGAGTCGGTTGATTTGCTGGCGGCTGGGCAAAGTTGTTATTTGATAGAATTGCGATCGCCCGAGCATATTGGGGATCGCTCTTAGTTCCGATTAAATTTGGATTAGAAGCCAATTGACGCTCTTGTGCTTCTGTCAAATCTAGCTTGATGTCTGGAGCAATCCCTTTATGGTTAATATCTGTTCCCGCCGGGGTGTAGTAATGGGCTATGGTGACAGCCAAGCCAGAACCATCTGCGAGTTCATGAACTGACTGCACTAGGGCTTTGCCAAAAGTTTGACCACCTACAACTACCGCCCGCTTATTATCCTTGAGTGCCCCTGTGAGGATTTCGCTAGCACTAGCTGAATTCCCATCCACTAAGACCGCCAAAGGACGATTTGTCAAAGCAGTGCGATTAGCTTTAGTTTCCTCAGTGCCGCCCACACGGTCTACTGTCTTGACAATTCCGCCGTCATTATACCACATACGAGCAATTTCAATACTCGCTTGCAACAAACCGCCAGGATTTCCCCGCAAATCCAACACATAAGAATCAACTTTCTTAGTGTTCAAATCGCGGATGGCTCGTTGCATTTGGTCTGCGGCGTGGGCGCTAAATTCTCGCAAACGGATATAGCCAACGCGGCGGTTCCCTTCTTGTCTGAGGGTATAGCGTACTGTTGGGACTTCAATACTTGCTCTTGTCAGCTTCAAATCAAAGGCATTTTGCCCCGCCCGTCCCAGTCGTAGCTTGATGGGACTACCCGCTTTACCACGGATTAGCTTCGAGGCATCATCCACTTTCATTTTGATAGTGGATTTGCCGTCAATTGCCAAAATTTCATCGCCTGCTTTGATCCCAGCTTTCAGCGCCGGAGAATTTTCTATGGCTTCGACAACGGTGAGGCGCTGAGTTTTTTCGTTCACTTCCATCCGAACGCCAATCCCAGAGACTTCCCCAGATGTTTGGCTAGTTAGAGCTTCAAATTGTTGGGGGTCCATGAACCGAGTGTAAGGATCTCCCAATTTTTGTAAAGCTTCGCGGATGGCAGTGTATGCTTCTTCCTTAGAAGAGTAGTCTTTGCTCAACAGGCTTTGCCTAGTTGCTTGCCAATCTTGTTGATTAAATTTACCATCAACATACTCATGATTTACCAGTTGCCAAACTTGGTCAACTATCACTTTTGGGCTGTCTTGTAGGGCTAGAGCAGCACGGACACCACGAGTCCAAGCGGGGCCGAACACAGACATGGTAGCAGTTGTGGCGATCGCTCCACCAATCAAGGCTACTTGGAGCGGTGAGTAACTTTTCGCAGATTGGTTCATGTATACTTAGCTGGAATAATTGTGTTGTTGACAGTTTAGCAATCAGGCTTTCCAGAAATTTTTAAGTTTTTATACCCCAGAATCAACAATTTTCCTTCATCATTTTTATCCTTAAATGATGCCAAAAATGCCGCATTAGTTGTTAACAATGATTTCTCAGTTTGTTAGTCTTCTCCGGAAGGCTATACTGAGCATGTGACACTTTAATTAGCGTCATGTTTGCATTCAAGATTACTTTTATAAGATAGCACTTTGCTCACTGAATTGCAGTACTGTTAGACAGTAATAAAATCAGTTTTTCTTACTTAAGTCATGAAACGCAAATTTACCATCAAATCATTAATTTCTATTAAAAAAAAATCTGTTAATTTGTGGCAATTGTTACAAAAACTCAGTGGTGGATTGTATGTTGTCCTGGGTGTTTGGCTGATTTTCACTACTATAACCTTACTTTTTGCTTCTTCGCAGCCAATAGATGCCTTCTTTGTCTTGGGTGGCAGTATTCGTCGAGAAACTTATGTTGCCCAATTAGCAAGACAATACCCACAAACCCCAATTTTAATTTCTCATGGTTCCCCAGATCCCTGTATACGCTTAATTTTTGAGGCGGAATTAGCAGAGTTACAAAACGTTTGGTTAGAAAACTGCGCGAATTCTACCTTTGAAAATTTTTATTATAGTATTCCAATTCTGCGCCGTTGGGGAGTGCATAAAGTCATGTTGATTACCTCGCCAAGTCATTTACCCAGAGCTAAATGGATGGCACAGATTCTTTTTGGCGCTCATGGTATTTGGGTAGAGCCAGAAATTGTTCAAGAATTGGGTATTCCTGGTAATCGGGAATCTTGGACTAAAACTGGATTAGATATAATACGCAGCTTATTTTGGTCGATTTTAAGTCAAATTATTCAACCGCAATGCTCAAATGTCACAAAACTTACTGATGTAGATATGCAAGCTTGGGAGCATCGAGGTTTTCATTGCGAACACCAAGGGGGGCTGAGGAGATAAAGGAGATGAGGATTTATCAGAGGACTATAATGCTACTCAGTTTTTGGTAGCATGATAACCGTGTCATCATGCTAATTAGGATAGTATCATTTAAGGATCAAGTAACCGAAGATATTTTGGTTCTTCAGTACGTATTATGCTGAACTTTTAATTAAAGTCCGTCACTTACCTTGAAAATCAAGCCTTACAGGGAGTTATAGCTTCAATTTCAAAAATCTTGCCTCAAGCGCTAAGAGTGACGGCTGTTATTATTGCCCAGCAAGGATTTTAAGCTAATTTACAGACGTATTTAGCATAACAAGTACTGAAGAGCCGATATTTTTGAGAACCACGAAGTAGCGATCGCTTTAAAAATTAAGCAGTATATTTGCATAAAATAATCGCAATTAGGCAAAGGTGAAGAAAATCTTACTCTCCACCTCTGGGCTTGTTGTTAAACATCGCTTCTGCTAATTGCACCCAATGGAGAATCAATGCAAAATTTCCCAATCTTCCAGCATCAAAATAGCATCTCTATACAAAGACAAATCCGCCTGATTAACTTCTATTCCCTCTCCGATTCCTTGGAGAAGCGTAATTGTCAATTTTCCTCCCAAATGTTCGCGGAATTCCGTAAGCCCCCTAAACAGACAATGCGGATGATCTAGTTGATCTAATTGCTCTGTCAGTGCTGATACGTACAAAGTAAAGCCTAATTTTTTGAGTGTAGTTAGAACCATTTGCCACTCTGATTGCAAGAGTTGCCCTGTTAAATATGAATAGGTTGTATCTAAAGCGATGCCGATCGCTACAGCTTCACCATGACGTAAGCTGTAATTAGTTAAATGCTCTAGTTTATGAGCAGCCCAGTGTCCAAAGTCTAAAGGACGCGATGAACCCATTTCAAAGGGATCGCCACTACCAGCAATATGCTCTAAGTGCAACTGAGAGCAACGATAGATCAGTCTTTCCATTATGTCCATGTCTCGATTAGCCAATTTATCGGCATTAGTCATAATGAAATCGAAGAAATCTGCATCTTTAATCAGTGCTACTTTCACAGCTTCTGCAATGCCCGATCGCCAATCTCGATCGTCGAGACTAGTAAGAAAATCAAAGTCATTCAAGACCGCATAAGGTGGCATGAATGTACCCAAAAAGTTTTTCTTGCCGAAGGCATTGATTCCGTTTTTTACTCCTACACCCGAATCATTTTGCCCTAATACTGTTGTCGGTACTCGTAGCAGGCGAATTCCTCGGTGAGCGGTTGTTGCTGCATATCCTGCCATGTCTAGAACAGCTCCACCTCCAATTGCTAAGACGTAGGAGTGACGGCATAATCCAGCTGCATTGATCCGCTGATGAATTTGCTCTATAAATCTAGAATCGTTTTTGACTGCTTCTCCACCTGGAACTACTATCGGCTCACCGCTCAGTGTTAGTACATCTTCATAACATTGGGCATAGACTGATAATTTTTTTAACAGCCCATCTTGATACTGTAAAAATCCTCCATCTACCACCGCTAGCACTTGTTTTGGGGTTGTCTCCCCATCTGCGGCGATCGCTTGTGCAAGTAAAGGATTATCTAACTGAAACAGACCTCTAGTGAAGTGAACATCATAATTGAAGGTAACACGGACACATTGGTTAATTGGTTGTAGATTCAGAGCGCTTTTTTGTTGAATAACCATTTGAATATTATTACTTTTTAAGTAACTGTAAATCAACACATTATTGCAATTAAAATCAATAGCAATATAAATAGAATCAATCCATTATGTAATTCAATTTTTAGATAAATTACTAGATAAATCTATTTATTAAAACAATCATACTTTTGAAGTGTCTTCGCCTAACAGATAAAATTCAAATTAACATGAATTTATAATTTATATTGATGCCTATGCTTGATATCTAAGGTTAGTAATGGAGATCATTATTACATAAAATTCTAATTTTTTCCGTAAGGTAAGTTTAGAATTTATCTAATCAAAATGGTATCTTTACAGTATCTTCTTTAAAGTCAGGATATTTTTATAGATTCAGTGAAGTTATAATTCTAGTAGTATATTATCTAACTGCTTCAAACCAAAAAAATCAAGTTTAGTGCTATATTTTATACTTGGTTGTCACAAAGAAGTTGGGCAACTTATCCTGAATTTATCATGAGTAAAGTAAACAAATTACTGCATCAATGGTTGTTAAAGTCTGTTTCAGAGAAAGCTTTTATTTGGTTGGAACAGAAGCAGGCACAGATTGCTAGCGGCGCTGCTGAACGAGTGTTTTTTACGGCTTTTAGTGCTGTGCCGCGTTATCTGGGTAAACAGGATTTGCAGCTAACATTCCAGGACTTGGAAGCAGCAGAGGATCTGATTCCCGGCTGGTATCCTGGTAATTGGAGTGTAGATCAAGCAGGTCGCACACTTTTGCTTTTAGCTTTGCCCCACGATGATGCTGAGGGCTATGTGCGATCGCTCGATCGAGTCTTCTCCACTGCCGATATGGGGGAGTTAGTTGTCCTTTATCAAAGTTTGCCGCTACTACCACATCCAGAGTTACATCGCCATCGTACTGCTGAGGGAATTCGCAGCAATATGAGCAATGTATTCCAAGCCATAGCACTACGTAACCCTTATCCAGCGAATTATTTAGATAATGCTGCCTGGAATCAGATGGTGCTGAAGGCTGTGTTTGTTGGCAGTCCGTTGCATCTAATTTGGGGTCTAGATCGGCGTGCTAACCCAGAATTGGCGAGGATGTTGGCAGACTATGCCCATGAACGTTGGGCAGCTAAACGCTCAGTTACGCCAGAACTTTGGCGACCTGTAGGGCGGTTTGCCGATAGCGCCATCATCACAGATTTAGAAAAAGTACTGGCTAATGGGGCTATAGACGAGCAAGAAGCAGCAGCCTTAGCTTGTGCTGAGTCTCCCTTACCCCAAGCGCAAGCATTACTTTCTCATTACCCAGATTTACAGTCATCCATTCAACAAGGTAATCTGACTTGGAGCAGTTTTAGCCGCGATGCCTGCGGCGAGCTGCGCTAACGCCTCTTTGTTTACAAATAAAAGGGAATGGAGGAAGACGCGATTAATCCCGTCTGTACAAGGGAGATGAGGGAGACGAGGAGGACAAGGTAAATGCCCAATGCCCAATGCCCCATGCCCAATGCCCAATGCCCAATGCCTCATTCTCAATGCCCCATGCTCAATCATTAAAACCATGATGTTTATTGATCCTCACATTCACATGTGTTCCCGTACTACTTACGATTACTTAGTAATGCGGGAATATG
Organism: Nostoc sp. JL23; assembly: GCF_017115065.1. Taxonomy (NCBI): domain Bacteria; kingdom Bacillati; phylum Cyanobacteriota; class Cyanophyceae; order Nostocales; family Nostocaceae; genus Nostoc; species Nostoc sp. JL23. Next base: position 224,553 of record NZ_JABXKN010000036.1, read on the forward strand.
GAATTGTCGCCGTTATTGAACCAGCCTTTTGGTTAGGACAACCCCGAACTAATGCCGGCTCATTTAAAGACTATTTCAGTAGTCTTGTAGGCTGGGAACGGTTTCGTGCTAGTCAGTTTGGCATCCAGCACTACTGCACAATCGGCTTAAATCCGAAAGAAGCTAACAATGAAGCGCTAGCAGCTGAAGTTATGGAACTGCTACCACTTTATGCCTGTAAAGAAGGAGTTGTTGCCATTGGTGAAATTGGCTATGACGATATGACAGAAGCAGAGGATAAGTACTTTTGTCAACAGTTAGAATTAGCCAAAGAACTCGATACGTTGGTACTAATTCATACTCCTCACCGTAATAAGAAGGCGGGTGCTAGTCGGAGTATGGATCGCTGTATTGAATATGGTTTAGATCCTTCACAAGTAGTTATCGATCACAACAACGAAGAAACTGTTGAAGAAGTATTAGGACGAGGTTTTTGGGCAGCTTTCACGATTTACCCACAGACGAAGATGGGTAACGCCCGGATGGTAGAAGTTGTCCGTAAGTATGGGTGCGATCGCATCATTGTAGATAGTAGCGCTGATTGGGGTATTAGCGATCCTTTAGCAGTACCAAAAACGGCTCAGTTGATGTTAGATAGGGGCATTCCTGAAGAACATGTGCAAGCAGTTTGTTATGAGAATGCCTTGGCTGCTTACAGTCAAACTGGGCAGATGAAAGCTTCAGATTGGCTTAATCCCCAATCTGTAGATCAGCGTCAGTTGTTCAGTGGAAATTCTGTGCTACGGGGACAAGAACCAGGAATCAAATCAGTTTCAGATTTTGTGTTGATTGAGTAGAAAATTGGGAGTAAGGAGTGTACAAATATCTGGTTCATCTGTAATGTGCGGTTTATTTTGGAAAGTTACTAGGTATGGAGGCAGATAAGTGAATGTTGCAAGCTTAAATTTTCAAAGCTGGCGGGGTTATCTGGAATTGATGCGTCCTGCTAATATTGTTACTGCTTGGGCGGATATTCTTCTTGGTTTTGCTGCTTCTGGCTCTGGAATAATTTTTACTAAATTAATTAATGGCGAAGCAACTGTTGCCATACTAATTCCATTAGCTTGGTTGTTATTGGCTACAACTGGTTTATATGGCGGCGGTATAGTTTTTAATGATGTTTTTGATGCGGAATTAGATGCAAAAGAGCGACCAAATAGAGCAATTCCCAGTGGTCGCGTATCTCGTCAAAATGCTATTTTATTGGGGAGTATACTGTTTGCCATAGGTATTATAGCTGCCTTTCAAGTATCATTGTTGAGTGCTGCGATCGCTATTTTTATAACTCTTTCATGCCTCCTCTATAACTCACTCGCCAAACATCATCCTTTTTTCGGCCCTTTAAATATGGGTTTGTGCCGTGGCAGTAACTTATTATTAGGTGTAAGTGCTGTACCAGAAATAATCGGAGAACGTTGGTATTTAGCGCTGATTCCTATTCTTTATATTGCTGCTATCACCGCAATTAGTCAGGGTGAAGTTCACGGAGGTAAGAAGATTACGGGAGTAATAGCATTACTGCTAATTGCAATAGTTTTGACGGCAGTTTTAGCTTTAGGATTAGTGGATGAGTATACAGCGATTGCAGCCTTACCATTTGCTATTTTATTAGCTATCAGAATCTTACCTAACTTTATCAAAGCTGCGCGGGAACCGATAGCCGAAAATATCCGCAATGCTGTGAAAATAGGTGTTTTATCTCTAATAGTCTTAGATGCAACCGTTGCATCTGGTTTTGCTGGTTTGTATTACGGTTTATTCGTTCTAATCTTGCTACCAATTTCGATGAAGTTAGGAAAAGTATTTGCTGTTACTTAAATTTGAATGTATACACCCAGTAATACCATTAATCGGCTGTAGGGGTGCATAGATGTGCATCCCAAGCCCTATTTTTTACCTTGCTAAAGCGATCGCGGCATTCTGTCCACCAAAGCCAAAACTCAAACATAATACATGCCGAATTTTACTTAGACGCGCTGCTGTCACGATATCTAAATCAAACTCTGGTTGCTGCAAACCTAAACAAGGCGGTAATATTTGATGCCTTAATGCCATGAGAGAAAAAGCTACACCTAAAGCTCCAGATGCCCCTAGTGTATGACCTGTGCTTCCCTTGGTGGAACTAACTGCCACGCCTTGAGGAAACAAACGCTGGATTACCATACTCTCCATTTGGTCATTTAGCTGGGTAGCTGTGCCATGAGCATGAATGTAATCGATATCGGTTGGTGTCAGACTACTACGTTCTAGACATTGTTTGATGGCAGCGATCGCACTTTTACCTTCAGGTTCTGGTGAATTACTATGATATGCGTCGTTAGTTAAGCCAAAACCGAGAATTTCACCATATACTTTTGCTTGACGCTGCTTTGCAAACTCTGCTGATTCTAAGACAAACACAGCTGCACCTTCACCCAACACTAAGCCTTCCCGATGCAAATCAAAGGGATAAGCCCCAGTTTTCGCCAAAGCACCCATCTGCTGAAATCCAGCTAAAGTTAAGGGTGTAATCGGTGCTTCCACTGCACCTGCGATCGCTTGTTGACATTGCCCAGTTTGTATAAGCATAGCTGCTTGGGCAATAGACCAAATTCCAGTCGCACAAGCTGCCATCGGTGCCAAAACTATCCCCGATGCGCCGATTTGTCTTGCTGCTGCGATCGCATTTATATGAGGTAATGTATCTAGCCAATTTCCAAAAGAGGACACAGGGAAATTCTTCGCGTTATACATTTGCCGCGCCAGCATTTCCCAAGACGCTTGATAAGAGCGACTCGATCCAATAACTACAGCACAATCAGCTAAAGGGGCAATTAACCCAGAATCTTGTAAAGCAGAAGTAACAACCATCTGAGTTAACATTGTCAACTCAGATGGTTGTTCACCAATCAAACCTAGAGGAAGTGGTGTAAGTTCTGGAAATGGTTGATGTAAACCAATTCCAGATTTACCTGCGATTAAGTTTCGCCAGCTATCCTCTAAGCTTCCACCTAAAGCGGAAACTAGACCAATACCAGTGACACAAACCTTAACCAATCTGAATTTTAGGAGTAAAGAACCTTCCGCTATTCAAACATTCAATTCTTCATTTTGAATTTTGAATTTTGAATTGATTTCTCCTACTGTCCAGGCGTTTTCAGGTTTTCAGCACCTTGAGTGACTTTAGCAGAATCAATGCGATCGCCTTGCTGAATTTTGTTGACTATATCAAAGCCTTGAGTGACATTGCCAAACACGGCGTAGTTACCATCCAAAAATGCTAGATCCGCTAAAGCAAAGTAAAACTGGGCAGAAGCAGAGTCTGGTGATTGCGATCGCGCCATCGCCACTGCACCCTGTTTATGGGGCAATACAACAGCTTGAGCAGTAGCATCAAATGGTTTATTGTAAATCGGAGTATCTGAACCTTTAGCTTTAATTTCTAAAGGTATATAACGAGCATTTCCCGTTTTTGGGTCAATATAGCCACCGGTTCCCAGTCTATCTGCTGGAACTTTCCGGTCTTTGCTTTGAGGATCGCCCCCTTGAACTACAAACGGTTGGGGTTCGCGCACAACTCGATGGAAAGCTAAACCATCGTAAACACCCTTTTGCACTAAATCTACGAAGTTGCCAGCTGTAATGGGGGCATCAGTGCCATCTACTTCGATAGTAATCGGCGAACCTTTAACCGTCAGCACCACAGTAGCTTTGCCTTCGAGCCGTGGTAAATCTGTAATTCCAGGAATACTCTCACTACTAGTTTGAGATGCAGATGTTGCTTCAGTAGTTGCCTTGGTGCTTGCCTCGCTTGTGGCCGAGGTAGTAGTCGAGTTTGGAGAAGAGCTATTAGAAGCGACTTGCTGTGTTGAACATCCTCCCAACATCAAGGCACTGATAATCACAAGAGAAAGCAAAAATTGTGAAATTTTTAACCGCATTGCCTGTTACCGATTTAACCAGAGTATCTTATCGTTTTGAGTGACATTGGGGATTGGGAATGGGGCATTGGGCATTGGGAATTGGTTATTGATCAATAATTTTTCTTCCCCTGCCTTCCCTGTCCCCCAATCCCCACTCCCTTACAATCCTTCTAGTGATACTCCCAAAAAGCGGGCTAACTTTGCGCCTTCTGTTTCCAACTCTGTTAAAGATAACGGTTGGCCAACCCGTGTTAAGGGTATATCTCGTCGTCCCTTAATGCGTAGATAGAGGGCGCGACGGGGGTTAAGACCTTCTTTTACGTCTATTAGTATAGATTGGACATCTTCTATGCGGCTATCAATCTGAATTCGGCGGTTTTTGCCAGGAAACCCCCAGCGGAAAATTTTGATGGCGCCAGTTTCCCGATCGAATTCGTTATAACCGCCTCCAACATCCAATAAAATCACTAGCCATAGGTATGTGGCTAATAGCAAGCCAGCAGCACCATATAACCCCATCACTAATCCTTGGGGGACGAATACCAGTTGAGTGGGATCGGAAACTATGAGTAAATTAACTTTTAAATAACTGGATATTCCAGACAATAAAAAGCCGCTTGCTCCCAAGGTAACGATAGTTGCCCACCAGTAGTTACTGAACCGACGAGAACCGAGAACATTTTGGTGCAGGAGGCGATCGCCTTTGTTAATCGTTGTTGATGTCGTCATTGAACTACCATTGCCCGTGAGATACTCGCTGTCACATACTCGCACACTGAATGCTTTTGCATAGAGTGGTGGGTTCCTGTGCCAATCCGGCTATTGCTTAGGAGGCACGGAGAGCTATGTTTGAAGTCCACGGGAACCCTGCCGCAGACTATGAATTTTTCACTTTGTACCCTACAAATTTTACTGTCCCGGATAATGCTGGCTTACTTGTACTACGGGACAAACCACTTAGGCTATTTGTATTAGTCAAGATATGCCAACTTCCTTTCTCCTTGTCTAACGTTTCACATAGGTTTTCCAGAGGTGTATCAACGACCATGGCGGCGAAGTGACTATCCGCATTTTACCAAACATCGTTGACAAAAACTCAACTGCGTCCTTCCATGTTCCTGCTACCGATATAATTTTTTAGGGAATGTTGTACTATTTTTTCACTCAATGGCTGATAAAAATTCTTTCTCCCTGCCCTTGTACCCCCCTTATTCCCTGCTACCCTCTCCCTGCCTCTTTTTGGCCTCTTGAAATGAGTTACCTACCTACGTCTATCTGCATTAAATTTTTTTAGATTTCTGAGAAAAGTTGTGTCAAATTGTAAAATTTCTGATATTCATATTATTTATAAGGTTCGTGTTTCATGCCTAATTTGCTTCTGTGTATCAGGCAAAAACCCTGAGTAGTGTGATAAGTTAAGAATCATTAAGTTACCACAAGCTAGATTACTAGCCGATGGTACGTGTAATGTCATAACCCTGAGAAATAATGACTTAACTAGTCAGTAAGCTCTCAGAATCTCAGTTACTTAAAAGCAGTTGAGATTGTCAAAAAAAACGTTAATTCCTCACGGCAGTCGGTTACATTGGCTTTCCGTAATGCCTTAGAAACGTTGCAATTTTAGTAAAAAAAGAGGATTTTAGTCCGATGACCATCGCAGTTGGACGTGCCCCTAGTAGAGGGTGGTTTGACGTTCTCGACGACTGGCTCAAGCGCGATCGCTTCGTATTCGTAGGTTGGTCAGGGATACTATTATTCCCCTGCGCCTTCCTAGCACTAGGCGGTTGGCTGACCGGCACCACCTTCGTCACCTCTTGGTACACCCACGGATTAGCCTCCTCCTACTTAGAAGGTGCTAACTTCCTGACAGTGGCAGTATCCACCCCCGCCGACAGCATGGGACATTCCCTATTGCTGTTGTGGGGACCAGAAGCCCAAGGCGACCTCACCCGTTGGTTCCAACTGGGTGGTTTGTGGCCATTCGTTGCCCTACACGGAGCCTTCGGTTTGATTGGCTTCATGTTGCGGCAATTTGAAATTGCGCGTCTAGTAGGGATACGTCCTTACAACGCCCTCGCCTTCTCCGCTCCGATTGCAGTATTCGTCAGCGTATTCCTGATGTACCCCTTGGGACAATCAAGCTGGTTCTTTGCACCCAGCTTTGGCGTCGCAGCAATTTTCCGATTCCTACTATTCCTGCAAGGCTTCCATAACTGGACACTCAACCCCTTCCACATGATGGGTGTTGCGGGTGTATTGGGTGGTGCTTTATTGTGCGCCATTCATGGTGCGACAGTAGAAAACACCTTGTTTGAAGATGGTGATGGTGCTAACACCTTCCGCGCCTTCAATCCAACTCAGTCGGAAGAAACCTACTCAATGGTGACGGCAAACCGTTTCTGGTCACAGATTTTCGGGATTGCTTTCTCCAACAAGCGCTGGTTGCACTTCTTTATGTTGTTCGTGCCAGTCACAGGCTTGTGGATGAGCGCCGTCGGCATCGTCGGTTTAGCACTCAACCTACGAGCTTATGATTTCGTTTCCCAAGAATTGCGGGCGGCGGAAGACCCTGAGTTTGAAACCTTCTATACCAAAAACATTTTGCTGAACGAGGGTATCCGCGCTTGGATGGCTCCTCAAGATCAACCCCACGAACAATTTGTATTCCCTGAGGAGGTATTACCACGTGGTAACGCTCTCTAATAGACCAAATATCTTAGGCGGCGCTGGACGCGACCAAGAATCCACTGGGTTTGCCTGGTGGTCTGGTAACGCACGTTTAATCAATCTATCTGGCAAACTACTGGGTGCTCATGTTGCCCACGCTGGTTTGATTGTATTCTGGGCTGGAGCGATGACTTTGTTTGAAGTCGCTCACTTCATTCCTGAAAAGCCCATGTACGAACAGGGCTTGATCCTGTTACCTCACCTCGCCACTCAGGGCTGGGGTGTTGGTGCTGGTGGTGAAGTTATTGATACCTTCCCCTACTTCGTTGTCGGCGTACTCCACCTCATTTCCTCAGCCGTCCTTGGCTTTGGCGGTATCTATCATGCCGTTCGTGGCCCAGAAACCTTAGAAGAATATTCTTCTTTCTTTGGTTACGACTGGAAAGACAAGAACAAGATGACCAACATCATCGGGTTCCACCTGATTATTTTGGGATTCGGTGCATTGCTATTGGTAGCAAAGGCAATGTTCTTTGGTGGGTTGTATGACACCTGGGCACCAGGTGGTGGTGATGTTCGGATTATTACCAATCCGACATTGAACCCAGCAGTTATCTTCGGTTATGTAATCAAGTCTCCCTTTGGTGGCGAAGGCTGGATTGTCAGCGTCGATAACTTAGAAGATGTGGTCGGTGGTCACATTTGGATTGCCTTTATCTTAATTTCTGGTGGTATTTTCCACATTCTGACTAAGCCTTTTGCTTGGTCGCGTCGTGCATCCATCTGGTCAGGTGAGGCTTATCTCTCTTACAGCTTGGGCGCTCTGTCGTTGATGGGCTTCATTGCCTCAATCTTTGTTTGGTTTAACAACACCGTTTACCCCAGCGAATTCTTTGGCCCTACCGGTCCAGAAGCTTCTCAAGCCCAGGCTTTGACCTTCTTGATTCGTGACCAACGCTTGGGTGCTAACGTCGGTTCTGCCCAAGGCCCCACAGGTCTAGGTAAATACCTGATGCGCTCTCCAACTGGTGAAATCATCTTCGGTGGTGAAACCATGCGTTTCTGGGATTTCCGCGGCCCTTGGTTGGAGCCTCTACGTGGTCCCAATGGTCTTGACTTGGAAAAAATCAAGAACGATATTCAGCCTTGGCAAGCTCGTCGCGCTGCTGAATACATGACCCATGCTCCTCTGGGTTCTCTGAATTCCGTAGGTGGTGTGGCTACCGAGATTAACTCCTTCAACTACGTATCTCCTCGCGCTTGGTTGGCGACTTCTCACTTCGTACTAGGATTCTTCTTCTTAGTTGGTCACTTGTGGCACGCTGGTCGCGCACGGGCTGCGGCTGGTGGTTTTGAGAAAGGAATTAACCGTGATACTGAGCCAGTGATGTTTATGGACGACCTAGATTAGGTTGTAAAGTTTATTTAATCACTGACTATTAATTTAAAGGCTCTTGCATAAAAGCAAGGGCTTTTTTTATAGGAAAATTAGTAATCTATTAATTAAAGTGAGCGACTTGCCAAGGTAACTAATCTATGAATGATTCCAATTTTATTGATTCTTTGCGATGGACATCTGAAGCTAAGGAAAAACTACAAAATATTCCCTTTTTTGTCCGCTCTCAAGCTAAAGCTAGAATTGAACAGTTAGCTCGTGAAGCAGGACAAGATGTTGTGACTGCTGATTTGGTAGAACAGGCTAGGCTTGAGTTTGGACAATAAATCAGGAGTCAGGAGTCAGAATTCAGAATTGGGAAATACTCTACCCATAAAGGATAGAATTTTAAGTCGAGAATATTCCAGTCAATTTAATTCATCATTACGAATTACGAATTATTCTCAACTTCCTCCTACATTCATTGCTGCTAAAACAGCCTTCTGGCTTACATCTCTGTAAACGGTATTCAAATATTTCATTACCACATCACTCGAAGTTGAATTTACTGCATTTTCCTCTTCCTTTGCTAGGGGAATCGCTCCTAATACATCCAATATCGTCTCGCTGCTAGAGGGCACAATCACTACCAAGGATGACTCTAGTGGCTCATTGTATTGCCAGAAAGAGTCAATTTTTACCGAGTATTTGTTATTAGGAATTGACTGTTGAACATCAGGCGTTTCTGTAGTATTGGGTTCAATCTTGGCACTACGTAATTTACGCAAATCGCTGATAATTTGTTCTTTGGAACGTCCGCGTAATTGAAATAGTACAAAGGGATCTTCACTGAAGCGATCGCCTAACTGATAGTAAATGGCGCCAATATGTTTACAGGGATTTGCTTTATCAGGACAAGAGCATTTACTTTGGACATCAGCAAGGGTAAATGGAAATATCGAAAGACCATTTGCCGTGAATACTTCTTCTATATTTTGTGGCATTTCTCCTGCTAGTAGCTTGGCAGCAAAAATTGCCCTTTGGGACATGCTTTCAATAACATAACCCCATTGTTCATCGGTAAATGGTTCAAGGGAAAGGGAAACTTTATAAGGTTCTACTTCACTACCTTGCACCCTAGCTAATACTTTTGCTCCTTTAAATTCGATGCTTAAAACATTTCCTTGCCGAGCATAATTTCTCGCACGTTCTAAACGCTTTTTAAAGCGATAGGAATCTAGCAAATCTAGCCATTGTTGTGACCACCATTCTCGACTTGCTTGTAATGTGTAATTAGTCATAAGTCAATTTAAAATTCTTTCATTCCAGTCCGCTCAATCCCTCAAAACGTATAGCCATCAGCGGGTACACCCAACTCAAGTCAAAAATAGATTACCACCATCTGACATTAGTTGTTGTCATCAAGAGCTACTAGGTCATGCCATTTTTGGCAAGAAAGCTGTCACGTTGGCTCAATCGTTAAGGGACTCCCAACAAATAAATTATCCAATCCTCTGGGGGGCGTTTCGCCCGCCCGTAGTCAAAGGCGGACGAAACGCCCTCCATAAGAAGTAATTGGGTATTTTTTTATTTGGAAGTTCCTAACACGTCTCACTTATAGCACGACTACTGGAGTAAGCAAACAAAACCCAACTAAGTTGTGTTTGTATTTTATGTTACAAAATCAATCACAGGCTAAATAGGGCTGTCAAGGAACTATCGTTAGAAGGGAGATGCGAGGAATTGAAAGTTTATTAATTAAGCTTCTTGAACATCTACTAAAACTCAAAGTTTCCTGCACATAACCACAATCATCACGGTAAACCCGATTAGAATAGATACTTAACTTGTGCTGACCAAAGAAAGGATCATTACCTAAATCAAAATGATAATAATTTTTTTTGAATTGCTTTCATACAAAGGGCGATGCGGGAATTGATATCTTTTTGCTCAACTTCATCGATACCCAATTTTACCTTGAGGTGTTGGATATGATTTTGAACAGCCCTGAGCGATATGTGAAGACGATGAGCGATCGCTTGGTCTGTTAAAGATTCATGACACAAAAGTCTGAGAACTTCCAACTCTTTGTCATTCAAGTTTAATTCTTGACGTAACTCTCTAGGTAGTTTCAATTTTCCATGCAGCGCACTTTCAACACCCTCTAAAAAAGCTTTGCGCCGTTCCATTTTATTAATTACTACAAATCCACCGTAGTGATGATTAATAGATGTGACAAGTTTTATCAGCCAACTGGGTTCACTGCTATAAATCAGGATATTTAGAGAGGAATCAGCGTCAAAAATTAACTGTAATAGTTGGAAAGCAGATTTAGCGGACTGAGAGCCAGAGGGTGTAACAAATTGTAAATCGAGGACAATTAAATCTGGTATCTCTATTTGTAGACGTTGTTGTGCTTCTTGGGGAGTGTTGGGATTATTATCTCTGGCTCAGGACAACTATCAATCAACTTCGCGCTGGACAGTTTTCTGATGTTGATTTAGATAATTTGTTAGAAGAATTAGAAACTATGGGTAGAAGGGAGAAGCGAACGGTGAAAAGTCTGTTGATTAGACTTTTTGAACATCTCCTTAAGCTCACATACTGGGATAAAGAACGGGAGCGAAATGAAGGACATTGGAAAGGAGAAATCAGGACATTTCGTAGAGAGATTAAGGATCAACTCAAAGAAAGTCCTAGTCTTAAGCCTTACATCTTAGAAATTTTTGATGCGTGCTACCAAGAAGCAAGGGCAGAAGCAAGCGATCGCTCGCTCCAAACTTCCCATTGATACATTCCCTGTTGCACTTCTTGGCTCTTTAGAACAAATCTTAGATGAAAACTGGTTTCCTGAATATAACCACAATCATCACGGTAAACCCGATTAAAATGAATACGCAACTTGGGTTTCCATAGGAGTATGCAGACGTGCAGTCGGACTTAATAGGCTTGGAAATTAGTAAGGGTGAACTGAGACGTTTGACTGGGTTCGACCCAGAAGATGTTTTTCGTCCCTCAGTTTTGCGAGATGGCAAAAAGCGATTAGGGTTTTTTATCAATGAAATGCTGGTGACGCTGGCGCTAACGCCAATAATTGTAGGCTTTGTTTACGCGTTTATTATTCTGCCAACTATTGGTTCTTCAATTCGACTAGGAATTCTTTTACTAATTTTAGTGCCAATGCCGATATTAATGGGGCGATGGCTATGGCGACAATTAACCTGTCCTGAAGGACTGACAATACTTTTAGATGAAGTTGATAAATATCATGACCTGGTTGCTGCCATCGATATCAATGACCAATTAGCAGCATCAGGAAACGTAGAAAGTAGTATCCACGATCGAGATAAAATCACCGCCGCCCTGCAACTAATTAGAGAAGATTTAGTCCGCGCTCTGAAAACGGAACGAATTTTGCGGGATAATAAAAAATTGCTTGCTAATAACCAAGAGTTATTTGTGAATAATTTAGCCAGTCTGCGAGCTTTACAAGTTAGTAGTCAAGCAGGCGAATATGCTCAACTGCTAAATCAATCATTGCAAATTGCGATCGATGTGCAAGCAGAAATCAGAAAATTGCAGAAAGGCTAAGAGAATGTTTGTAAAAGTGGCTACACGAGACTTTACCTGCCTCCACAGGTTAAAAAACCCTTGATTTTGGATTAGTCCACAGAGGTGAACTTTACTTTGTGTAGTAGTGACTTCTACTCGCCCAATACTTTCCCAGAAAACAATCGCCCCGTTGACTTAAATGAGCAACAAACCCAAAATAATTGTCCTGGATGATGACCCTACAGGTTCTCAAACAGTCCACAGCTGCTTGCTGCTAATGCACTGGGATGTGGAGACTTTACGCCGTGGGTTGCAGGATGATTCGCCGATTTTCTTTGTGCTGACTAATACTAGATCGCTAACGCCAGAGTCAGCTGCATCTGTCACCAAAGAAGTTTGCCAGAACCTGAAAATCGCTTTGAATGCTGAAGGAATCGACGATTTTCTGATTGTCAGCCGTTCTGATTCTACTTTGCGGGGACATTATCCTATTGAAACAGATGCGATCGCACAAGAACTTGGCCCCTTTGATGCTCATTTTCTCGTACCAGCATTTTTCGAGGGTGGACGCATCACCCGCGACAGCGTGCATTACTTGATTATTGGCGGTGTAACCACCCCAGTCCATGAAACCGAATTTGCCCGTGATTCCGTCTTCAGCTACCATCACAGTTACTTACCCAAGTACGTCGAAGAAAAGACTCAAGGACGAATTAGTGCCGAAGTTGTAGAAAGGTTTCTCCTGGCCGATATTCGCGCTGGTAGTTTGGAACGATTGTTACAACTTCATGGTAATCAGTGCGCTGTTGTCGATGGTGAAACTCAAGCCGATCTCAACCGCTTTGCAGTGGATATATTAGCAGCCGCCAGTCAAGGCAAACGCTTTCTGTTTCGCAGTGCAGCAAGTATTTTAACGGCTTTAGCTGCTTTACCTCCCCAACCCATTGCTGCCGAAAACATGGCGCAGTACGTGCGCCAAGGCAAACCAGGTGCGGTGATTGTTGGTTCCCATGTGAAAAAGACTACCCAGCAATTAGAAGCGCTGTTGCAACTCGAAGGAACTGTAGGAATCGAAGTGAATGTGGCGCGATTACTTGATGATGCAAATCAATCTGCGACATTACTAACTGAAATCCAAGAAAGTACACGGGCGGCACACGAAGCTGGCAAAACACCAGTGGTTTATACTAGCCGTCAGGAACTAAATTTTCAAGATGTCAAGACACGATTAGAGTTTGGGGAAAAAGTTTCAAGTTTATTAATGGATATTGTGCGCGGTTTACCATCTGATATAGGATTCTTAATCAGCAAGGGTGGCATTACCTCAAACGATGTCTTGAGTACTGGACTAGCTTTAACTTCAGCCCGTTTACTCGGTCAAATTTTAGCTGGTTGTTCAATGGTGTTAACGTCATCCGATCATCCCCAGTTTCCTGATTTGCCTGTGGTGCTGTTTCCAGGTAATGTCGGCGATGCTGATGCCTTGGGGACAGTTTATCAGAGGTTGACCGTGCCAATTTGAGATTTTAGATTAAAGAGTTTTTTGGTTAATGTCGGACTAATATTCCGCTACGCCAACACCCCTTGTGAGTGACACAAATCCAAAATCCAAGTTGCGCTGTCAGCGCACCAAAGGTGCGACCCAAAATTTAAAAACTGTTGTCTTTTGGCTAGTACTGCATGACTTCTGATTCTGCGATTCCCAATCTAAAGTCAAATTCTGCACTTCCTAATGCAGAATCAAACTCTATCCTTTCTGAGGTAGAGGTAAATCCTAGTGTTTCTGATGTAGAGTCAGATTCTATCCTCCCGGATGCTGAGTTAAAATCTGTTCTCCTCTATTTAAAATCAAATACTGTCCTTGGAGATGTAGAGTCAAATCCTGCTGACCCAGATGTAGAGTCAAATCCTGATGCCGGATCGGATTTTATCCTGACTGATTTAAATCCCGATGAGTTAGCATTACCAGGGCATCGTGTAAATGACAATAGTCAAGTCCAGTTAAAAAGTAAGGAGGGACGGCTGTTATTAATCTTGCCCTCAGAATCTCAAGTCTCTGCCTCAGAACTCACTTGGTCTGATATTTGGCAACAAATAAGGCAACGTCTGAGTGCAGGCGATCGCTTCCGTGTATCTAATACACCTGTGCATTTAATGGCACAAGACCGTTTGGTAGATGCCAGACAACTCCAAGAACTCGCCGAGGCTTTGATTGAAGTCCAACTCCGGCTGATATCTGTCTCGACGAGTCGGCGGCAAACTGCGATCGCTGCCGTGACATCTGGGTATTCAGTAGAACAATTACAGCCCGTAACTTCCCTGAGTTCCGAGCCAGCGGCTACAGCGATTCCCCAAGAAGATGCCCTCTATTTAGAAATGACAGTCCGCTCTGGAGTCGAAATTCGTCATCCTGGGACAGTAATTCTCTTGGGAGATTTAAACCCAGGTGGTATTGTAATTGCAGATGGAGATATTATTATCTGGGGCCGTCTGCGTGGAATTGCTCATGCTGGGGCTGGAGGCAATAGTGAGTGTCTGATTATGGCCTTGCAAATGGAACCAACCCAACTGCGGATCGCAGATGCTGTAGCTAGAGCACCAGAAAAACCGCCAATGCAGTTTTCTCCAGAGGTGGCACATATTACGCCTCAAGGAATTCGTATCGCTAGGGCTACTGATTTTTCTAGAAACCAATTCACCAAGAGCAATCAAGAACCATAAATATTTACTCAAAGAATGAAGTATATAAGTAAAGATGAAATAAGACAAATATTCATGCCTCGCCCTCATCAGGGAGAACAGATATTTCTTCATACTTGATACGATACTTCATACTTTATACTGCAATTTACTGTTTTATATTTCCTGAACCCTCATTGACCGCATTTCTATCATGACTCGCATTATTGTGATTACCTCCGGTAAAGGAGGAGTGGGTAAAACCACAGTTTCAGCAAATTTGGGTATGGCTTTGGCCAAAATGGGGCGTCAAGTTGCTTTGGTTGATGCGGATTTTGGTCTGAGAAATTTGGATTTGCTCTTAGGGCTGGAAAACCGCATCGTTTATACTGCGGTAGAAGTCTTAGCCAGAGAGTGCCGGTTAGAACAAGCCTTGGTGAAAGATAAGCGCCAACCCAATCTCGTACTCCTGCCGGCAGCCCAAAATCGCTCCAAAGATGCAGTCACACCCGAACAGATGAAGTTATTGGTGAATGCACTAGCGCAAAAATATCAGTATGTGATTATTGATAGCCCTGCCGGTATTGAAAATGGGTTTAAAAATGCGATCGGCCCGGCCAAAGAAGCGCTAGTTGTCAGCACACCAGAAATTTCCTCAGTTCGCGATGCCGATCGGGTAGTGGGGTTACTTGAGGCACAAGGTATCAAGCGTGTTCATTTAATAATTAACCGTATCAGACCCTCAATGGTGCAGGCAAATGATATGATGTCAGTGCAAGATGTTCAGGAACTTCTCGCCATTCCCCTGATCGGGGTAATCCCTGACGACGAGCGTGTTATTGTATCTACCAATCGCGGCGAACCCTTAGTGTTAGCGGAAAATCCCTCTTTAGCTGCCACAGCCTTTGAGAACATTGCTCGTAGATTAGAAGGGGAAAGTGTCGAATTTCTGGAGATCGACTCGTCCCAAGACAGCATCTTCGCCCGTCTACGAAGGTTGTTCAGGACAAAGATTGTTTAACTTACCTTTCCAGTCTCCGCCCCAGACCTATTCGTAATGATTGAACTTCTAGAAAAACTTTTTTTTCGCGGCCCTGATAGCAGTCGAACTCAAGTTAAACGTCGCCTGCAATTGGTGATTGCTCACGATCGCGCTGACTTAGATCCTCAAACGTTGGAAAAAATGCGGAAGGAAATCCTAGATGTAGTCTGTCGCTATGTAGAAATTGAGACAGAGGGCTTGGAGTTCTCCTTAGAAAGCAACCAACGAACCACAGCTTTAATCGCCAACTTGCCCATCCGCCGGGTGAAGGGTGCTATACCTGAGTGGGAAAGAGGTGATAAGCCTCTCTAGCTTGAATTTTAAGTATTTATATTTATGATTTAGTTAAATTGTTCGTTCGTAGTAAGGACTTTAGTCCTGGCTTTGAGGATTAAAGTCCCCACTACAAACTACTTTTTTATCGTAAATTAAAGGGTTTAAGAACCTGCAATCTACATGTAGCACCCATTTCAGTCGGGGTTTAAATCCCCGTCTGAAATGTCTTTAATTTTGAATTTTGAATTTTGAATTGTTAAAGATGGTTTGGCAAGTATTATATTGCTGATTGAAAATATGAATTTGTCTCACCAAAGCATTAAAAATTGAAGATATCCAACCTCTGTCACTCTCCGAAAACAGGGATAAAAAAATCCCGTTGTCAGCAGTGACGACAACGGGAGTATGTAGGGTTTTTTATAATCTATCGGTAGGCAACTTGTGGACCTGCCCAAATTTCTGTCACCTTTTTACCAAAAGTAATTGGTCGATCGTTGTCTGTTGTAGTGATAGTCTTGCCATCATTAGCAACTTGCATTAATGGCCAGTTTTCCTCGCCCAATTCCCCTGCACGGAATAACACATGATCCGGTTGGCTTTTACTCCAGCCTAACAATACGGCAATTTTTTCATGTTCTTCCTCACTCACAGGAGCGACTGTGTTAGTGTGATTTTTTTGCCGATCCCAAATCACTGCACTATCTGTAGAATCGCCTGTATTAAATATACCTTCGAACTTCCGTGCTAAGAAGCGATCGCCTTTTTCTGACCAGCTAACTGGAACTAATACCCCAATCTTACCGCTCGTATCAGTTTCTTCTGACGACTCCCCCTTTACAGCCTTTAGCTTTAATAAAGGATCGCTAACTGGAGTAGTTGAAGCCATCACCCACAATTTCTTGGTGTGCATATCTTGGACAAACATGACGCTGGTGACACGGCTGTTGTACATTTGGGGTTTTACTTCCAGTTGCACTCGGCTATAAACAGCATATTTACCATCTGGAGAAATCACGGGTACGCTACGATAGTGACGCACTCCAGAACCACCATTAGAAGCAATCGCTTCTTGAGTTGCTGTAATCCATTTCCAAGGAATCGGATGAGGACTACCGATAGGATCTATTTGTTCTGCTTGGGACTCATTAACTGTTTCCACAACAGGTATTTCGGTCGTTGTGGTTGATTGAGATTCTCTAATAGCTGGTGCTACTTGAGTTGCTGTCAATGATTGAGTAAAAGACTTTTCTCTAGAGAGATAATTTTCTTGTCCTCTTAAAGACTTGACATTAGCAGCTTTAAGTTTGCGTACTAAATTAAGTTGACTAACAGGAACATCTGTTGATGGTGCGAGTTCAACTGCTGCCAAAGAATCGGGAACAGTTACATCACTTAAATCTAAATCGCTGCTTGAGAGATAATTATCTACTTCAGTTGAAGACTCAATTTGATTTGCTGGTAATACTTGCGGTTCCTGAACAGCAGTACTTTGTGTTGGCACAGACTCAAATTCTTTTGTTATCGATTCGATTTGATCTGTTTTTAATGTTTCAGCTATCTCAGGTTCCCCAACTACAGCTATTTCCTTTGATACAGAGTCAGATTCTCCAGCCATCGAAGTTAGTTTATGTACTTCGGATCTTACTGGGATCGAGTGAGCCGATGCTCCTAATAATGGTGCAATAAGCATCACAACGACAACGTAATTGAGAAATGGTTGTGTGCGGAACCATCCTGACAGCAAAAGGGGTTTAAGCATTTGTAGACTCTCTAGAGGGGGCAATTGCTATGTGAGAAGCAATACATCAACAGCAATGGGGCAGGTGGTAGTTATATGTATAACAAGAAACTAAAAGTAATGACGAGATAATATCTTCAAAGTTTGCAGAGTTTTACAAAAATTAAGTATCATTGTCTACGCCTTTTTTTACTTAGGTACTGAATATTTTTTTGCAAAAATATGCGAGTATAGTAAATATGCTGAGAACTCAGTAATTACTACACAATATATATTTTCCCTATATCCAATCTCACCAAAAAATAAGTCTTGGTTAAGGAATATTTGGGATATAGTTCGAGGAATGACGCTGGCAAATAATAGATAAGCTAACTTAGCTACCGGGGATCGTACTAGTGATCGCTAGTACACAGTAAATAAGCTAGGTTACACACCAAATATAACAGCGCAAACCCTCATTATGGCAAACGTGAGGCGTTAATTAAAAACCTGGGAAAGCAGACGCATAATACATCATACTCAGAAGATATTGCTATCAGCAACCCAAAGTTATAAATTGCTATCTAAACTACAAAAATAGCTAGAAGACGCAATAGTTTTTCGGAAATTTAACTACATTTAAAGCTAATTTCGGGAAGACAATCGGGAACACAACAAAACTAACTCGGTAGATGCTCTAGCGAATCGCAACGAATAACCACTAAGTGATTAGGTTCACTAGAGGCAGATGCGGCTGATACTAGCTGTTACACTTGTCAACTTAACTATTAAGTTAATCAAGCAGCCTTTGGTTTCATGAATACGAAAGTATTGTACCACCAAACAGCCAATATTATTTACAGCTAACAACTGTATTTTGCAACTGCTGTTTTGAATTTAGGAGACTGCTAGATGCTGGCTGAGTGAATTCTGTTTCAACATGCAACTTAAATGTTGTCAGTTATGAGGGGCGCACTTACGATTAACTAGTAGATATCTTGCACAAATACAAAATTCGCCCACTCTGGGGGATCTTGCTACATCCCCTAACCCCTTCTGCCAATTTTGGGAGCAGGGGAGCCAAATTCAAAGTCCCTCTGATTTAGGGTCAGGGCTTTTGATTTATGCAAGAAGTCTAATGACTCACGACTAGCAACTACTAATTATTAATGAAAATTGTATTTTTTGGTACGCCTCAGTTTGCTGTACCCACCTTGGAAAAATTATTGAATCATTCAGAATTTGAGGTGCTGGCGGTTGTCACCCAACCAGATAAACGCCGGGAACGCGGCAATAAACTGACCCCTTCACCAGTAAAAGCGATCGCAACTGCTCACAATTTACCAGTATGGCAACCCGAACGGGTGAAAAAAGATACTGAAACTTTAAGCAAACTCAAACAATCAGATGCAGATGTGTTTGTTGTTGTCGCTTATGGACAGATTTTATCGACAAAAATCTTGAATATGCCAAAATTAGCTTGCATTAATGTGCATGGTTCGATTTTACCCAAATATCGCGGTGCAGCGCCGATTCAGTGGTGTTTGTATAACGGTGAGAAGGAAACGGGGATCACCACCATGTTGATGGATGTGGGGATGGATACCGGCGCAATGCTCCAAATCGCCACTACACCTATTGGATTACTGGATAATGCCCAAGATTTAGCCGACAGACTAGCGGCGATTGGTGGAGATCTATTGGTGGAAACTCTGCTGAAGCTGGAACGTAAGGAAATTCAACCAATTCCCCAAGATAATTTAGCAGCTACTTATGCACCTCTGATTCAAAAACAAGATTATGCTTTGGATTGGTCAAAAAGCGCGATTCAATTACACAATCAAATCAGAGGCTTTTACCCTAACTGCACGGCTACCTTTCGTGACAACCTGTTGAAAATCACCGCTTCTGCTCCCCTTGGTTCTGTAAGCGATGTCTGGCGACAAGCCGCTCCGCGTCTACGCGATCTCCCACCAGAATTGCAAGAATTGACTCATAAATTGCCTGATTTGTCAAACGTATCAGATCGACCAGGAGTTGTAGTGAGCATTGTCAAAGGACTTGGCGCGATCGTTCAGACTGGGGAAGGATTGTTGCTGTTGCGAGAAATTCAGCTAGCCGGTAAACGTCCCCAGTCGGGATGGGATTTTGTAAATGGTACCCGCTTAACTGTGGGAGAAGTTTTTGGTGCGGGAAACTGACGGGGATGGAAGAGATGAGACGAAAATAACTTTTAACTCCTCACTCCTGTACAGACGCGATTAATCGCGTCTCTCCTAAGACTTTTCATAAAAGCGGCAAGATTCGCAAGGACCATCTGGGTTGACTGCACAGCGAATAAGTTCTGAATGAGCATTGTAGCAGCAGGTGGCATCGCCGATTACCCAACGTCCCGCTACCAAACTTTTCTCAGATGGTCGTTTAGCAGACTGTACATAAATGGCAATATTATGCAAGCGATAGCGCCCAGCTTGAAGTTTGTATCTATGGCGGCGCTCTAAAACTGCGTAGGTTTTACCTTCAAAATCGAGATAGTTTCCGGGTTGGGGTGTCCAATCAAGTTGCACTCTACCGAGGGACTCACGCGGGTGCGTCAGAATCACCTCAGTTGGTAAAGAGTCTGGCTCCATAAGCTTATGTGATTTGATTTACATTATAAGGATAGTATCGCGATCGCTTTCTTTAGCTTACCGAATTTAAATTACAATTAATGATTAACTAGATTTGCGAGAAATATACAAACAGTAGGGATGCACTGCTGTGCTACCCTACAGGTTATGGCAGCCAGAAGTTAGGCAGGATAGATTTGCTCAAGTTATGCAAAGTTTGGTTGAGCGATCGTGCCACTTGGATATGCACTTCATCCTCTTCTACAGCTAAAATCTCAGATGGCTGACCCTCTCCCAAATAAGACACCACCAAATTCGCCGCCTCTAAACCAGTAACATAAGCCTTTTCCTGCGACCAGGAACCATGACGGTTCACAATCCAATCCCCACTCATAAACACATTCTCAAAACTTGTCTTAGCGGGCAACATATAACGATAGCTGCCAGGTGCAAAGTGAGTTACCGCTTGAGGTAGCCGAATTACACTGCTATCAATAATCTTTGCCTCCCGAAAGGCTGGCACACAAGTTGCTAAGTAACCCTGAACTATTGATAAAATCTCCTCATCGCTCAAATTGAGAAACTGATTCGCATGATAGAAATCAGCTTCAATCACTGTTCCCGGTTCATCCCGATATTCATCATGTAGAGCATTCAAATCAAAAAACGTCCAACCTGTACTTGCGTCAAATCCAAAACAAGCATTAGAAGGACGAGGAATATCAATTTTACGGTCAAACCATAGCCGCGTTGCTAAAACATCAATTGCTCCTAAATTGCTCAAATTACGAAATTCTTCACGGCTTTGTAAACTAGGGCTAGTTGAGACAATTTTCTTCATCCCCGTGATTCCAACCGCAAAAATTACGGCATCTGCTTCAATTACTTCATCACCACAAACCACACCCTTGACTTGATTACTATCAACAATTAAGTCTGTAACCCGACGCTTGGGCAACACTCGCGCCCCAACTTTCTCGATACGTTCCACCCAAGGACGAAATATTTTTTCTCCGACAGTTCCCCGACACCAAACCACATCAAAATCTGGTTGATGAGCCAGAATAAAAAAGTAAAGCATCCCTAAAGTTGCGGCGGCTGAACATTGTTCGCCAGGGGCAAATAAGCCCACCAATAACATCGGTTCAAAAGCCTCGCGGTAAAGTCGTGCAGAAACGTTAAAGTCTTTGAACAATTCACGGGCAGTTACAAAATCATAGCGCCGCCAAGCTGCATCAGAATTGTCAAAATCAACGACAGCATAAAGTAAAGGCAGGGCGCTGAGACGGTCAATTAGTGGCAGCCGCTTAAACTGAGTGTAGAGAAAAGTTCCTAGTGGCGAGGGGAGTCGCGGTAAATCTTGAAAAATTGGTGATTCAACTTCCAAACCTGCTGGCGAATATTGCGAAGAACGAGTCCAAGTAGTAAAAGGATTAATTTCTAATTCATTGATTAGGGAAAAAATATTTTTGTAAGGATACCAGAAGCCATGAATGCCAGCTTCAACAGATTTTCCGGCAGATGTTTGCCAACCTGCCACCAATCCACCGGGATAGGGGCCGGCTTCGAGAAGTGTCACATCATAACCTTGTTTTGCCAAATGGTAGGTTGCTCCTAAACCAGCCCAACCAGCACCTACAACTACCACTCGTTTTTGTTGTAACCCTCCTACCATCGCAGCCTCCAATTGTTGCAGTCCATCAACTAATGTATACGAACTTGTGTTTTGATCGAGCAAGGGTTGTCATTATAGCGGTTTTCAGTTGGATGCAATAGGCGCTTTGCTAGCACATTCCATCGAATTTAAAATAGTTATAGACTTTAAAAAAGGCTAGGGAAAGCCGTTCAGTAAAAATCACTTGCGGGTAATGCTGAGTTAAGAGTATAACAGAAAACAGACTTAACTATTCATGAGGATAATCATAATGTCTCAATTAGCAAATGTAAAATCCAGTTTGAATGACTTTGAATTACGAGATGGTATTTATTTTCCTAGTGACTATGAACAATTGACTAATACTCAACATAAAAAAACATGGGATGCAATTGGTAAAACATACTATGGTTCCCAAAAAATTGAAAAAATTGCCGCTACATCGCCCATTAAACAAGATTACACTCTGCTAACTGGTACGCCTGGAGGTACTTGGAACAAATTTCCGTTGAATAAATCTGTTGGTTCTATTCTAGAAATTGGTTCTGGTTATGGTCGCGCACCTTTACATCTCTCTAAAGCGAAAAATCTGAGATGTGAGAAATATTACGGTATCGATATTTCTGAACCTTTATTACGGCGGCTAATCAAAGTTAAACAAGAATATAATTTTTTTCCAGAAGCTGAATTTAACTTGATTTGCACTTCTGCTGAAACATTGCCTTTAGAAGATAATTCTATAGATTTGGTAATTTCTAACTGTGTCTTTATGCATATCCCAGATGCCCAATTAAGAAATTTATTGGCTGATATCTGTCGGGTGCTAAAACCTGGTGGAATTTTTGTTTTTAATCATTCATTTCACAATAAGTCCTGTCCTTCTCATATTATCCATAATTTTATCAGAAGGCTGAATCCATTTGTAAGAAATCCAGTTTATCTCAAGCAATATTCAGCTGCTGAAATAGAAGAAATGTTAGCTACTGCTGGGATGAAAGCAAAGTGTCCAGAATACATTGTGGAACCAACAGCAGAATATGCAATTTTGCCGGAAACCATCAAAGGGATTCCCGTACCTTTTGCTAATGCTATCAACAGAAGTCTCAAGCCATCAGATAATTTAAAAGAAACTTTGGCTTACGGTTTTAGTGCCTACAGTACTCAACTGGACTGATTAAGAAACTATCTGATTGTCACAATCAACTGAATACAAATAATCTACAAAAGCACAACAATGTTGTGCTTTTACTTTTACAATAAATGCCTATGAACTTTGTTTGCTAAGGTTTTTGATGAAAATTCTAGATCGCTAAAGATGAATCATCACAAAGAGGCGATAAATCGCCGTCTCTTGCCTTAACCGAACAGTATTGATATGACTTCTAGTTATGAAAAATTCAAGGTTGCCCAATGAAGATAACATTTGCCAAAACTTGTACTTTTGTTAACTCGCGCACGAGACGTTGAGCTTGATGTTTATAAAGTGGTATCGGCAACACTTTAGGCAAATTATTCATCCATTGCCTAGCGGTAGTAGAACTACATCCTGTAATCAAAACTATCTCTTCAGCACCATACATAATGGCATTTGTAGTTAGAGCTTTTTCAATCTGCACCTGCCAAAGGCGAGGCAGCATTTCACCCCATTCAATTCGCTGCAAACTACTGCTTGTGGCTAAAACAATCAAGCGATCGCCAGCATCAAGCTTAACATCATACCAGGGCATTAAAGAGTAATTGTCTTGCTGATATTTTTGGTAGAGAATCGGTACAACACTGTAGCCAGATGCTATTTCAGATAAAAGCAAACCATTCAGGGTATCGCCATCTTCAATCTTGTATTCCGTCACCATGACTATTTGCTCATTCAAGTGAAACAAGCTGAGAACATTTTCTCCAAAAGCAGCACAAGCAAAAACTTCTGCCGCCAAAGCCGCGCCACATATAACTTGAGCATAGGGAAACAGAGGGGCGATATTATCACTAAATTGGCGGTCTTGAGAGCGGATAATCAAGGTAGTGGCGGGGTTCATTGCATGAGCCATCAAACCAATTTCCAGATTTTCCATATTGTCCTCCCCAACTAAAATGATGCTTTTGGCATGGGAGAGATTTGCCTTAGTGAGTGCTTCGGTAGCATTACCAACGATAAGGGGCATATCGGGTAAAGTTTCTTGGTCGAGAGTGGTAGGGTGAATTCCTACTAACGGCTGGTTGAGTTCTTGCAAAAGAGCAGCTACTTTCTGTCCCAAGCGATTTAAGCCAATAATTATCAGATGGTTGCGTTGTGGTATGGGAGGACGGGAATTGAAAAAATGGAATCTTGAAGTGACCAGGGCATCAGTCAGCAGTGCATATAATACTCCCACGAAAGCTTGACCTGTCAACGTCATTCCCAGGCTAAAAAACCTCAACCACCAAGGGATAGCGTCTGAGGGCTTTGATTGCGATGCAAACTCAACACCACCAAATAAATCTCCGTATCCTCCTAAGAGCAAAACTGCTGTTGCATAGAAAGCTTCTTGGATGGTAATGTCAGGATAATATAAGCGGTAAAGAACTATTCCAACAAGCCACAGGATGAGTACAGTAATCGCATAGATTGTTGCAATTCGCCGGATTTGATTTTGGCTTTGGTAGTAAGATTGCCAAAATTGCGCTATTTTCTCCTTGAGATTTTTCGCTGTGATGCCTTGAACAAACTTTTGCCACTGCCACTTTTGGCTATGAGATTGCCAGTGTTGCTCAGATAAAGCCAGTTCGTATGCAACATCAATGTAAACTAGTGTGTCTCCTACCTGTACTTCTGCCTCTGGATTCCAGCCAAACAATTCTTTGAGTGGTTGAGATGAAACAGGTTTGTGACTCAAGATGCGGCGAGTTGTCAGATTCAGTCTATGTACTGGCTTGCCATTACACCAGCTATCCTTCGCTTGTACCTTATGCTTTATGACTTGCAACAGTTGCCCTTCTAAGGTGAAATATCCAATAGCTTCAGAACCAAGAGCTGTCAAAGCGAAGGCATGAGCTGAAAGATGAGTAGGTTCAAAGGCAACAAAATTGCCGAGATTTTCCCACAAGAGTTTGTTGAAATTTTGTTTGTCAGAACGTACAATCAGGCGAACGTGCGGGTTAAGACGCCGTGCTGCAAAGGCAGCTTCTATATTTATCCGCTCATTTCTGGTTACTAAAAGTATTGAACGACACTGACATATACCTGCCCGCTCTAAAACACTTGGCTGGCGACAGTCTCCTATGATTAACTTTTCTAGTAAATTAGTTACTTCTGGGACTTCCCAATGTTCGGGCTGTACATCCTCTATGGCGCTGACTTTAACATCGTATTCCTTGAGGATTGCAACGCAATGTTGCCCTAAACTTTTGAGTCCGCATACTAAGAAAAGGTCTTGGGTTTTTTTTTGATTGCTGCTAGGAGGGGGATGCACTTTCTGTTGACGGTAGCATTAGATACTGCTAACAGGATGTGTTTAGTAGGGTTTTTACACTTTGGTAATTTCCAACAATTTTACCAGTTGGTTTCAAGATGAGTATCAAATAATAATAAACTGTATCGAATTCTGATACTTGATACCCAACTGAACGCAATTTTTGTTGAAAGCTTGGCTAGTTTTTGGGATTTCCCTGATTGATTGTGATGTAATTTACCAACTTTTTCCAACATATTCAAGCCAAAGTTGGTAAATTAGGGATTAGTTGAGCTAATTCTTCCCTACGCAACTATGCCATTGGATTTATCGCCTCTTTGGATATCACTTAAAACTTCATTACTTGCCACATTTATCACCTTCTTCTTAGGTATAGCTGCTGCCTACTGGATGCTGGGATATCGTGGCAAAGGTAAATCGTTGATTGAGGGTATCTTTATTGCGCCTCTAATTTTACCGCCCACGGTTGTCGGTTTCTTGTTGCTGCTATTTTTTGGCAAAAATGGCCCGATAGGGAAATTCATGGAAGGTTTTGACTTCACCATCGTCTTTACTTGGTATGGTGCAGCGATCGCAGCCACGGTAGTTTCTTTCCCTTTAATGTATAAAACTGCACTGGGAGCCTTTGAACAAATAGATGGTAATCTGCTGCGAGTAGCTAGAACCCTTGGTGCAACTGAAACTACAATCTTTTGGCGCATCAGTTTACCCCTGGCACTACCCGGCATTGTCGCCGCCACAATGTTAGCTTTTGCCCGTGCTTTGGGAGAATTCGGCGCGACGTTGATGTTGGCTGGTAACATTCCCGGACAAACGCAGACAATTCCAATGGCGATTTATTTTGCGGTGGAAGCGGGAGCAATGAACGAGGCGTGGTTTTGGGCAATCGCAATTATGGTGATTTCTCTCTCTGGAATTATTGCAGCCAACTTCTGGCAAGAATTGAGGGAAAAGAGGGGGGAAGCAGGGGGAGCAGGGGGAGAAATTCTTTATACTCCGCAATTTAGCTTTGAATCTGGGGGATTGTTTGTCAACATTGAAAAAATACTTCCTAGCTTTGATTTAAAAGTTGCTTTCACTACTGATGAGCAACCCTTGGGATTGTTAGGGGGTTCGGGAGCAGGTAAGAGTATGATTTTGCGCTGCCTTGCGGGGATAGAAACGCCCACAAATGGCCGCATAGTTTTAAATGACAGAGTTCTGTTTGACTCCGAACAAGGAATTAATGTACCCAGCCGCGATCGCCGCATCGGTTTTTTAGTGCAGAATTATGCCCTGTTTCCGCACATGAGTGTGGCGCAGAATATCGCTTTCGGCTTGCCCAAAAAACTTTCTGCTGGGAATATTCGAGTACAGGTGGAGGAGCAATTAATAGCGATGCAGTTGCAGGGATTAGGCGATCGCTATCCGCACCAACTTTCAGGGGGTCAACAACAACGGGTAGCTTTAGCAAGAGCATTGGCAAGTCAACCGGAAGCATTACTTTTAGATGAGCCGTTTTCCGCACTTGATACCCATCTGCGTAGCCAATTAGAGCAGCAAATGACAGAAACTCTTGCTGACTATCAAGGTGTGACTCTATTTGTCACCCATAATATGGAAGAAGCTTATCGGATTTGCCCAAATCTGTTGGTATTGGAGCATGGTAGAGCCGTTCATTATGGTAGCAAACATGAGATTTTCCAGCATCCTGCTACCGTTAGTGTCGCCCAACTTACCGGATGTAAAAACTTCTCCCGTGCTGTTCTCCAGTCATCACAACAGGTGCAAGCGACTGATTGGGGTTGTACCCTGAAAGTAATTGAACCAGTCAAGAGCGAATTATTTCACGTCGGCATTCGTGCCCATCAGTTCATTTTTACCAACGACTCATCACAGGAAAACACCTTTCCTTGCTGGGTGGTACGAACCAGTGAAACGCCTCATCGAATGACATTATTTCTCAAACTATATTCAGCTGGCAAGAATTCTCAAGATTATCATCTGCAAGCTGAAGTGTTTAAAGAAAAATGGGCGGCGATGAAAGACCAACCTTTTCCTTGGTATGTGCGTTTAGATCCTCTGCGCTTGATTTTGATGGAGTGAACGCAGAGATACACATCGGAATCCCAATTCCACAAACTTTCAAATCTCGTTTCCAGCCTCTGGGCTGGAAATGCACTTCAATTGCGGCTCTGCCGCCAACAAGGGAGGCGGAGCCTCTAGGACGGCATTCCCAGTCGGAGACTGGGAACAAGACAGCTAAAGGTTTCAAAGGGCGATCGCACTTCGCCTCACCTGGAGCGATCGCTATATTCAGGTACTTCAAAATGATATTTAGGTACTCCAACACGATATTTGGGTACTCCAACACGATATTTGGGTACTCCAACACAATATTTGAGTACTCCAACACAATATTTAGGTACTCCAACACGATATTCAGGTACTTCAAAATGATATTTAGGTACTCCAACACGATATTTGGGTACTTCAAAATGATATTTAGGTACTCCAACACGATATTTGGGTACTCCAACACGATATTTGGGTACTCCAACACAATATTAAGCAATACAGTTCAGTTAAGCTTTTCCTTCTCTTTCTCTTTCTTCTCTCTGCGTCCTCTGCGCCTTGGCGGTTCGTTAAAATAATTGACTTGGATAACAGAGTTTTAGCCTTAACCCAAGCGTATTGCAATATTAAGGACTCAATAGCAATGTATGTAAATTTTATACTTAATATTAGAATATTTCCCAGTAAAATTAGCGAATACATATTAGACCATACTGTATTTTTGGTTGTTTTTGCTCAGGGCAATGGGAATAGCAGATGGCTAGAGTGAAAACATAAGTATGTATTAATTTGCACATATTTTCTTTGAGAGCAGACGCATATATGGCAAGATTGAAACGCGGTTCTACGGTATTGGATAAGGCAACGCGACGGATTGCGGGGATGCGATCGATTAGTGAAACGCTGTAATTTGGTGATAGCTTGAATTTAACGGAGTATCAAAGGCGGATTCAAACCTTGCAAACCAAGCTATCAAGCTACAACACAATGCTTTCTACCCTAGATGAAGCGATGGGGCAGATTCAATTATTAGAGGAAGATTTGAGCAGCTATTCGGAAAAAATGTTGATGAGTGTGGGGACACGCTACGGTAAAAACAGTTTGCAGTATGTGCAGGCGGGGGGAAAGCGGCGCCAGAGAAATAAGGGTGCATCTAACACTGAACCGGCTACAACCGCGATCGCACTAAATGTAGAGAAGGCAACGACAAATGGCAAAAGTACAGAAACAGCAGTAAATTAGGGCTGTAGACTCATCGGTGCGTAGGCGTAGCCCGTCGTAGACATCGCCTGTCTACAAGCCAGTTGTTCATGTAGAGGCGATCGCCAACATACCATTTTAGTTAAATTTTTACTTCAAGCGCCCAGACTAAAAAAGTCTGAGCGCTTGAATATTAGGTTGCAGAGAAACTTCTGCTAGATTGTTATAGAATTATGCGGGCATCATCTGCATACTTCTGCAAGACTCTGCACACTTACGGCAAGCAGCAGCACATTCCATCATTTTCGCGTCATCGCTCATCATCTCACACGCCATTGCAGTGCGATCGCACATTTCCGCGCAAAGCATACAAGTGCGTTCCATAAACTCAGAACCGCTCATCATCATATTCATGCACATCATGCACATTTCTGAGCAATCGCGCATCATGCTCATCATGCTCATCATGCTCTTGTCCATGTCCTTACCACTTTTGCTCATGCAGTAAGTCATAGTTTCCATGCACATTTTATGGCAGTCCATACAAACATCCATGCAAGTTTGCATTTCTGGAGTCATGGTTTCAGTCATCATCATCATCATCGGAAATACCTCCTGATTTTTTGATGCATAAAATAGTGTCCCCGGAAGGACTACTCATCACATTAGTCCTATCCTTTTCAAGAGTCAATGGGGTTTTTAATCCATAATTTTTAAGCCTACTTTCCCGATATAATTACCGGGAATTGGAACTAATTCTACAGTTATTTAGTGTTGTTTTTATGAGGAATACTATACATTAAGGCTTATAAACCCTCGCTTCGAAGTAGGGTTTAATTTGCCAAGTCAACTTTACGTCGGGGATCAAAAGTTAGAGTTAAATTTAACTCGAAAATGATGTTATCTTTTTTAACAAATGAATGCTTAAATCAAGCATTTGTAAAATTATATTAATCTAAGTTTTATTAAATTATATTAACTTGAAGAGAGATAGTCTGAAAATTCGTAATTTATAATGGAATTTAAACCGCACCTAAAACAAAAATGCCTCACAAAAAAGTAATTTTCACAACTTACATGAGAGAGGATAAGAAATATATATTATGATGTCGGTTATAAATTTGATTGTAATTTGAGTAAGCGATCGCTAGCTGCTTTTAATGTCTCAGGTCTTTTGCTGAAGCAAAATCTGATCAATGAATGTCCCTTTTCTGGTTGACTGAAAAAACTAGAACCGGGAACTACGGCAACACCGATATCTTTAATCAGATGGTAAGTGAATTCAACATCTGTTTTATAGCCAAATTTGGAAATATCTGCAAGTACGTAATAGGCTCCTTTGGGAACGAAATACGGAATTCCAACTAGGTCTAGAATTTGTAAAATGCTGTCTCGCTTCTGGTGATAAAGTTTGGCTAGTTCTTCATAATAAGATTGTGGCAGTTGCATGGCGGCAACTCCGGCTCGTTGCAATGGTGCGGGTGCGCCAACGGTGAGAAAATCATGGACTTTGCGAATCGCTCCTGTCAATTCGGGGTTTGCAAAAATGTAGCCGACTCGCCATCCAGTGACGCTGTAAGTTTTAGATAAACCGTTAATAGTAACGGTACGTTCTTCCATTCCGGGAAGAGTCGCTAGGGCAATATGTTGAGTGCCGTCATAGAGAATATGTTCATAGATTTCATCAGTGAACGCTAACACATCCCATTTTTGACAAAGTTCGGCAATTAGGGTGAGTTCTTCAGGGGTAAATACTTTACCTGTGGGGTTGTGGGGTGTGTTGATAATAATCGCTTTGGTATTGGCATTGAAAGCTTGACGCAACTGTGCTTCATCAAATGTCCAATGGGGAGGATGCAGTGTCACGTAGCGGGGTATAGCACCAGCTAAAATCGCATCGGGGCCGTAGTTTTCGTAATATGGCTCAAATACAATTACTTCGTCACCCGGATTGACTGTCGCTAGCATCACAGATGCCATTGCTTCTGTGGAACCACAGGTAACGGTGATTTGGGTTTCGGGATCAATATCTAAGCCAAGATACCAACGGACTTTATTGGCGATCGCATGACGAAATGGGCGATCGCCCCAAGTAATGGCATACTGATTAACATCTGCCTCTATGGCCTGATATGCTGCCTGTTTCAACTCCAAGGGACAAGGAAAATCAGGAAACCCCTGCGCCAGATTTACTGCATCGTGTTGCAGTGCTACCCGCGTCATTTCTCGAATCACCGACTCTGTAAACTGTTCTGCCTTCGCTGATATTTTTTGGCGCTTAATCTCACTCACTCCTATACCTCCCTTAATCCTTTATTGCCGTTATCCGGGAATTTCTGTAAACCAGACAAAAGCCATAATATTGATAGATTTATCGTAGTATACTCAAATTTCCGATCCAGAGGAAGAAGCAAGGGAGCAGAGGGGCAGGGGAGGCAGAGGAAGCAGGATAATAACCAATGCCCAATGCCCAATGCCCTTATTATCTATATACTTAATTATTGAGATTAATAGTCAATTATTGAAGTACTGATCCAGAATCATCATGAAATCTTTGCACCGTCCCGATCTGTATAGCTGGTCTAATTTCAATCCGGCAAGAAATATTGATTTCAATGGGATTGCCTGGATTCGCCCAGATGGCAACATCTTGATTGACCCAGTAGCCTTATCAAACCATGATTGGAATCATCTAAAATCCCTCGGCGGTGTGGTTTGGATTGTGCTGACGAATTCTGAGCATGTCAGGGCAAGTAAAGAAATTGCCGATCAAACTTATGCTAAGATTGCTGGCCCGATTGCAGAAAAAGACACTTTTCCTATACCTTGCGATCGCTGGCTATCTGATGGTGAAGAATTTGTGCCAGGACTGGAGGTGATTGAACTCAATGGTTCTAAAACTCCCGGTGAGTTGGCTTTGTTACTGGAAGAGACAACTTTAATTACAGGGGATTTAGTCCGGGCACGCAAAGCAGGTAGCTTGACGATTTTACCAGATGACAAGCTGCTGAATCGAGAGGAGGCTGTTGCTTCTGTTCGCAGGTTGGCTCAACTGAGTCGGGTAGAAGCAGTGCTGGTGGGGGATGGTTGGCCCGTCTTTCGGGATGGACGCGATCGCTTAAAGGATCTTGTAGCGACACTGTAAATAATTAGGGTAGCACAGCTAGCTATGCTACCCTACAGGCGATTGTAGTTCAAATAGATAGAAAGGCTGTCAGACGAAAATCAAACAACACCGTATCATGGTAGTTAGTAACATTTCTGTCTGATACTTTCCTTTTTGCCATAAAAGAATACCAGGTAATTAATATCCTGATTTCCTAACGGCAGAATGCGAAAGCTTTTACTGATTTACCTAGTTGGAGAACGCTGATGTCGAAGGAAAGAAAAAGTAATAAAGAAGCTAAAAAACCTAAAAAAGATCCCAAAGACAAAAAGGAGAAAAAAGAACCAGGCAAATAGGACGATTTAGGTAAATAGTTCTAGCAAAGACCAAGAGTTGCATTTCCTTACATTGACAATACTTTGTTCAATAGCACTGAATAGGAAAAGTTATTGTCAAAAATTTATTCACCCTTGGTCAAGTATCAAAATCTGATGATTTAAGTTGTGTGTGCAATGTTAGGACGGGCTGTGACGCTCGATAGTGCAGCGTTAGCGACGCAGGAAGGTGCTTGACTCGCTAATGCTACGCTATCGGTGACGCAACTTAATCAAGCAGGCTCAAATTTCAGCGAAACGCCGTTCATGCAGTAGCGCTTGCCAGTAGGTGCAGGGCCATCATCAAAAACATGACCCAGATGACCACCACAGCGACTACAATGCACTTCAGTTCTGGTCATAAATAATGACTTATCTACAGTAGTGGCGATCGCACCTTCAATTGGATTAAAGAAGCTAGGCCAGCCAGTACCACTATTAAATTTGGTATCAGATGTAAACAGTGGTAGTTCACAGGCGGCACAATAATAAGTGCCTTGGTCGTATTCCTTATCCAATGGACTGGTGTGAGGGCGTTCAGTCCCATGTTTACGCAATACATTAAACTGTTCTGGCGTTAAAATCGTGCGCCATTCTGACTCTGGTTTGGTAACTTCAAATCCACTCTGAGAAGTTGTCATTGCTTGTGACCCCCAATTGATATACCTTGATAACAATGCTGTGCCGACTATGACTGCACCAGCCTGTAAAAAATAGCGTTTGTCCATATATCTATTATTTTCTATTTTCCGGTTCACTGGGCAATCGACTCCAGTACGGGATTCCCTACATGAATGACTATAATCAGCGATCGCTCTGAATTAGCCCTGATAAACTGATTAAAATTAGCTAAGAAACGCGATGTGCGACTTATTCTTAAAACCCCTCTCCGAAACGGAGAGAGGCTTTGATTCTTGCTCCCCAACGCTAGTAGGGAAGGGGTTGGGGGTTAGGTCTGAAAGAAAGTCGCACACGGCGTTAAGAAACAACAAATTATTTTTCAGCCGAATACTAGGTGGGAATCCGATCTATTTCACCTGATTTTTGGACAATAGCAAGTATAGTTTTCAAGTGGAGCATAAACTACGGTCAATCATCATCTTCATCAGAAGTGGTGAAATGCTTAGTAGTCCCGTGTTTACCATGACTCGTCATAAATACAAATGCGCGATTGAGCCGCTTTACCCCACTGAGGGTAATCAGAGTCAGTAAGCCTCCCAATAATCCCATTTGCCACAAACCACAACCAATTGCAGCCCCCAATCCGGCAGCAGTCCAGACTACAGGCGGCTGTAGTTAAACCCTTTACTTTTGGCGTTGCAGATTTTCTCGGAGACTCTTGTAAAATCAATCCAGCTCCGAGAAATCCAACCCCGGTGGCTACACCTTGAATTGTGCGACTCAGTGCATTGGTAGCAGCATAGGGACTCTCGCCCTCAGCCTGCAAAGGAATCATTACAAATAATGCTGCTCCCATACTCACAAGCATGAATGTTCTCATCCCTGCTGGCCTTCCTCCTTGCTGACGGTTAAATCCAATCAAGCAACCAACCAGGAGCGCCAAAGATAATCTAAACGCTATATGTGGCCAATCGTTGGCAGCAATAAACATCGGCCCCATTGCCTTATTTCTCCTAGAGATAGAACACAATTTTGCACCTATTGGCAGTGAGATGGATGGCTACCCACTTTTGTCGCTGAAAACTTAAGCACAGCAAATCAATAGGTTTTTAGTACATTAAGGTTAATTTAACAAAAGGTTATGAACAAGTAAATAAGTATACACAAAGCCACCATTGCTGGATTCTTCCTAGAGACAGAAAGGGGGTAGGGGGAGAATAACTATACTAATGCCCAATCCCCAACTGATTGACACCGCTTAATATACATTGGTTTGATAGAGATACCGGAGTTGTTTGGAAAACCTCTTGCTCGGTTCAGTAGAATATGTGATACTCTAAAAACTACGAATAAAGCACGGTATTTCTATCGAATTGCCGTAGTTTAAAAGGACAGGATTCATGCAGCTACTATGGTTCATCCCAACTCATGGCGACGGACGTTACCTTGCAACTGCTACAGGTGGACGGGCAGTAAGCTTTCCTTATCTGCGGCAGATTGCCCAAGCGGTGGATGACCTTGGTTATACAGGGGCATTGCTGCCTACAGGCCGCTCTTGCGAAGATGCTTGGATTGTAGCGTCAACGTTGGTATCACTGACACGACAGATGCGTTTTTTGGTGGCGATTCGTCCCGGCTTGGTATCACCTGGGGTAGCAGCGCGGATGGCAGCGACTTTTGATCGCCTCTCTGGAGGACGCTTGCTGATTAATGTCGTGACTGGTGGCGATCCCGTAGAGTTAGCGGGAGATGGCTTGCATTTGGATCACGATCAGCGCTATGAATTAACAGATGAATTTTTGACAGTATGGCGAGCGATCGCTAGTGGTGAACAAGCCAATCTCCAGGGGGACTATCTTAATATCCAAGATGGGAAATTGCTGTTTCCACCTGTTCAAAAGCCATATCCGCCCTTGTGGTTTGGCGGTTCCTCTCCTGTTGCTCAAAAAATTGCTGCCAAGCACGTAGATGTCTATCTAACTTGGGGCGAACCACCGGCGCAAGTAGCCGAGAAGATTGCATCAGTTCGGAGACTTGCTTTATCAGAAGGCCGAACTTTGCGGTTTGGGATTCGCTTACATGTGATTGTGCGCGAAACCGAGAGTGAAGCTTGGGATGCGGCGAATCAATTGATTAAGTATGTCGATGACGAAGCGATCGCTAAAGCCCAAAAAGCTTACGCCCGAATGGATTCAGTTGGACAACAGCGAATGACTCAGTTACACCACGGTAATCGTGAGGCATTAGAGATTAGCCCGAACCTGTGGGCAGGAGTCGGTTTGGTGCGGGGTGGTGCGGGAACAGCCTTAGTCGGCGATCCCCAAACCGTAGCTGCCAGGATATTAGAATATGCAGATTTAGGTATTGAGTCCTTTATCCTCTCTGGCTATCCCCACCTAGAGGAAGCTTATCGAGTTGCAGAACTTCTATTTCCCCATCTGCCATTAGATAATTTACCCGCAGTGGAGAAACAACACGTCTTAAGCCCATTTGGCGAGATTGTGGCAAATGAAGATTTCCCTAAGCAAAAGCCTCAAGAAAGAGCAACGTCCATATCCTAGTAATTAAGAACTAGGAGATTAACAGCTATGCTGCACCAACAAATCGACCAAAAAATCTCAGAAAAAGAAGCGTGGGTATTGCGTCGTCAGTTGGGAATACCTAACAATAAACGCTTGTGGGTGCTAGCTTGCATGGATGAGCGATTACCAGTGGAGAAAGCATTAGGAATTGGTGAAGGAGATGCTCATATTTTCCGTAATGCTGGGGGGTTAGTTACAGATGATGCAATTCGGTCAGCGATGTTAACTACACAGTTTTTTGGCACCAAAGAAATCATCGTTATTAATCATACCGAATGTGGCATGATGACAGCATCAGGAGATTTTCTCACTGAGATATTGCATAACCAAGGTATTGATGTGGATCAAGTTAGTGTCGATCCAGCTTTGCCAGAGTTAAAGCTACCAAAAGGCGTTTTTTCCAAATGGATCAAAACGTTTATCGATGTAGATGAAATCTGCACAGAGCAGGTGGAATTACTGCGTAATTCTCCTTTAATTCCCCAAGATGTAGTTATTCATGGCTACATCTGGGAAGTAGAGAGTATGAGTTTGCGCCATCCTTACAAACGTCTGAGTGAGAAAGTCAACACAGCATCAGCTATGAAGACCAAAACCACAAAACATACTGAACCCGTTTTAGAAATTGGGAGTTTAATTGAATGACAAATATTGTAGCGATCGCAGGTAGTCCAACCCATCCATCTAGAACCTATGGTTTTGTCGAATACACAGCCAAGCTTTTACAACAAGAAGGCTTGCATGTAGACATTATTTCAGTTCGGGATTTGCCTGCCGAAGATTTAGTTTTTGGACGTTACGATAGCCCTGCTTTAGAACAGCCAAAAGCTTTATTAGCAAAGGCAGATGGTGTGATTATCGCCACCCCAATCTACAAAGCTGCTTATACAGGAGTGCTAAAAACATTTCTAGATTTGCTACCACAAAAATCATTAACAGGTAAACCCGTTTTACCAATTGCTTTGGGTGGAACGATCGCTCATTTATTGGCAATTGAATATGCTCTAAAACCTGTCTTATCTGAATTAGGAGCGCGGCACATCCTAGCTACTGTTTATGCGGTAGACAAACAAGTTCAACGACAAGCTGATAACAGCGTTCTGTTAGATGAGGAAATTGAGCAAAGGCTCAAAGATGTTCTCAAGGAATTTGTTAAAGCTGTAGAATATGATGCCGCAGCGCCTCAAGAATTGGTTCATGCCAATTAAATAATCAAGTTTATACCTCCGTTTGTTCGTAGCAGAGGGGTAATTTCTACTCATCTGCTACCTTTCTCTAAAAGTTAATCAGAATCATATAAATTTATTCTCAGAAATTCTATTTTTATAGCAATGTTCAAATTAATAGACTACGCCCAAACTTCTCTGCATTGATGTAGTCTATTTAATTAACACCACTGTAATTTATGATTGTTCCCAGAGAAGATTTTATTATATATAATAAATATGCAATTTTTCTCCTAACTCTACCTATAGTAGATGAGTATATTTAACTCATCTACTACTTTCTTGGAAAGGGTAATTACTTCTTGAACAACATCAACCCACCGCGTCATTCGTGGTTGTAAAGTTTCTCAAAATTATAGGTTGGATAAGGCTAATACCTTACCCAACAAAAGCGCGATCGCTTTTAATACAAGAGCATCATAACTTTATTCAACCTGAGTTCGATAAACCTCTCCCTGCCTTGAACTAAAGTTTAAGCCTATCCCTCTCCGACTCGGAGAGGGACGGTTTTGCGTAGTAAAACCAGGGAGAGGTCTTTTTTTACAGCTAATTAAATGGACAGTATATGACTCATCGAACTCACGTTATTCAGCTTTAACAAAGCTCAATTTTCTACCCGAATAGTCGCTAATTGTTAGCTTTTGATTGCTTAGATCATAAGACTTTGCTGAATCTAGTGTAGAAAAATATTCTTCCCCCTCTGTACCAAAATATACACGTGGTCTTGCTACACCATTTGGAAGTTCGATTTTATTCTCTGTCGATTTGTAAGAACCAAAGTATGAGACGGGACTACCACCAAAGTTTACACCGCCTGTGATTCTACTTTCAGCAGGATCAAATGTGGCTGTAATTTTAACCTG
Organism: Nostoc sp. JL23; assembly: GCF_017115065.1. Classification (NCBI taxonomy): domain Bacteria; kingdom Bacillati; phylum Cyanobacteriota; class Cyanophyceae; order Nostocales; family Nostocaceae; genus Nostoc; species Nostoc sp. JL23. Next base: position 261,538 of record NZ_JABXKN010000036.1, read on the forward strand.
TTCAGGAACAGGAGAATTGTTTAAGGAGGTAAGTTTCCACTTTCCTTCTAAAACTGCTGCGTAACTAGGGCTTTGAAACGCCCAACTCAAACTAAATACGACCAGGGCAAAAACGATCGCCTTTTTGATGTACTTAAATATGTTCATGGTTTAATTTCCCCTGAAATTATAGTTTTAGAGTCAATTGCCTAACCTTTCGGTTCAGCTTTGTTGCATCAATGATAAAAAAGCAAACTTGCCTCTTCAATACACTTTGAAGAAATATGTATTTATCCAAACAAAAGTTTCAGCAAGATTATTTGAAACTCACATGAATATACTCTTAGTTTTTAAATGGAAATGCAAGGACATTTAAGACAGTTAAGAAAGTTAAGTAAACATTTAATAAAATTTTAATAATAGATTAGATTATTAATATCGGTAGCTCATTAGTTAAAAACGTTAGAATTACAAACTACCGCAAGAATTTTATTGTAAAAGAGTAGCGATCGCTTGAAAAACAAACTTTCTTTTATTTGGCGCTAATTACAATCTGGGGTTGGCGCAACCAGTTGTCGGCATCGCTTTTCATATTAAAGCCACCTTATATTAATGGCAATGCGCTTTTTTGGTCAGGTTAGCCAGTAAATTAGAAGTAGGGCGTAAAAAAATAAACTCAATGAAAGCGATGTCTAACGACAGGCCGCAAGGCGTCTGCGCTTCTGAACTTGCATCTATCGTCGGTGAAGAAAATGCTATTTGCCTTTGGGAAAATATCGAACTCAGTCAGCAAAAACGTATCCAACAGGCTATAGCTTCTGGAAATTCACCCAGTTGTATTGTCTATCCCCGCAGCCAAGAACAGCTAGCCGCAGTCATTACCAAGGCTCACGCAAATAACTGGCGCGTCCTTCCCTGTGGTAGTGGCAGTAAACTTAGTTGGGGTGGTTTAGCAAAAAGCATTGATGTTGTAGTTAGTACAGAACGCATCAACCAACTGATTGAACACGCCATTGGCGATTTGACTGTCACCGTAGAAGCTGGGATGAAGTTCTCTGATTTGCAAGCACTTTTGGCAAAATCGCGGCAATTTCTTGCTCTAGACCCCACGGCACCAGAGTCAGCCACCATTGGCGGTATTGTTGCCACAGGTGATACAGGTTCTCTGCGGCAACGTTATGGTAGTGTGCGCGACCAGTTACTAGGTATTACCTTTGTGCGTGCTGATGGACAAATTGCCAAAGCTGGAGGAAGAGTAGTTAAAAATGTCGCCGGATATGACTTGATGAAGTTGCTTACGGGGTCTTATGGCACATTAGGCTTTATTAGTCAACTAACTTTTCGGTTGTATCCGCTAGCCGAGGCATCTGGGACGGTGGTACTAACTGGGAAAGCTGAGGCTGTATCTCAAGCGGCTAATATCCTTCGAGGTTCGGCGTTAACACCAGTTCAGGCTGATTTGCTATCAGCTAAATTGGTGTCTAGTTTAGGATTGGGTGAAGGGCTGGGATTAATTGCTCGCTTTCAAAGTATTAGTGAGAGTGTTAAGGAACAGTCAAACCGAGTTTTGGAAGTTGGACAAAAGTTAGGGTTAGATGGGGCAATTTTTGCCGATGGTGATGAAGCTAATCTATGGCAGAGATTGCAAGAACGAATACATAGTACTGCTACAGAATCGGTAATTACCTGCAAAATAGGAGTGTTACCTACTGCTGCTGTGGAGATTTTGACTCAGGTGGGGTTGGGTTTAATTTATATTAGTAGTGGTTTAGGTTTGTTACAATTAGAGAGTAAAAATCAAGTTTTGAAAATCCGCGATGAGCTAGGCTTTGCTGGAAGCGATTGCACTCAAGCGAGTAGAGGTTTTTTAACAATTCTGTCAGCACCAGTTGGGGTTAAAGAACAAATAGATGTTTGGGGTTATACGGGGAATGCTTTGCCGTTGATGTGCCGTATTAAGGAACAGTTTGATAGTAAAAATATTTTAAGTCCTGGTCGGTTTGTGGGTGGAATTTAGGTTTAAGAAAACGTAGACTCGCCAGAGGCTTGCCGCAGGCTACCGCCAAGGACGCCTTCGCGCAGCGTCTCGAAGAGAAGGACGCAAAGGAAGAGGGGAAAAGAATTAATTATGCAAGTTTCTGAAAATTCTGTTAATAATACGGCTAGTTTAAAGAATTTAAAGGGGTTTGATGAGAGTCATCCGCCTGACCCGAAGTTAATTGATAGTTGTGTCCATTGCGGATTTTGTCTCTCGACTTGTCCGAGTTATCGGGTGCTGGGTAAGGAGATGGATTCTCCTAGAGGACGTATCTATTTAATGGATGCAATTAATGAGGGTGAGATTGCTCTCAATACGGCAACTGTAGAACATTTTGATTCTTGTTTAGGGTGTCTTGCTTGTGTGAGTACTTGTCCTTCTGGTGTGCAGTATGACAAGTTAATTTCTGCAACTCGTCACCAAGTTGAACGAAATTATCCCCGCAGTTTACCAGATCGATTTTTTCGTCAACTGATATTTTCTCTTTTTCCTTATCCCAATCTTTTACGCGTTTTATTAGTTCCGTTATTGGTTTATCAAAAGTTGGGTTTTGCTAAGTTCTTTCGGGCTACAGGTTTACTAAATAAAATATCGCCCCGTTTGGCAGCAATGGAATCAATTCTGCCAGAAATTACTCTCAAATCTTTTCAAGATAATTTGCCTAGTGTGATTCCCGCTAAAGGTGAGAAGCGGTATCGTGTTGGGGTAATTTTGGGTTGCGTGCAACGGCTGTTTTTCTCACCCGTGAATGAAGCGACAGTGCGCGTTTTAACGGCAAATGGTTGTGAAGTTGTGATTCCCAAATCTCAAGGTTGTTGTGCGGCGCTTCCCGAACACCAAGGACAAACAGAACAAGCGAAAGCTTCAGCAAGGCAGATGATTGATAGTTTTGCCAAGACGGATGTCGATTTTGTAATTATCAATGCTGCTGGTTGCGGTCATACTTTGAAAGAATACGGTCACATTTTAGAAGATGACCTAGAATATCGAGAAAAGGCCAAGGATTTTGCAGCTAAGGTAAAAGATGCTCAAGAGTTTTTGGCAACTGTTGGATTAACAGCGAAACTTTCACCACTGACTGATAAACCATTGAATTTAGTTTATCAAGATGCTTGTCATTTATTGCATGGACAAAAGATTAGCGTGCAACCGCGTCAGATATTGCGGCAAATTCCAGGGGTGAAGTTGAGAGAACCAATAGATGCAGCTTTGTGTTGTGGTAGTGCTGGGGTTTATAATATGCTGCAACCAGAAGTTTCTGAAGAATTGGGTCGGCAAAAAGTAGAGAATTTGTTGAATACTGGTGCTGAGTTAATTGCTTCTGCTAATCCTGGGTGTACTTTGCAAATTACTAAGCATTTGCAGTCGCAAGGTAAGAAGATTTCAGTTATTCACCCGATGGAGTTGTTAGATTATTCGATTCGCGGTGAAAAGCTGGAATTGTAGATATTTCTTGTGGGGTGGACATCTTGTCCGCCCTTGGTTGTAGGCGGGTGAGACACCCACCCCACAGGAAAAGTTAGATATTTTAATCAGTCAATCTAAAGAAGCTAGGACCAGCCCTTTCAAGGTGACTCGTAAAATCTCTGTTTTTCTCTCTGCGCTCTCTGTGCCTCTGCGGTTTAAAAGTAATTTATTTAACCACAGAGACGCAGAGAACACAGAGTTAAGAGATTAAAGAGGAATTTTTTGAGCAAAATTTTTACTCACCTTGAAAGGGCTAGTCCTAGATACTTTAAAAATCTGTTTACGGAAATTTCTGAGTTTTTGCAAACGCCGCTAGATATTGGGGTTGAGGCTGAATTATCTGTAGGTATTGCCAAAATTACCGCTAAAACTAATCAATCTGAAAGTAATCATCAGTATAACCCGCAATTATATATATCTATATTAGAAAGGTTAAGCTCACTTTATTTTGAACAAAGTGATTATCTGAAAGCTTTTAATATTAAGCAAGAACAATTGCAAATTGAACAACAGTATGGTTTCCGCGCTTTTGTTGGTGCATCTTATCTAAATCCGCAGCGACAGGCAATTAATTCTGCACAGTTGCAAGCTGAAAATCCTGAAACCATTGCTGAAGAAATTGCTGCTTCTGGTCGGGGACAAGATGTTAAGCGGTTACGAGAAAGAATTGGCGGGACTGAGCATAAATTGACTATAATTCATGGTCAGTCAGGAGTGGGGAAAAGCTCGATTTTGCAGGGTGGATTAATCCCGGCGTTGCAACAGGAAGCAATTGGTGAGCGAGATGCTTTACCTGTTTTGTTGCGAGTTTATACTGATTGGGTGGGGATGTTGGGGCAGAGTTTGGCTCAGGCTTTTGAGGAAGTTAGAGGGAATCAATTATTTGCTAATCTTGATTCTTCAGCAGCTATTTTAGAACAATTACGGAGAAATGCTGACCGGAATTTGTTGACGGTTTTAATATTTGACCAGTTTGAAGAGTTTTTCTTCGTTTATCCAGACCAAGGTCAACGACGAGCATTTTATGAGTTTTTGCGAGTTTGTCTAGATATTCCTTTTGTTAAGGTAATTCTGTCTTTGCGGGAAGATTATTTACATTATTTATTAGAATTAGATCGTCTATTTAATTTGACTGCAATTAATAATAATATTCTCGATAAAAATATTCGCTATCATTTGGGTAATTTTTTGCCAGCCGATGCTATGGCTGTTGTGCAGAGTTTAACAGAACGTTCTCACTTTTATTTAGAGCCTGCACTGATTGATGAATTAGTGCGCGATTTAGCAGGGGAGTTGGGGGAGGTTCGCCCAATTGAGTTACAAATTGTGGGGATGCAACTGCAAACTGAGAAAATTACAACTTTAGATAAGTACCGTCAATTTGGTACAAAAGAAAAACTGGTTGAACGATTTTTAGAAGAAGTCATCCATGATTGTGGCGCGGAGAATGAACAGGTTGCTCGACTGGTTTTATATTTACTCACAGATGAAAATGGGACTCGTCCCCTCAAGACTCGCGCTGAGTTAGCCGCAGATTTAGCAACAGAAGCCGATAAATTAGATTTGGTGTTAGAGATTTTTGTGGCATCAAGGTTAGTATTGCTGTTACCAGAATCTCCGGCTGACCGTTATCAACTGGTGCATGATTACCTTGTGTCGTTCATTCGTCAGCAACAGAGTAATGAAATATTAGCAGAACTCGCTAGAGAGCGAGAACAACGCTTGCAAGCAGAAGAGAAGCTGAAGCTTGAACAAGATGCAAAGCAGATATTAGTTAATGCTCAACAAGAAGCCAAGCGAGAAATTCGCCAAGGGCGGATGCAGTTGAGAGTGAGTTCTGGTTTGGCAGTATGTCTATTATTATTTGCAGGTATATCATCTTTATATGCATTTAATCAAATTCAATTTGCTAAGGAAGCTGATGGTAAAAAGCAAGAGGCAGAAAATAAAGTTACAACGGCTGAAGCTAAATACAAGTTAGTAAATCAAAACTTGGAAGCTACCCAAAAGCAACAGGCAGCAATACAGCAGAAAGCGCAGGAATTAGAAAGTAAAAAGACAGATGCAGAACAAAAGTTTCAAGCAGCGCAGAAGAATCAGCAAGCCGCAGAAAAAGAATCGAAATTAGCAAAGCAGAAAACTCAACAGGCAAACCAAAGCTTACTGGCTGCTAAAGCAGACTTGGAAGAAGTAAACCAGAAAGCCTCAGAATTACAAGAGAAAAATGCCCAAGCCCAGGAAAGCATTAAAACGGCAAGCGAAAAAATAAAAACTGCTGAAGTAAAATTACAACAAGCAGCGACAAAACAACAGCAAGCAGAATCTCAAGCTCAACAAGCCCAAAGCACCGTCAACCAAGCGCAAGCAAAACTTGCACAAGCACAGAAAGCAACAGAAGAAGCAGAAGCAGCACGTGAAGAAGCACAAAAGGGAACGGAATTAGAACGGGCAGGTGTTAATGCCTTAAGACAGTTTGAGTATGCTGGCGAGTTAGAATCGCTGGTGGCAGTAATGCACAGTGGGAAAGAGTTAAAAACTTTGGTAAAGGATGGTCGCCCTTTAGAAAAATATCCAGCTATCAGCCCTATTTTTGCTTTGGATACTATTCTCAATAAAATTAAAGAACGTAACCAGTTTCAAGGGCATCAAGGCGGTGTCTTAAGTGTGAGTTTCAGCCCGGACGGCAAAACCATCGCCACGGCATCATTAGACAAGACAGCGCGGTTGTGGAGGCTCAACGGGCAACTCCTCCAAGAATTCAAAGGGCATCAAGGCATAGTCTTAAGTGTGAGTTTCAGCTCGGACGGCAAAACCATCGCCACGGCATCATTAGACAACACAGCGCGGTTGTGGCCTGTGGAGAATTTAGACCGGTTGTTGGTGCGGGGTTGCAATTGGCTGCATGATTACTTGCAGAATAACCCGAATTTGGGTGAGAGTGACAAGCGTCTGTGTGATGATATCAAGTAATTCGTAATTCGTAATACTTGCCTCCAGCTAGAAGCAAGCTATGCATTAATTAACCCGTAGCAAGCAAGATGCTTTCAATCCCACACCCGTCGCAAATTCAAGACAAAACCCGGCAACACCGCTTCACCCAACAACTCAGCAGGATTCTCCAACACTTCCACATCCTTAGCCAGTCGATAAATTTCCACCCGTCGCTGCTGTGGGTCGATTAACCAACCAAGTTTAGCGCCATTGTCGATATACTCCCTCAATTTATCTTGCAGGGACTTGAGGGTATCTGAACTAGAGCGTAACTCAACCACAAAATCGGGGCAGATATTAGCAAACGTTCCTTTTTGTGACAAAGTAAGCGCCTGCCATCGTTCTCCACTCACCCAAGAAGCATCGGGGGAGCGAGTCGCACCATTGGGTAAAATGAAGCCTGTAGAAGAGTCAAAGGCTTGACCAGGTTCGCCCGCATTACGCCACCACAAATACAATTCTCCCGAAATACTCCAATTACGTCTCCCAGTTTCCCAGCCTGTTGGTGGGTTCACTATTAATTCTCCTTGTGCGGTTCTTTCCAGTCTCAAGTCTCGGTTGGCTGCGGCTAAAGCAGCAAACTGTTCTTGGGTAACATACAACCCAATGGACTTAGGCAACTCAATCAATAGGGTTTCGGTTTCTGGACTAGCGGGTGTTTGTACCATCTTGATCTCTTACCAATAGGGATTCGGTAAATGATGCTTACCCTATTAACTAACAAATTCTACAAGCTTTCTTAGCGTTCGCCTCTGGCACTGTGCGATCGCCTAAGCGTCTCGAACGCGATCGCAATTGCAGATAATTATAAGCCAATACTCTTGGGTCAAGGCTAAAACTCTTTTTTTAACGAACCGCCAAGAACGCCATCGCGTAGCGTCTCGTTAGAGAAGGACGCAAAGACTAAGAAAGGAAGAAATACTTAAGCCAAGCGTATTGAATTATAAGCGATCGCCATCTCTTCTCTAACCTCCTTCTCTTCTGTTAGGACGATGAAGTAAATTATTTGCCATGTAATCATCAGCTATGAAACAAAACGTCAGCCGAGGTTTTTCATGGCATTAGAAGGAGTGATTTTAGATATTGATGGCACACTGGTTTTAAGTAATGATGTTCATGCAAATACCTGGGTAGAGGCATTTGCAGCTTATGATTTGGAAGTGCCATTTGAAACAGTTAGACCACTTATGGGCATGGGTGGAGATCAACTCATTCCCAAAGTAGTGCCAGAATTAAATGGTGAAGAAGGAACTGGCAAAGCGATCGCTCAACTCCGCAAAAAACTATTATTTGACAAATATATACCACAAATCACTGCTGCCAATGGTAGCAGAAACTTAATATTAAAGATGCAAAAATCGGGATTGCATCTGGTTGTCGCTAGTTCAGCCAGTTCTGAAGAACTCGATACAATGCTCAAAATTGCCCAAGTAGATGATTTGCTAACGGAAGTCACTACATCCGATGATGCTGAAGCATCTAAACCTGCTCCTGACATTGTAGAAGCTGCCTTGAACAAAGGGCAAATGACTCCTGAAAAAGTCGTGATGCTAGGAGATTCGCCCTACGATATTGAGTCTGCTGGCAAAGCAGGGGTAGCTGTGATTGGTTTGCGCTGCGGTGGCTTTAGCGATGAACAACTGTCGGGAGCGATCGCAATTTACAACGATCCAGAAGATTTGCTACAGCACTATGACTCTTCTATTCTGGGCGCAAATGCTTAAATATTAAAAGAAGGAAGAAGGGTATGCGATCGCAATCGATTCATTAACGAAGCTGTGCAATATTATACTAATCAAAAAGCCTTAATCAATCTCAGAGAAGAGTTAAAAGAAGGAGCTATCCAATAGGCGGAACTTGATTTGGAGTTGGTGAAGTTTTGAGGCGATGTCTGGCGACAAGCCGCCTTGCGTCTACGTACTTTCGCCAATTTAATATTTGCCCCGTATGCCAGCCACCGACGCATCGAACGGCGGCATACGTTGATTGTGATTCTTCTCTTCTGGCTCAAGCCTTAGTGTAATTGTTGATTACCTTGGCTAAATCTGGTACTGCTTCTTCTACGTGCTTTTTGGCTGAACCACGAAGTTTTTCATAGGTTCCTCGCACGATTTGGCGGTTTGAGTTCTTGACTCTCGCATCGGTAACACCCAGTAGTGCGTCTGCTGTATTAGAGCGATTCGCACTCAGATATTCAACTGGGTTGCCTTTCTCTACGCCTTGACTCCAGATAGGATCGAGAGCTGTAAAGCATTGCGGCAAAATCTGCTCAACCACATAGGGAATATACCCTGGCTTAACCCCTTTCAGGGCGGCGAATGCAGTTTTCAAAGCGATGCCGCTCATCCCTGACTTGGATGCAAGCTGTCCTTCGATCATATTGCAACAGTCCTCTATGACCATAGCCTTTTTGGTCGGGTTCAAAAGTCCGTCGCTAAGTCCCATTTCACTCTTCCTTATCTAAGTACTTAATTCTATTCGACTAATTTTTTTAGCAAGCAGGAAATTACAGAAAATGGTATCAGAGTTAGAGAATGTTGTGGATAAACTGATACGCTTTTAGGCTGCATAGTTCAAAGGGGACAGGGGGAAAAGACCTCTTATCTGCCAATACGGTTCAGTTAAGGCTAAAACTCTGCTATCCAAGTCAATTTTTTAACGAACCGCCAAGGCGCAGAGGACGCAGAGAGAAGAAAGAGAAGGAAAAAAATTGCTTAACTGAACTGTATTAGACTCATCCTTAATATAAATAACATGGGATAATAAAAAGCTGGAGTAAAAA
>NZ_JABXKN010000113.1:0-10376 GCF_017115065.1 Nostoc sp. JL23
TAGTTCATCGTTTTCATCCCTACTTTTATCATAAGTGATTATCCGAACATGATATTACGCATCACTGCTCCTCTGGTGCTGCAAAATTATGATGTATATCGTGACATGATTGGAGATGAGTCAATGCCGCTGCTGGCTAATCCCATTCAGGTCTGGGATGAGGTCACTTTCTCATATATCTATGTGCCGCCCCATGTTGAGTATGACCGGCATATTCCTACCTTTGAGTTGCTAGCTGAGTGTTCCTGGGACCCAGAACACGGCTTAGAAGTACGCTTTCGCAATGGAGTAGCAGACGATGCAGATCAGATAGGTGAAACAGGACGTTAACAATTCAAAATTCAAAATGACGCTCTCTACGAGATGCTAAAAGCGTAGCTTGCAACTCTTAAAGAGTACGCGGACTCGCTCAAAGCGTTGGCGCAGCCTCTCTAAGAGTTGCCATGCCGAAGGCGTTGCCTCTCGTTCGCGTTAGCGTCTCTGAAAGAGAAGAGAAGGCTTTACGCTGCGCTAACAAAATTCAAACATTTTAGACATTTCAGACGGGGATTTAAACCCTTTAATTTACGATAAAAACTATCTTGTTTGTGAGCTGATGCATTTATGAGGGCAGCACATTGAAGAAATAACAAGGGCGGCAAGATTGTCAAAAAAGCATCGTCGTAACTTGCCTCTAAAAATTACCTTGAGCCAAAACATGGCAGTTTCAGACAAAGAACGTCGATATAGCCGCTCTCTTGTTTCCATTGCTTGGGATCAACTTGACGCAATCGACGCAGATTTTCATCTTTTGGATGAGGCAGTGCTTTACAGGACGTATGTTGTTGAATTTTATGCAAACAATAGCCGAAAAGAAAGATTTTCACGTTGGGGCAATTCATCAATTATCCCTACTTCCGGCAAAATTGAAAATCTAAAATTCCGTGATGACAAAATCAAATAATTGATGTGCCATTTCTAATTTAGAACAAGGTGCAATTTCTACCTGATTTCCTTGACTATCTAAAAATATGGCTTGATTATTATCACTCCCAAAACCACTATCAGGTTGATCGATGGGATTGGCAACAATAACATCAAGTTTTTTATTGTGTAATTTTTCTAACGCAGGTTTGACAATATCACCAGTTTGTGCAGCAAAACCAATTAATATTTGATGCGGCTGTTTATGTTGTGCTAACTGGGCAACTATATCCGCTACTGGTTCCAGAGGTAAAGCTTGGGGGAGCGATCGCTTGGGCAATTTCTCTGTACTATAATCTCGTGGCTTCACATCTGCCACGGCTGCTGACATGACAATGATATCAGCGTTGGGTAAATATTCCACCATGACGTGCTGCATTTCGTCTGCACTAACAACGGGAATCGCTTGTACTCCCAATGGTACATCCCAATTAGCTGGGCCATGTACCAGAGTGACATTTGCTCCTCGATGAAATGCTGCTTGAGATAGCGCCAATCCCATTTTACCTGTGGAAGGATTACCAATAAACCTTACTGGGTCAAGATACTCTCGCGTTCCCCCAGTGCTAATTAACACTCGCTTATTTACTAAATCTCGTTTACCTTGAGTGTGTAACAGCGATTGGATGTGAGCAAATATTTCTGGAGGTTCTGCTAATCTACCAGCACCAATGCGATCGCACGCTAATAATCCTGATGCTGTATTCATCCCATGATATCGGCTATCTATCAATAACTGTTGCCAATTCCGTTGCACCGATCGCTGTTCCCACATATCAGTATTCATGGCGGGTGCTAACAGCACGGGACAAGTAGAAGCCAGCACGGTATTTGTGAGTAAATTATCCGCCATCCCGTAGGCTAACTTGGCTAATGTATTAGCTGTCAAAGGGGCAATTACCATGACATCTGCCCATTCACCTAACTCAATATGTAACGGACGAGAGTGAGTTGGTTGCCAAAAATCATCATCTGTGTAGGCGGGATGACGAGATAGAGTTGATAAAGTCAGAGGCGTGATAAATTTTTGCGCCGAACGGGTGAGGATAACTCGGACTTCTACCCCAGTTTTAAACAGCGTCGAAACCAATTCACAGATTTTGTAGGCGGCGATACCGCCACCTACACCAATGAGAACCCTGTTCAATTTTGGATTAGTCATGGTAAAAAGTTAGGAGTGAGTCGTTCAAAAATTAGTACTAAATAGTTATAAATCCTAACTCCTAACTCCTAACTCTCAACTAAGCTTCATCATAGGGTTCCAAGTCTAAGAGGTAGATATAGGGTTCAACTAACTCTGGACGCTGAAATGCGATCGCTCGCAATAGATGCCAATCATTTAAACCCTCAAAAGCATTACTATAATTATCCAGTTCCAGACGTGTAGCTAGTTCTTCTACTTCTACTGCACTCATGGCAGCAATTTCTTTTTGGGAAATGCTTAGAGTTGTCATAATACTTGCCCCTCCCTTATGCAGCACTCGCCTTCAGCATGGGTTAAGTTGCGCTGAACGCAGCCACCCAATATATATTACTCATTAGAAGTCATTAAGTTCGTGAAAATTGTCAGAATTTGTACCAGAATTTATAAAAAATTCGTAATCCTGACTAAGCAATTGTATTTACAACGAAATTTCGTAGCACCTCTAACGTTTTTGGATCTATTTCATGCCCCATATCAAATTCGTGGTATTCTACTGCCACTCCTAGAGACTTGAGAGTTTCTCGTGCCTTCAAAGCAGCTTTCAGGGGCACAACTTCATCATATCTACCGTGAGTGATTAAAGTCGGCGGAATCCTACTTTTAGCTGCCGTTAGCGCGTCAGGATGTAAATACCCGCTCATGACAACTAAACCTGCTAAGGGTAATTTTGAGCCGACATCTAAAGTCATTGCTCCACCTTGAGAAAATCCACTCAAAATGGTACGTGACAAAGGTATGCCAGTAGTACTTTCTAAAGATTCCAAGAAATCTGTTAGCACTTGCCGACTTTCTGCCAACCCTTCATACATATTTTCCACCCGCAGGTCATACCATGCCCTCCCTATGGGGGAATAGGGATAAGGATAAGGTGCATTGGGCAATACAAACTGGTAATCGGGTAAATTGAGCAATGGTAACAAAGATGCTACATCCTCAGCATTAGCACCCCAACCATGCAAAGTGACAATTAAGCCTGCTGGGGGTTGAGAAGTCGCGGTGGGAACGGTAAGAGCTTGTAAAGACAGAGGTTTACTCCTAAAATTCTACTTTTGTACATAGATCCTATCTCTTCAAGCAGACTTAGTATTTAACGGTATTTGCTGCTTGCCTAAAGAATGCGATCGCCGTCAAGTTAATTTACCCGTAGTTTGGTTGAAGAATTTGACTTTGCGCTAAGTAATTCCTAATAACATTAACTATTTGTTATCTGCTTCATCTTCAAGCAAGATGGTATTGAGAAGATTTAATTCACTGGATGCCATAAAGTAGCGATCGCTAAAAACTGTTTCTAATTGTGTAAAAATCCGTCTACCTGCTACAGCTATCCAAGGAAATGTTCGATAGTGAGGTACTACAGGTATGATTAAGCCTTGAGGAGTTAGAGAACGTCCTAGCGCACTTCTCCAAGCTTGCGGATCTTCTAATACCTGTTGGCGAGTATCATCTTCTGATTGTTCATTCCAGAAATGGGGATAGTCTAGAGGTAAGCCAATAACTATGTTTTTAGTTTTTAATGCTTGACGTGTGGAAGATTCAATAACAAATCCTTCTTGTTCCCGACTCAATAGTTTGTATAGTTCATTGGCAGGACGTTTGAGTTTTGAGGGAAATTTGAACTTCTGGCTTTCGGCAATTTCTTTTAGCGATCCTAAAAGACGACTGCTATTTTGTTTAACATCAGCTTTCCATGCTTCAAAGCTAAATATTTCTTCAGTTTGGCGATCGCTCCAATCTTCTATCCAGAAAGGCCCGATACAAGTTAGATTATCCGGTATCTGTAACTCGTCATTATCTAAAGTTGGTAATAATCGGCTTGAAATCCTAGAAACAGTTTTAACCAAAGCTTGTAAAGTTTGATAATTTGCATAGGACCTGGCATTTTTTTCTAATGATTGACCTCTCAAGTCAAAATGTTTAAAGATGTTTGCAGTTAACTGCTCCGCTTTTTTGACAATTGCTTTTGCTTCTTGAGGATGACTATCACTGATAAAAATTTTGGCTTCACGCAAGAAATCTAAGACATCATCAGACATTAAACGCAGCAATTCCTCATCGCCAACAGAGCCAACTGGGACAAATGCAATTCGGTTTTTATTAAGTCCTGCATCACCTTTGATGCGGGTGTGAATTGTAGAGCGCAACATTACCAGCAAAGTCAATAAATCGCTGGATTGACGCAACCATAGTCTTTTAGGATCAATGTCCTCTCTTTCAATGATGAAATCATTGATTAGCATAACTAAGCGTCTATCTTTGTTATCTCCAGAAACTTCCATTCCGGTTTCTGGATCTGTATACATTCCTCTACCCCGGTAAATTAATTGCGCGACTTCCATTAAAGCAGCTTCAATATTAAATCGGGGAATTGCAGCTATAATCCAATCTGTTTTCGGGAAAGAAACACCTCTTGCGCCTGAAGAAGTCATGAGAAAAACTCGAACTTCATCTCGTCGTGGCGGCTTGACTAATTTCAATCGCCGATCGGGTGATACACTTTGATCCAAAACCTCCACCTGTTCTCTGTTTACCAGAGCTTCTTTACCAGTGGTTAATTTTTCCTGCAACTGACGTAGAAAAGCTTTATCCTGAGCAAAGAAAATTAACTGCTCTGCTCCCTGTTGTAAGCCACTCTTGATTTCTAAGTAGGCATTTGTTAGCGATTCCTCTTCTGATTTTTCTCGAATTGCTTGTCTAATTGTCTGCTCTGTGCCGTCACTGTTTTGACCTGGTTTAATGGGTGACAGCCTAATACTGTAGTCAATACTGAGTTTACTGGCGGGATAGCTATTTGTCATGACGTGTAGCGTTGGGTGTTTTTTGAGGCCAATTTTTGTATGAGTGCCTGTCACCCGAAACGCTGCTTCACCTCGACTTTGACTTATTAGAACTTTATCAGGAGCGCGATCGCCTGAGTTCAAAAAGCTATCCAACACAACTTCATTGCTAAGTGAGGCATCAGCAAGAATCAGCACAATTTTAAACGGAGATTGATTTGTATCAAACGGTTTAATAAATTGCTGTTCCAACCATTCTGCTAACTTACGGACAAAGGGCGCACCTGCACCATCACCAGCGAGTTCATCTACCATGACAACTATGGTGGGAATTCGCGCTGCAAATGCTGAACGTTCCTTTTTTCCCGGCTTAGTATTGGGATCTTGTTTTACAAATAATTTGCTGAGGGCATTAACTGTGGTTGATTGATCGTTGAGCGTTCGATAACCTTGGATAGCAGCAGTCATTACGAGCTGATCAACTTGGGGATTGGCTTTGAGCAATATTTGGGCTGACTTTGCTATGGTACCCAATACACCAGGACTTTTAAGCGATTCTACGCTGTAATCCCGTTCGTTGAGGCGGCGTTTGAACCGAGTCGAGCCGACGATATTGCAATCAATATCATGTTCTTGTTCTGGGGTGAGGAAGAAGATATGCTCATCAGGACGTGTGAGTTTTTCGATACCATCGACAACAACGCCACTTTCGATCAAGCGAGGTGGAAAGTTGTTTTGCTGAACCTGTTGTTTATACCATTCGGGTGCTGCAACAATCAAATTTTTATTGCTGGTGATGGTTAATATCTCAGTGGGACGATTGTTGTCTCTAGCAAGTTTGTCGGTAACATCTCGATTAATTACAACTCGCGGACTGAGATACAAAAATAAGAACCCTTGAGACTGCTGCTTTTGCTGTTTAAGAAATTTCATCACAGCAGTAGTTTTACCAATACCTGGATTTCCTTCCAAAGCTAGGACGTTAATTTTACCGACTTGAGCAGCAGTTATACCAGCAAATACTGCTGCCTCGTGTACTTGTCGCAGAGGAATTGTTGCCTTATTGGGATTGATTTCATTGATACAATCGGCAATTGGGGTAATAGGGTTGCCTCCAAAGAACTCAAGTAATGCGTCGTTGTCTTCAATAGATGCGATCGCCTCAGCCTTGCTAATTTCACCCATTGGATTGTAGAATCCCTCTACATTCTCCTGAAAGAGAAAGTGCAGATATTGACCTAGAGTTGGGTTTTCAGCTAGATGTTGTGCTTGTTCTTTAAAAGCAGAGGGTAGCGATCGCACTAACTTTCTGAACACCAAACGAATTTCTGCATCTAGATCGAGTGGCACATCATCATCTGAATGTTTAGCCTTGCGATATGCTTGTCCCAATGATTGCATTAACTTGGCTCTAGTATCTGGTTCTGGTTCCACACCCCAGAATTGAGCAGCAAGACTTTCAATACCATTGGATGTGACAGCGATCGCTCTAGCGTTACAACTTCCTTCTAATCGCTTATGCACGCGCAACAGATGAATCAGGCGATCGGTATAAGATGATGCCTGACAGAGCTTAAATAATGGTTTATCTTGACCACTAAATGCTGAAAGAAAGTTTTCCAACCTTTTAGAGAGTGAAAAATCTTCACCCTCGACCTCTGCACAAACTCTAGAGAAAACCCCTCGTGATTCAATGTAACGGGCATAGCGACTAATTTCTTCTCTATGAGGAGCTTCTTTTTGAAAATCTGCAAATTTGAGGGGTGCGTTATACGAAAATTCCAGGCAGATAATTAAATTCTCAATTTTTTTGTGTTTTGGATTTTGTGGCTGAGAGGAGGCAGTTTTCTCATCTTTGGAAGGGCTAAATTCGTTGGACAGCCATAAAATAAAATCGGCTCTGGCTGGTTGTCCACGCTTGACTAAGTTCTCGTCTGGTTTTCCTGGTAGGTTGAAAGCTTCTTGAAATGCTTTTGCTGTCTCTTCTTTTTCTTCATCCCGTTGCATTTGCTGTCCTGGCAATGTCAACGGACACCAAATTGCTTCTAGTTTAGGTTGTCTAATTTGACTGTGGTTGAGACACTCACGCATTGCTGTCCAACCTAAACCATAGCCGAGTACCAGCAGATGACGTAGCATTGTTTCCACCCATTCTTTGTTATTGGCATCTGTTATTTTGAATTCTTTCACCAGTTGGTGGGAGATATCTGAATTTTTGTAAGATTGCCAAGGCTGGAGAACAGAATGATCGTTCAAAAGTAAGTTTCTGTGAATCAACTATTGTAAAACACCGCGTTTAACAGCAATTTCAAATACCTGCCCCCAAATAGAGGCTTGTTGTAGAAGGGATGATTCCATTACTTCCTGTGCAGAACTTGAGAAACGTGGGTAAGTACAGCGCGATAATTAAGGAATACCTGTCCTTTGCGGCGAGTGTGGAGAACTTTCACTTCGCCAGCCCCTTCAACTGTAGTAGGCGCTATCCAACTAAATGGGTCTAGTACTGGGATCAGCTGACCTTTTTGCACACCTCGTTCAGCTTCGAGAAAATGCAAGCCCCGCAGCACATCTAGTAAGCAGTCATGAATAGGAGACTTCCGTTCTGGATTTATCAAATGCTGACGAGCGCGTTCAGTCCAGTTGATATCGCTAACTTTTGCATCCGATACTAGAAAATAGATGCAGAAACCAGATTGTAGGCGCTCTTCTGCTTGAATAGCATAAAGTGTGGCAAAAGTATAAACCGGAATGAAATCACGGGAGTCGTCTGCTCTAACGGAGCGTTGAAAATCTGAATGGTCTCCAGCTTGCAAAATTTCAAATGCTGCTTCATTGTATCCGCGATCGCGCAAGCGTGTAGCAGGAAATACATCCCGCACCATTGGGTAAATGTTGATATCAGGAAAAGTTTGAAAGACTTCTTCTAAAAATTCTGTAGGTATTAAAGAAGAATTGTAAGTTGCGGCTCGATTAATGCGGCGATCGCCATAGGCATGAACTAATAAAATAATGTGCTGACATCCTTTAGCTCTGAGGTGACGAATTTCTTCTTTGACTGAGCGTTGCGTTTTCAATTGTTCTTGAGAATCAAGCACATCAGACTGCATCCGTTCTCTCTTGAGTTCATAACCGATAAACGGTTCACTAACGGCTGTAGCAATATAACTTTGAGTGAGAAAAAGATAAGCCTTTTCAGCATCATTGAGAAAATTCCCCTCGTTACAGGGACGGCTGGCGTAGGAAATTAAACCAATCTTGGGGGCTGAATGTATATATCGCCTACTGATGCAAAGTTGAAATGCACTCAATAATGCATTAAAAGTACCAGATTTAATAAATTCTTGTGTCTTTTTAGGTTGGTTCGCCAGATTTTCTAGAATAAGTCCCTGCATTCGGATCGGGGTATCTTCACCTAGTATGGCTTCCAAGGTTTGGGCAGCTGCATAAATATAAGCATCGCCGCTCTTGTCCTTATTTTCATCATCTAGTTCTTTTCCTGTTTCTTGCAGTCGCAGCATTAAGGTTGTAAAATCAACCGATTTTTCTTTCTGACCACGTTTTTGCAATCGTGTGATGAGTTTCCACAAACAGCAGTAAACTAGTACAGCAAAGGCGGTAACTGCGGCTGCATGATACTGCTTATTTTCCTCAGAGCCTCTTGTATTGGCTCGCCGCTTTACTGTTTCAACATCGTATTCCACTATGATGGCGGCTGGTAATAACCATTCTGTTTCTGCTTGAGAAGCATTGTTAGAAAGCTCATAAGTCAATTTACCATCTTGTCCCTTTTGCCAAGAACGAGGAACCCAACAAACTTGGAGGAGTTTCTGTGGCAATAAACGCTTTGCCCGTATTTGACTACGTGTACCTTTAGTTATTAAGTCGTATTCCGAAAGCTCGGCAGTAACCTTAACTGAAAATAGAAGTCCTGATGTTGCTGGTTGCTCACAAATTTCAATATGTTTAAACCATTCAACCTGTTCGCTGGAATTTTCTTGTCGCTCTACAAGCAACTTTCTTACGTCTGGTGTTGCACCTTCTAGCCGATCCCAATTAATGATACTGCTTTTAACACAGATGAATTGTTCTGAGGAGCGATCCTGAGCTTGAAGTATGACTTTTTGGCTCTTGTCGCGCAGTACTTTCGTCAAAGCCTTAGCAATAGATTTCATTGACTGGGAGCGTTCCTGTAATTCGTCTAAAGTCTGGCTAATAGCTTCCTTACCCTGCGATTGAAAATTTGTTCGGAGTTGATTCACCACATCGGTTAGTAATTCTTTAGTTAGCGAGACTTCATCCTGTTTAGGAATGACGACTGTCAAAAAGATGAGTTGAGCTAAACGACGACAAAGTTCCCAAGGTTTTTGTAAGGAAGATTGATCGTCACTGAGTAAATATTTTTTAATTTTCTCAATTCGTACTTCAAAAGCAGGTTTGCCTAATTCTGGGTTGTCTCCATTGACTCGAAAACGATAGCTGACTTCACGCTCAACTTGATTTTCAGTCTTTTTCTCAAAAATTTGAGTTGTCCACTCAGGCCAAACAGCTAGACAATAATAAAAGGTTGCTTTGCTAAGTTCATCGGTCAAGTCGAACTCAGCTGCACTACCGAAATGAGCCGTTAAATCAAACGTATAGTCTTCTTCTTTAGCAGATTCAACTAGAATGCGTATTCGATTGACATACTCTACTAAAAGTTGGTAATCTCCATCGTTACTCGATCGAGCATCGTCTGCGATCGCTTCCATAATCCGAAAGCTAATTGTCAATCGGACGCGTGACAATGCTTCGTCGTCTATGAAATTTAAAAAACGCTGGATTTGGCTATCGTATCGATTTTTTTCTTCTTTCAAAGTTGCGATCGATGAATTAACTTCATCTTCATCGTTGCCAAGTTCGTTTTCCAAATATTTTGCGGCAGCACTGCACATTTGCTCAAAATAATCAGTATTTTCAACTCGTTCGCGTGCAGAAATAACTGTTGCCACAGACTTGTTAGCCTTAGTATCTCCAGCTTGAAATGCTATGGGTATGAGGTTGGCAGTATTGGGCATATTTCGGAAAAACGTACCTACTTTTTTGCCAAGTTGTTCGAGCTGCTTCTCAGCGTCATCTAACAGCAATGTCGATAATAAGCTATCGGAAGGCACAGCAGTATTCAGTGCTTGATCAATAGCAGTCATTAATCTGTCTATCGCACCCGGTAACTTTGTAGCATTGCCATCACTCAAACAGCCGCCAACGCGTGACCTATTTCCATGTGCTGGCATCGATAAGTTTTGAATAAACCCACCACCTTGAGCAGGATTAAAAGCTTTTTGAAATTGTTGTGTGAAAAATAGCCGATACATAGGGACTTCCAGAAAATAAACTATTCCACCAACAGTAATGATAATCATTTTAAAGGGGGGATGAAGGGGCTGCCGACGGCAGCC
>NZ_JABXKN010000068.1:0-61065 GCF_017115065.1 Nostoc sp. JL23
GTTAGAGGATGTAGAAACCTCTAACTCAGGCGAAGCCAGTTAGAGGTAGTTCATTATTCACCATCTGTTAATACGGCAGCTTTTCCCTTTCTGTTATTCTTTGTCATAGATATAAAAAAATAAACTTCTCGTATTCCGCTTTTACCTAGTTCAGAGGTGAAAGTGGAATTACCTAAATATTCACTATCAGCAAATATTGGCTCAATCCTAATGCTGGCAAAGGATACACGGCATCCGTAAATGTTCCACTTCTACATAAAAGTGGAACATTTACATAAATTTCAATCAGCCATACAACGGATTTATCACTTCATCAAATCAGATTTATTTGTATGGCAGAACCTACAATTGTTCAAATTTTTGGAACCGGAGCAACACGGCTGTCCAGTGGAGCGACAACATCAAGCGCGGGACTATTTATTCCTGACTCAGCTTTGACAGCAGCAGGATTGGCAACTCCAACTACTGCGACAGCAGAAGGTCATTTGGTTGCGATCGCAATCCAAGCCAAAAGTTATCTTACTCAAGCTAATTTCGATGCAAATATTGACCAGTCTTTAATCGTTGCGGACGGCTTTTCGAGTTTCACCACAAGAGGAACTGACAACACTGCATACAGGCAAGACCAGCTAACTTTTAGCCTTGCAAAAATTGATACGGCTGCAACAATTGATCCGGACAATTACTAATGCCAAACGCAACAGACCCTAGAGGTTGTCCGGGCATTTGGCAACTTTACGATAATTGGTCAGGACACCCAACATTTTCGGGGCTTGATACATACACCGGGTACGAGCTTGATAATCCTACCTGGACTCTGAACTCAGGCTCGACTACTGTGTGGAGTTTGCTTTGTGTCGGCACAGATAACAGGTCGCTTGCATCTGCAAGCATTAACGATCCAAGTAGCACCCTTTATTCCAGTAGTAAAACCTTTGTTAAGGACGATCCAAGTTGTACGACGGTAGCGCCAAGCGTGGCGCATGACTGCATCAATGGGGCTTGTACGCCAAAAACAACTTACGGAACACCAGGTTTGTACCCTTCATTGAGTGAATGTGAAGTCGCCTGTGGGACTGGATGCAGTGGCAAGTGTATTAGCAACAGTGAGTGGGCCCAAGTTGAAGGACTTGCTAATCAATTAAAAAATCGGAATTGCGGCTAAATATATGAGTACTGAGAGCGTGATTGGGAGTATGCAATCAGCGCTAAATTGTGCTGGTAAATGCGATTGCTGTGATAAATTGCAATCGCAAATTAACGCTATCAACGTGAAAATTGCAAACTTAAAAAACCTTGATGAGAATTCGCTAAAGACATCCATCAAAGCTTCGTTAATGCCAGACATAAATACTGCTGTGGCAGGTGGTGTTGCTCTTTTAGGTAACAGACTGCAACCACAAATTAACAATGCAGTAGAGTCAACCCGGCAATCACTAGAGAGACTTTTCTAGCTAATTGCTTGGCGTTAACGCAAGCCCCTTGACAAAAATCATAACTATGAATTCTAGTATTCCGAATCAGTGGCATTGGCGCGAATACTTTGCAGAATTCCTGGGAGCCGCTTTCAATATTTTCATCGGCTTGAGTGCAATCGTCTTTAACTTTGGGTACGGTTTGCCAATAGAACAGCTTGTGCCTGATTCAAGCATTCGGCGACTGATTACGGGACTAATTTTTGCTGGCAGTGGAGCGATTGTAGCCGTTTCTCCAATCGGGAAACTGAGTGGCTCTCACATCAATCCTTCTGTCTCACTCGCATTTTGGATACACGGCAAAATGCACCTCCGAGATTTTGTTGGCTTTGTGATTGGACAGTTTATTGGAGCGATCGCTGTGGGGGCGTTTCGGCTGTTCACGTTAGGCGAACGGGATGTTCTGACTGGAAAACTCTATCACGCTTTTAATTACCCCAGTATTTTCAAAAATGTCAAACTGCCTCATTTCCAGCATCACCCTCACTCGAACAGATAAGCCTAGATAGGTACGTCAGTTTATGCTTTGGATAGCCATTGTCTTAGACTCTGCCTCTGGTGTAGAACACACCTCTAAGTTCACACTTTTGGCGGAAGGACTATTGCAAGAATTCGCGATGTTTTTGAAAGTTTTTCTGGAAGGCATTGCAGTTTTAACAGTTGCAATGGCACTCATTCTCACACTCCGAAAAATCTTTCATCTCTGGAGACGCGATCGGGTTGTCCAAGAAACGATCCGTTTAGAACTAGGTGTGGTGTTAGCCTTAGCACTGGAATTTCTATTAGCTGCCGATATCGTTGGCACAGCTATTTCCCCCTCATGGGATGCAGTGGCAAAACTTGCAGCGATTACTGGTATCCGTACCTTTCTCAACTTCTTTTTACAACGAGAAGTACGAGAATTACGAGAAACAGCCCACTCTCTTGACGGCAAAGTCAGTAAAGAACTGAAATGAATTAGCGGTCTAAGTAAGTCAGCCAGATATCGGAATTTGTAAATCAGTAATGTGTTCTGATTTTGGAGGAATGCACCATGAAAGTTTTGATTTGATTGATTGTCGTTTTTTTGTATTCATTGTTGATGTCGTGTACGGAAATCATTCCTACGCTCGGTTTTATATGTTGGAAACGATCGCTCGCGTTCCTTAGATGAAAGATGTCGATAGCTGGCATTTCTCTAGGAGTGATTGCTCGCCTACGATCACATCAGTTGAGTATATTCGGGCACACTAGAGGAATCAATGCAGAACTTTTTAGAGCCGATGGGTAAGCTAAATCGACCTTATTTAAACGCTTTGGGAGAAAAAGTGTTGAATGTTTTGAAGTCGGAAATTAAAGTTTAGTTATCAATCTCTTATTTCACCAAACTTATTCTTGATGGGAGCAAACAGCAAGTAATTATTCTCAGAATAAGAATTGCTGTATAGTTTGAGTTATGCCAGATCATACCTCAAGAGTTGCTCTATGATTGCTCTACCTGGTATTGCCATTCAAAACAAGATATATGAAAGTTCTAACTCTCTAGTTTATCGGGGCATCAGAGACGATGGAGTAGGGATCGTCGTAAAAATGCTAAAGCTTGATTATCCCTCTCCCCAAGAACTAACCCGCTACAGACAGGAATATAAAATTACCCGTTCCCTCAACTTGGAGGGAGTGGTGAAGGCATACAGCCAGCATGACTATCAACGCACTCTGGTGATTCTCTTAGAAGATTTTGGGGGAGAGTCCCTAGAGAAATGGATGCACAAGCGCCCAGATATCTTCTGCCCCATGCCTTTATCCACTTTTCTATGTGTTGCGATCGCTATAAGCGATATTCTAGGCAGAATCCATGCAGCCAATATCATTCATAAAGATATCAACCCTGGAAACATAGTCCTGAATCTGGATACTGGCGTTGTCAAAATTATTGACTTTGGAATTGCCACCCAATTTAACCACACAAATCCGACTTTCAAGAATCCTCATGTTTTAGAAGGGACACTCGCATACCTATCTCCAGAGCAAACCGGGCGGATGAACCGTTTACTCGATTACCGCAGCGATTTTTACTCCCTTGGTGTGACATTCTACGAACTGCTCACTGGACAACTACCATTTCCCACCACAGACGTGCTGGAGCTAGTCCATTGTCATATTGCCAAACATCCTATTCCGCCTAATGAAATAAATACAACGATTCCCAAGCCAGTTTCAGATATCATTCTCAAACTGATGGCGAAAAATGCTGAAAATCGCTATCAGAGTGCTTGGGGAATCAAAGCGGATTTAGAAATCTGTGCTGACCAATTAAAAGAAATCGGTCAAATCTCTAGCATTCAACTTGGGCTTCAAGACGTTTGCGATCGGTTTCAAATTCCCCAAAAACTTTATGGGCGGGACAAGGAAGTTGCAATGTTACTGGCGGCGTTTGTTCGCGTAGCGTGTCCGGAGGACAATCGCATAGCGTGTCTGTTGGCGCAGCCTCCCGCAGGGAAGGACAATCGCGTAGCGTGTTCAGAGTCAAATCGCATCGCTGCTTTATCAAACAATTCGGAAACTACTTCACACAAGAAACAAGGGGGCAATCCAAAATTCCAAGTCGAAATGATGTTAGTATCTGGCTATGCTGGCATTGGAAAATCTGCGTTAGTTCAGGAAATCTATAAACCAATTACCCAAAAGCGCGGCTATTTTATCTCTGGGAAATTTGATCAATTTCAGCGCAATATTCCCTACATTGCGATCGCAGATGCTCTGCAAAAATTGGTGCAGCAATTGCTCGTTGAAGCAGACGAACAAGTACAACAGTGGCGATCGCGTCTGCTTGCAGCTTTAGGAACCAACGGACAAATCATTATTGATGTCATCCCAGAAGTTGAGTTAATTATTGGCAAGCAGCCACCTGCGCCGGAAGTTGGCGCAACTGAAGCTCAAAATCGCTTCAATCGGATCTTTCAATCGTTTGTACGGGTGTTTTGTGACAAGTCACATCCCCTAGTTATTTTTCTAGATGATTTGCAGTGGATAGACTCAGCAACGCTGAAGTTAATCGAGTTGATGCTGCTAGATGAGCAAATCCAATCCCTATTTTTAATTGGAGCATATCGAGATAATGAGGTAAATTCAACGCATCCACTGGCGTTAATGCTAGAAAGACTGCGAAAACAAGAAGTAGTTTTTCAAGAAATTATCCTGACACCCTTAACGCTGGAACCGTTGAATCAGTTGATTGCCGAGACACTACATCACAATAATGACACCATTCGTTCCTTAGCTCAGTTGGTGTTGCGTAAAACCGAGGGTAATCCTTTCTTTGTCAATGAATTTTTGAGGACGCTGTATAGCGAAAATCTGTTGACCTTTGACCCCCTTACTAAAGGAGGTCAGAGAGGAGGCTGGCAGTGGAACATTGCTCAGATTCAAGCCCGAAATATTACTGATAATGTTGTGGAGTTGATGCTTCACAAGTTGAAAAAACTGCCAGATAATACACAGAAAATCCTTCGGTTAGCTGCTTGCATTGGTGCTGAATTTAATTTAGATACGTTGTCGATTGTTTGTGATCAACCACCTGAAACGGTTTTCCAAGATTTACAAGCAGTAATGCAAGTTGGATTAATTCAACCGCTATCTGAATTAGATGAAAACTTGTTAATTCAAGAGTATAAGTTCTTGCATGATCGCGTGCAGCAAGCAGCATATATCTTAATAGATGAGTCGCAAAAACAAGTTGTTCATTTACAAATTGGTCACAATCTACTATGCAAAACTTCACCGGAGTGCCTATCAGATAGGTTATTTGAAATCGTTGATCATTTGAATCATGGGATTGAGCTTGTCAGTCAGCAACCAGAACGCAATGAAATTGCTAGATTAAATTTAATCACAGGACAGAAAGCAAAGGCAGCGATTGCCTATAGTAGAGCATATTAGAGAAACATCGAAACCATTTCTGGAAGCTTATCAAAGTGGTCTGGAAACTGGAGATTTAGAGTTTGCTGCCTATTGCGCTTTCACTTACTGCCTCCAACTCTTTATCGTTGGAAAAGAACTTGTAGAGGTTGAACACGAGATGGCAACATACTGTGAAGCAATCTATCAAATTAAACAGACAACATCACTCACTTGGACTCAAATATTTCAGCAGTCTGTTTTAAATTTGATGGGATGCTCGGTCAATCCATCCCGTCTCGTTGGCGAATCCTACAACGAGGAAAATAGACTGCCACATCATGAAATACAAGATGCAGTTATACTCTTTTTGGTACATCTCAACAAACTTATTCTATGTTATCTATTTTCTGAGTATGTTCAGGCGTCTGAGAACGCAGCCATAGCGGAAAGTCATGTAATCCGCGTCAGTGCAACACCCCTCGTTCCTTTACACTACTTCTATAGCTCTCTAGCAAGACTCGCAATATTTCCTGGAAGCAGCGCTCAAGCGCAAGAGGAAATTCTCAAAAACGTTGCTGTTATCCAGGAGCAAATGAAGCAATGGGCAGTTTATGCGCCAATGAATTATTTGCATAAATATTATTTAGTGGAAGCAGAGATTGCACGAGTTTTGGGTCAGTTACTTGAGGCAGAAGAGTTCTACGAACAAGCAATTCAAGGAGCTAGAGACAATGAGTATTTGCAAGAAGAAGCATTAGCCTATGAATTAGCTGCCAAATTTTACCTATCTCGTGGCAGGAAAAAGATTGCTCAAACTTATATGAAAGAAGCGCACTACTGCTACGCTCGCTGGGGAGCAGTGGCGAAAGTCAAAGATTTAGAAATTCGCCAAAATAACACCACCATTCCCATTGAAGTGTGGGGAACTCCAGTTTTTGACGAACAGGGCAATGTGGCTTATGCGATCGTAGCCTTTGAAGATATTACGGAACGTAAAAAAGCAGAAAATCTTTTAGCGAATTACAACCGCACCTTAGAACAACAGGTAGCCCAACGAACAGCGGCGTTACAGCAAAGCGAAGCAGAACTGCGCAGTCGAGAACAAGAATTACGGCTGATCACCGACGCTCTACCGGCTCTGATCAGCTATGTGGATGCCAATCGATGCTATCAATTTATCAACCGTACCCATGAGGTTTGGTTTAGCCGTAACCGTGATGAGATTCTGGGCAAATCTGTTCATGAACTTTTAGGTGAGACGGTTTATCAACGGGTTGAGCCGTCTATTAATCAAGTGTTTGAAGGGCAAACTGTAACCCTGGAAGCAGAAATCCCTTCTTCGCTTGGTAGACACTGCATCAGTGCGACCTTGATCCCCGATTTTGATCGCAATGCTCAAGTGAGAGGCTTCTACAGTCTCATCACGGATATTAGCGAACAGCGAAACGCTGCACTGCGTGAACGCAAAAGAGCCGAACACGCCTCAATTCTGGAAGAACGCAACCGGATGGCGCGAGAAATTCACGATACCCTGGCACAGTCCTTCACAGGCATTCTGCTCCAAGTCGGAGCGGCAATGCAAGTGCTGGCGGATGATCGAGAAGCAACTCAGGAACATCTGGAAATGATTGATGAACTGGCACGCATTGGGCTTTCTGAGGCGCGGCGATCGGTGGCAGCGCTCCGCCCTCAGATGTTGTCAGAAGGCAATTTGCAGAGTGCCCTGCACCGCCTCGTGACTCAAATGAGAGCTTCTACCGATACCATTGTGATCTGCGAAATCAAAGGCACAGCCTATTCTTTGCCAACCGAGGTTGAAAATCATTTATTACGGATTGGGCAGGAAGCATTAACCAATGCCATAAAATACGCTGATGCTGCCGAAATTCGTATTGAGTTGGTATATGACAATGCCCAATGTATTCTGCGCGTTAAAGACAATGGACGGGGTTTTGGGGTTGCTACGATCCCATCTGTTGGCGGATTTGGATTACTGGGAATGAGCGAGCGAGCAGAACATCTTGGAGCGCAACTGAGTATTCAGAGCCAACCTGGGCAAGGAACAGAAATTGTTGTCATTGTAAATCGAGAGTGAGAATATTATTAAAAATGCACTGGTTACAAACGCAACCTGTAGTAGCTCAATTTCTAATTCTTAATAATTATGAGCCAATCAACGAATATTCGGGTTCTGATTGTTGACGATCATTCCATTGTTAGGCAAGGATTGACAACCATTATTAACCGTGACCCAGAGATGACGGTGATTGCTCAAGCAGAAGATGGACAACAGGCCATCGCTCTCTTTTGTGAATTCAATTTGTAAGAAAGTTGTACTAAAGTTCAAATTTAGATTCCAACTTTAGTTGGAGCCAACCTTAGATTTTGAGATGGACTGATTTATCAATCACTCTATTGAGCAAAAGTTTCAACTTCTAGGGGACGACATGTTAGAGTTAATTGCATATATTTAATTCAGTCAAACATTGATAGCAATTTAGTTGCAAGATATAAGTTTACTTTACACAAAGAAAGTAGAAAGAGGGTTGTATGTTCAGCGCTGGCGACGAGCATACAACCGCCGGAGGTATCAGTGAGTTTTGACCGTGACCGCAGTTTGTTATTCGTCCCACCTTCAACACAAGATCATATAAAAGGGGTGCTGAATGCGACCGCAGTGCTGGTGATGTATGGGGACTATCAATGTCAAGAGAGTGCAGACGCTTACAGGCTGATTAAAGTCATTGGGCAACAGCTTAGTGTTTCTTTGGGGGAGAATTATTTGTGTTTCATCTTCCGTCATTTTCCACAGATAGAGATTCATTCTCATGCTCAACGTGCGGCTGAAGCTGCTGAAGCTGCTGCTGTCCAAGGTCAATTTTGGCCAATGCATGAAATGCTGTTCAGCCATCAACAAGAGTTGGGAAATGGCTATCTGGTGGAGTATGCCAATAATCTCGGACTTAATATTTCCCAATTTCTACAAGATATATCTAAAAAAATGTACATTGATCGCATCAATGAAGATATTCAAAGTGGATTATACAGTGGAGTAATGGCTACCCCAGCACTGTTTATTAATGGAATTCGGTATAGCGTAGGCGTAGCCCGCCGCAGGCATCGCTGGAAAATTGAGCAGTTGATGGCAGCTATTATCACTGCAAGTCATTAAGTTTTCTGGTTCTTAACCACACAACCAAAATTACTGCTTATTACACAAGCAATTAATCAACAGGAGAAATCTGATGGCACAATCTCTCTGGCTTTTTGGCACTCGCCTCAACATCGTTGCCGATCACACCACTACCGGAGGTCAGTACGATCTGATCGAAGGCTACTTCCCTCCCGGCACACAAACACCCCCCCATCGCCACACGCGCTATTCCGAACAACTCTACGTCCTAGAAGGGGAGTTCACGGTCTGGGCGGGTGAAAACAAGGTTGTGTTGAATGGTGGTGAAAGCTTCCTGATTCCTGCTGGCACGCCCCACGTAGTCGCTGCACTCAGCGATCAGCCAGCTCGCGGGTTGGTCGTTGCTGCGCCGAGTAGCTTTGCTCGGCTAATCGCAGCAGTTGGTACAGAGGATGAGACGGAAGCACCGGACATGGCGCTGTTTGATCGCATTTCCACCGAGATCGGCGACGAAATTCTGGGACCGCCCGGAACCTTACCCTCGGCATGAGGTGATGTTGGCTCGCACTCTGATAAGTACTCACTTTGGGGACGAATCGTAGAGTTGCATATTTGATCGCTTGCATCTCTTTATTGCTGCCAGGAAGCTAGACCATGAGAAAATCACGTCTAAAGCCTACTGTATTGAAAGACTATCGCATCACAATTCCTGCTTCCTTTTTCAGCATGATTCTGGGTTTAGTGGGATTGGGTAGTTGTTGGCGAGTAGCTGCTAAACTCTGGCACCTCCCCGCCTGGATTGGCGAAGCAATTATGCTGCTTACAGTTGTAATCTGGCTCGTGTTATTGCTGCTCTATGTCAGCAAATGGCTGTGGGCGAGAGCAGATGCCCTAACTGAGTTTGAGCATCCTGTTTTGTGTTGCTTTATCGGGTTGGTGCCTGTGTCTAGGGTGATTGTAGGGCTAGCGATCGCGCCCTACTCCCGTGCGATCGCCGTTGCATTATTTGTTGTGGGTGCAATTGGTCAGTTGAGCTTTGGCATATATCGTTCCGGTCGGCTATGGATGGGAGGACGTAAGCCAGAAACGATCACACCCATTCTTTACCTGCCTACAGTCGCGGGTGGTTTTGTCAGTGCAATCGTTGCCAGTGCCCCTGGCAGTGCTGCTATTCATTAGCGTAAATATCGTGATTGGCAGTATTGCTCTGGGAACAGTACGGCTGTTGCTGCGAGGGAAACTACTACCATTGCCTGCGACAGGCGATCGCAGTAAATAAGCGGTATCGTTCAGCGACTTTTATAGTTTCTCCTAGAACAAGACAGATTGCGTAATTGTCTGGTGCATTGAAGGCAAACATCAATACAAAATTCACACAAACGGAGAAATTTTATGGCGGGTAAACTTACAGGTAAGATCGCACTGGTGACAGGTGGTAACAGTGGAATCGGACTCGCTACAGCCCAACGTTTTGTACAAGAGGGCGCTTACGTCTTTATCACTGGTCGTCGTCAAAACGAACTTGATGCTGCAGTGAAAAAAATTGGAGAAAATGTCACTGCTGTTGGGAGTGATGTGTCCAATCTCGCAGATATCGATCGCCTTTACACTACGATTAAGCAGGAGAAAGGACACCTCGATATCCTCTTCGCTAACGCTGGAGGCGGCGAACTTGCTCCACTTGGCTCGATTACTGAGGAGCATTTCGATAAGACTTTTAATACCAATGTCAAGGGTTTACTCTTCACCGTACAGAAAGCACTGCCGTTGATGCCAGAGGGTTCATCGATCATCCTCAATGCTTCGATCACTTCGATTAAGGGTACTCCAGCCTTCAGTGTTTACAGCGCGACCAAAGCCGCTGTGCGCTCGTTTGCCCGTAACTGGATACTTGACCTCAAAGAGCGCAAGATTCGCGTCAATGCCATCAGCCCCGGTGTGGTTCCTACTCCTGGCTACAATCTCATGGGATTGAGTGATGAACAGGTACAGGGATTTGTGGCCAGCCAGGTTGACACTATCCCCCTGGGGCGGGTAGGCACACCGGACGAAATTGCTAAGGCAGTTGTTTTCCTTGCCTCGGATGACAGCAGCTTTGTGAACGGCATCGAACTGTTTGTCGATGGTGGTATGGCACAAGTTTGAATGTCAACGAGATGCGCGACGTGAAAGTTTTGCGTAGAAGCAGTAGTCTATATAACCTTACAAGGAGTAAAATCATGACCACATATCGTACAGTTTCGATCGATGGTTTGGATATCTTTTATCGAGAAGCTGGTTCCCGCAGTAATCCAACAATTCTACTGTTGCACGGCTTCCCGACCTCATCTCACATGTTCCGCAATCTGATATCTGCGCTTGGCGATCGCTTCCATCTGGTTGCACCCGATTATCCAGGTTACGGCAACAGTTCAATGCCAACCGTAAATGAGTTTGACTACACGTTTGATAATTTGGCTGAGATTGTGGAAAAATTTATTGCTGCGATCGATCTCAAGAAATATAGCCTTTACGTAATGGATTATGGCGCTCCCATTGGCTATCGAATTGCAGCTAAATATCCAGAGCGAGTAGAAGCGCTGATTGTCCAAAACGGGAATGCTTACGAAGAAGGTCTGCGTGAATTTTGGAACCCAATTAAGGCTTACTGGCAAGAGCGATCGCCTGAGAATGCTGACAAGCTTAAACACCTTGTCAATTTGGAAACCACGAAATGGCAATATACCAACGGCGTTCGCAATTTAGAAGCAATTAGCCCTGATACCTGGAATATGGATCAATTGTTCCTCGATCGCCCAGGAAACGATGAGATTCAGCTGGCGCTGCTGTATAGCTATGGCACTAATCCACCATTATATCCGCAATGGCAGGAGTATTTTCGCAAATATCAGCCACCAACCCTGATTGTTTGGGGTAAGAATGACTACATCTTCCCCCCAGAAGGCGCTCATCCCTACAAGCGCGACCTAAAAGACGTGGAGTTGCATTTACTTGATACCGGACATTTTGCCTTAGAAGAAGAAGGTGATGCGATCGCAGACCATATCCGTCGCTTTCTGACCACTCACGTTGTAGAGAACACTAAGCTAACCACCAGTAACAAATAGTTTTGGCTCTTAAACAATGTCGGTAAAAAGTAATTGTCATTCTACAATTACTGCTTATCAAGCAGTACTGTTAAATCAATTAATTTAACAGTGCCATCTCAACAGATTGTTTACAATTTCTTAAAGGAGAATGTCATGGTTGCTCAAGCAAACTCCCAAGCAGTAAAAATTTTGGAAGTTGCGGATGATCCACGTCTTTCCAAAGGAGTAAAGGAATTTTTGAAAGTGCTGAATTCAGGGGCTGTGGCGCTGGAGAAACTCACAGCGCTCGTTGCACGTCAAGTCCTTGTAGATGCACAGGCTTCTGTATCAGTAGACCTTTCAGGCATTGAAGAATCCCAAAAGACGATTACTGCTGATGGTTATTCAATTACCCTTAATATTGTACGACCTGAAGGGATCAAAGCGTCTTTATCCAGTATCGAACGGAGAACCTGCGCGTGTTGCCGGTGTTCGGCAAGGGTGCCCTCGAAGTATCGCCGCGCATCGGTCATATCCACATCACCGTTGACGACGCGCCGTGGCACTTTGTCGATGCCAGTGGGGAAACGGTGATCCTGGTCGGACTGGAACCTGGCCAAGGTACTAATCAAACTAGCTGACCCCACGCACAAAGTAATCACTAGCGAAACTGTCGAGTTCACGCTGCCCGATCCGAAGAAATCATCATGAAAAAACTAGAGGGAAAAATTGCCGTTGTGACGGGGGCATCTAAAGGAATTGGTGCTTCAATTGCCAAACATCTGGCAACCGAAGTGCAGCCGTAGTTGTCAATTACGCCTCTAGTAAACAAGCATCTGATCGCGTGGTTAATGAAATTACCAGCGCAGGTGGAAAGGCGATCGCAGTACAGGCAAATGTTACCAAAAAAGCAGAGGTCGAACGTCTTTCTGTCAAGACGGAGATGTGTAGCGACAACTTGTAAAATTGGTATTATCAATTTTTAGCGATCACACTTTGCAGACCATGCTTGGCGATCGCTGACTTTATCCAATTTTTGTCGGAGTGGTCGATTCGTTCCACTCTAGAAAAGGCAAATTAATTGTTCTCTAGCTTATAAGAGATTTTGTCATGAAAATTGTTGTAATTGGTGGTAATGGACTGATTGGCAAGAAACTCGTAAACAATCTGCGTGAGCGCGGTCACGAGGCGGTGGCAGCATCTCCTTCATCTGGTGTCAATGCTGTCACAGGTGAGGGATTAGCTGAGGTGCTAGTGGGTGCCAAGGTTGTCGTTGATGTGACGAACTCACCGTCCTTCGAGGACGCGGCGGTGTTGGAGTTCTTCGAGAAGTCATCCCGGAACCTGCTTGCAGCAGAGGCGATCGCTGGTGTAGGTCATCACGTTGCGCTGTCAGTTGTCGGTGCCGATCGCATCCCCGACAGCGGTTATATGCGTGCGAAAGCTGCTCAAGAGAACCTGATCAAGTCTGGAGGAGTACCTTATACAATCCTTCGTGCCACGCAGTTCTTCGAGTTCATGGGTGCGATCGCCCTATCTGCCACCGATGAGCAAACGGTTCGCTTGCCGTCTGCCTTTATACAGCCCGTCATGTCAGATGACGTAGCTGCCGCGCTAGTCGATATCACCCTGGGAGAACCCGTGAACGGCATCATTGAGCTAGCAGGTCCAGACCGACTCCATTTTGACGAACTCATCCGCCGATTCCTGAGCGCAAACCACGATCCCCGTCAGGTCGTCACAGACACCCAAGCCCGCTACTTCGGCACAGAACTGGACGATCGCACTCTCATTCCAGGAGACAAATCGCTTATCGGTTCGACCCGTTTCGAGGACTGGCTTAACCGCTCTATCGCTTAAGCCGCTGTGATAAGTGCAACAATATTACTCAGTTTTTATCCTGCAAGGAATCCACTGCTATGAATGCAAACAACGGCATCGTCAACCAGATTAGCCCGTATGCAGTGACTGAAACTATTGATCGCTTTGCAGCCATCCTTCAAGCAAAAGACATCACCGTTTTTGCCCGCATCGATCAACAGGCTGAAGCCGAAAAAGTCGGACTAAGCCTACCTCCGACGCAATTGTTGCTGTTTGGCAACCCGAAAGCCGGAACTCCCCTCATGGTTGCAGAACCAACGATCGCCCTGGATTTACCCCTGAAAGTACTGGCATGGGAAGCGACTGACGGCAAAGTGTGGGTGAGTTACAACGATCCCAATTACTTAAAACAGCGATTTTCTCTCTCCGATGAGTTGGTGAAGAACATCGCTATCATTACACCTTTAATCCATCAAGCACTCCTTTAATTAACTTATTTGTTGATTCAATTTAAAATTCTCATGAAACTCATCTCTGTAAACGTCGGGCTGCCGCGTGAAGTAACCTGGAAAGGGAAAACAGTTAGCACTGGAATTTTTAAAGAACCAGTCAGCGAACGAGTGATGCTGCGATCGCTCAATTTAGACGGTGATGGGCAAGCCGATCTAACTGTTCATGGAGGAGCAGACAAAGCAGTTTATGTCTATCCGTTCGAGCATTACGATTACTGGCGAGGCGAATTGCCTGATATAGAACTGCCATTAGGCATCTTTGGTGAAAATTTCACGACCACTGGACTGAGAGAAGAGGAAGTGAATATTGGCGATCGCTTTCATATCGGCACTGTAAAACTGATGGTTACACAACCTCGCCTACCCTGTTACAAACTTGGGATTCGGTTTGGACGACCTGATATGGTTAAACGATTTCTTGCAAGTCGTCGAACCGGATTTTACTTTCGTGTTTTGCAAGAGGGCGAAGTCGGAGCCGGAGACACTTTAGAGTTGGTGAGTCGGGATGACAACAATATTACTGTTGCTAATATCACTCAGCTTTATACTCGTGAGCAGAACAATCCAGAGTTACTTCACCAAGCTGCTCACCTTGAAGCCTTACCCGAAAGCTGGCGCGACTACTTCCAGGAACAAATTCGTCGTCAGGATATGAAATAGATGCTGTTGTTTTATGAAGGCGAAATTGGTGCAGAAAGCAATGCGACAAGCATCTTCGTTGCAGTTTTTGTCTAAGTACAGCTTTGCATAAGTTCGTAACTTTTTTAAACGCAGAGTCACATAGAGGTAAAGGCATAGGCGCAATTCTTGGAGACGCTACGCGAACGCCTTCCCGCAGGGTAGGTACACAGAATTCTGCCAAAGTTAATTCGCTATGAATTAATGAAATGTTGTACTAAGGAGAGCAAAATCATGCCGTACTTGCTTTATCTTCCTGGTGTCTATTTCAAACAGGCTGATGGCGCTAGCGATCTGTTCATACTTGCATTCAGCAACGCTGTTTAATTTGGTCAAAGTCTAAATAGCAACTAGACCTAAAGGCAAGTCTGTCTTTTCTGCGGCAGTAATCCCAGCAGCACAGGCAAGGTCGGCAGTGTGGGCTTTTGTTTGGGCGGCAAACTGGCATATTTCATGGCAACACGTACAGATGCGGATGCCAACGTTAGTTACTACGGTGTTGACATTGAAAAGAATTTAGCAGAGGCGACAAAAATTCAGAAACCGCTGAGATAAACTCACGATAAGTAGATAAACAAAATTAATTACACAATATGTTCGTGAAATGTTAAAAATGCTTCCTGAAATGCCTGAGTCTATTTTATTAACCCAGATTTTTGCCAAGCTTACTTCTCTAGGACGTATTCATACGGTTTCTACAGGCGTTGAACCCTCGTAAATTGGCAGAGGTATTGAATTTATAGTTATAGTTAGCCGTAACTTATAAGATTGAAAATACGAGTCCCTAATTGTAAGAATTTATCAATTGAGTACAAATTTCTTTTTCGTGCAGATGTCCTAGCACAATAGGAGGACAGATGCAAGTATTAAGCGATCGCTTCTTGATCATAACTGTAAGTCAATACTGTTTTGTGATTTTGACTCCTAATGAGCAGATAATAGATGGTTGAGAGTTCTCGCTGTGGAGGAACAGCGTTGAGAAACTTATCAGGTGATAAAGGCACAATCTTAGTAGTAGATGACGAAGCCAGCATCCGCCGAATTTTACAGACGCGGCTAGAAATGATTGGCTACAGCGTAGTTACAGCTAGTGATGGTGAAGAAGCTTTGTCAGCTTTTCGCCTGTTGACCCCTGATTTGATAGTTCTGGATGTGATGATGCCAAAACTAGATGGCTACGGTGTGTGTCAAGAATTACGGAAAGAGTCAGACGTGCCAATCATCATGCTAACAGCCTTGGCAGATGTCGCAGACCGAATAACTGGGCTAGAACTTGGTGCTGATGACTACATGACGAAACCTTTCTCACCCAAAGAACTGGAAGCTCGAATTGCCTGCGTACTAAAGCGGCGCTCCTACAAAAACAGTGTAAACATTATTCCTAACTCTGGGATAATCCATGTGGGCAATCTCAAAATCGATATCAATAAACGGCAAGTCTACAAAAATGAGCAACGCATTCGGTTGACAGGTGTGGAGTTTAGCTTATTAGAGTTGTTAGTGAATCATTCAGGAAAGATTTTTTCGCGATTAGAAATATTACAACAATTGTGGGGCTTTATACCAGAGATGAATACAGATACCCGTGTAGTAGATGTGCATATCTCACGATTGCGGACAAAGGTAGAATCCGACCCCAACGACCCAGAATTCATTATCACAGCAAGAGGTAATGGTTATTTTTTCCCACGAATTATTGATTCAGAACAGGAATAACAGAAAAATATGAGTAAGCTCATCTTAATTACAGGCATAAGTAAAGGTCTAGGTTATGCGATGACCGAGGGTTTTATTCAACAGGGACATACTGTTATTGGTTGTGCCCGTTCATCAGATGCGCTCGAGAAAATATGCCATAAATTTAGTGCGCCCAACGATTTCACATCTGTAGACGTGGCAAATGAACAGCTTGTAAAAAAATGGGCCCAAGACGTACTTCAAAAATATGAACCGCCAGATATAGTGATTAATAATGCGGCAATTACTAATTACCCAGCGCCTTTGTGGGAAATACCATCTGAAGAATTTTCTGAGCTGATAGATATCAATATCAAAGGAGTAGCGAATATAATTCGCCATTTCGTACCAGCAATGGTGAAAAACAAACGGGGTATTATTGTTAACTTTAGTTCTGGCTGGGGACGTTCGACTTCAGCCCAAGTTGCACCATATTGTGCTTCCAAGTGGGCAATAGAAGGATTAACTCGTTCTTTGGCACAAGAATTGCCGAATGGTATGGCAGCTATACCCCTCAATCCAGGTATTATTCATACAGATATGCTTTCTATTAGCTTTGGAGAAGAAGCTGCTAATTATACACCCGTATCCGATTGGGTATTGAAAGCTGTGCCATTTATTCTCAATTTAAAACCCAAAGATAACGGGATTCCCTTGACTATACATTAAAGAGTGAATCTCAACTGCGTAGGCGTAGCCCGTCGTAGACATCGTTGCGATTAGGAGCCGACAGTTGAATTATCTCAGAAAAACGTGAATACTTAACCGCATCGGTAGGGGGATAATCCGCCGATACTGCAATTAACCCAATTTTTATATCCTCGAAATAAATCACACCCCCAATACGTCCTTCAAGAAAGGAAAACTCCATGAAATAAATCAATCTCATTAACTTATGCTTCTTGCTAAAACTTTAGGCGATCGCTTTGAGTTCTGCAAACTAGACCAAGCGATAAATACTGATTATGAGCGTTGATTCTGAATCTTGGTCGTGGTCAAGAGTAATTTATAGCGGTTCTCACGTGGATGCAATACACTCTGACCTCTCTCCAAACCTCTCTCCTAAAAGGAGAGAGGCTTTGAATCTTGCTCCCCTTCCCTCGTAGGGAAGGGGCTGGGGGTTAGGTCTGTATTGGACTCAACCGAGAAGCGCTATAGATGCGTTTGCCATGCAGCCTATATCTGATGTATGGGCTAGTTTTAGTCTTCGTGCGTTACTTTCTGTTTTATCTACCCATCTCACCAGATATGTTTGCAGCCGCATCCTATTTACTAGGCACGGCAATGTCATTAATCATTGCTTACTGTTTTTACTTATTCTTTGAGCGGCCATTTATGTCTGGTTTCTTAAAAAAGCGAAAAGTAAAAAATGCTGTGATTTGACATAATTCTTAGATTAGATATGTTAACCGCACACAGATATTCATTTTGCTGTATATAAAGGTAGATAGAATACTTACAAATCTTCAGAGGATTGACAGCAAATTAGCAAATTCTACACAACACCAAACTTTATTTGGTTTGGCTTTATGAAGATATGAAAGAAACAAACGCAAATGACTATAGTTGGCTGTATTAAAGCTGTATTTTTAAATACAATTTATTATATGCACTGTACTAGTACTGCATATATCTATCTTTAGGCATAGAAAAATTTCATTCTGATTTCATTTTTTTACGAAAAGCTATGAATAGGGTGAACGGTAAGACATTTCAGACATTTATATACCTTCATTAATGACAAGTGATTGCTAAAAATATGTTAGCCAGGGGTAAAATTCTCTGGTTGAGGCTTTCTCGTCAGTTGGTTCAACCCAGGCGCTTGGCTTTCGTGGAAGCTTGCCTGATTGGTCTAGTTTCTGGGTTAGCGGCAGTTCTGTTAGGACAGGCAGTTGATTGGGCAGGCGCATTGCGAGTGCGTGTTTCTTACCTTTTACCTGCCTACTTAGTGCTACCGGGTATTGGATTAGTAGGGGGAATTTTAGCTGGTTGGCTAGTAGAGCGTTTTGCACCGGAAGCATCAGGTAGTGGGATGTCTGAAGTCAAAGCCGTATTGGCTCGCGTACCAATGCCGTTAAATCTGCGGATTGCTTTGGTAAAGTTGATCAGCGCGACATTAGTGTTGGGTTCGGGAATGCCTTTGGGACGGGAAGGACCAACTGTCCAAATTGGGGCAGCGTTGGCAAATCAACTGAGTAACTGGGTACCAACTTCACCAGAGCATCGTCGTCAACTGATCGCCGCTGGAGCCGGGGCTGGATTAGCTGCGGCTTTTAATGCACCGATCGCAGGTGTGCTTTTTGTAGTGGAAGAATTACTCCAAGATGTATCAGGTATCACTCTTGGTACTGCGATTTTGGCTTCTTTCATCGCTTCAGTCATTTCCCGGCTCTATGGTAGTCACAGCTTGGATCTGAATCATTTAAATTTAGGTCTTCCCGATACAACTTTCTTCGCTCAGGAAATCCCTTTCTACTTGATTTTGGGAGTGCTGGCGGGACTTCTAGGCATTCTGTTTAATAAAGGTATTCTTGAGAGT
This sequence comes from Nostoc sp. JL23, assembly GCF_017115065.1. NCBI lineage: Bacteria > Bacillati > Cyanobacteriota > Cyanophyceae > Nostocales > Nostocaceae > Nostoc > Nostoc sp. JL23. The sequence goes on from NZ_JABXKN010000068.1 coordinate 18,843, forward strand.
CTAGCAATTAACCGCCGCCTGGTAAGGTTGAGTTTACCCTGGCGAATTGGAATCGCTGGGTTAGTCAGTGGTGTGGCGATCGCCTTTTTACCTGCTGCTTTTCGCGATCATGCTGGCTTAAGAGAAATTTTGCTTGCGGGTAATACTAACTGGTCATTTGCAGCGATCGCTCTTTTAGTTCAGTTTACCCTAATTATTTTTACCTACGGCTCTGGAGCGCCAGGGGGTTTACTAGTTCCCACCTTAGCCTTGGGTGCTGCCCTTGGTTACTTAGTGGGTGCTGTCGAACACAGTTTACTGGGAATGAGTGCTGCAACAGTCTATGCTCATGTGGGTATGGCTGCCTTTTTTAGCGCCGTCTCTAAGGTGCCAATTACAGCAGTTGTCATTGTGTTTGAGATGACAACAGATTTCAATCTGGTGCTACCGCTAATGATTGCGTCTGTGGTTGCCTATTTAGTAGCAGAAAAAATTGACCATCGATCGCTCTACGACCTTTTACTAGAGTGGAAAGGAATTCACATCACCAAGGAGCCAAGCACAGAGGGGCTTTTAGCACAACTGAGTGCTGTAGATGTGATGCAACGGCGTGTGGAAACTCTCTCTAGCCAAATGAGTACCGATGAAGCAGTACAGGCATTTTCTCACTCTCACCATCGCAACTTCCCAGTTTTAGAGAATGGTAAAGTTGTTGGCATTCTCACTCAAAAAGATTTAGTTAATATTGCTTCGCAACAGTTAGGCAAAGATACAACTATTAGCGAGATTATGACACCAGAGCCAGTGACAGTAACTCCCACAGCGACACTGGCTCATGTACTGCATATACTCAATCGTTATCACCTCAGCTGCTTGCCTGTTACAGAAGGTCGTAAGCTCATAGGAATTATTACTCGTAGTGATATTATCCGTGTAGAAGCAGAGCAACTCAGTGGTAATAGCGAACAAATAGAACGTAAATCAGCACCTTCTTATGTGGTTTACCAAACTCGCGCTCCGGCTACAGGCAAAGGAAGGTTGTTAGTACCACTTTCACATCCTCAGACAGCCGAGACTTTACTAGAGATGGCAGTTGCGATCGCCAAAGATCACAATTACGAAATAGAATGCCTACAAGTTATTCTCGTTTCGTCTAGCCGCATCCCATCGGAAACACCAGTACAAATCAGCAAAAGTCTTCAACTTTTGCAACGGGCAATACTTTTAGGAGAGAATTCGCGGATTCCCGTTCACACTCAGATCCGAGTTGCCCATAATGTTGCTGGAGCAATTTTAGAGACTGTCAAAGAACGACACATTGACTTGGTGCTGATGGGATGGAAAGGCAGTACATCAACTCCTGGTAGAGTTTTTAGCCGAGTCGTGGATACCATAATTCGACAGGCAGGTTGTGATGTTATCTTGGCTAAATTGGATGATAAAAGATCCTTTGACCGTTGGTTGTTGCCAATGGCAGGCGGCCCTAACTCCAGCCAAGCAATTAAGTTATTACCTGCTCTGGCTTCTTTAAGTACATCACCACAAATCAAGCTATGTCAGGTTTTCCAGCCGACTAACTCCATTCCTGACACAACATTATTAGATAAATCTGTTCACTTTCTCCAACGCCGAGTTAGTGGTAAAGTGGTGGCTACTCCAGTTCGTGCCAATTCTGTTTCTGATGCTGTCCTGAAGTGCGCAGAACTTGATAACAGTGATGTGATTGTTCTGGGAGCTAGCCGTGAAAGTTTACTACAACAAGCAATTCAAGGAAATATTGCCGAGAATATTTCTCGCAAGAGTAATTGTACGGTTATCATGGTCAAAACTTAATTACATAGGCGCAACCCTACCCGTAGAGTATTACGAATGACGAATGACAAATGACAAATGACAAAGGTTCTGCTGCCTTCTAGTAGTAGGGCGTGTTTTCAATATATTAAATTACCGAGAAATTGAGAGTTAAAAATCTCTTTATTTAAGTCCACTAAACAACGAATGGGCAAACAAAGCGGCTTGAGTGCGATCGCGCAAACTTAACCGACTCAGAATATTGGTAACATAATTTTTAACAGTGTTTTCTGAAAGAAACAGGGATTCAGCAATTTCACGGTTATTAGCTCCAGAAGCAATTAGCCGCAACACATCTAATTCTCTAGGTGTCAGTTGCGCCAATTCTGGAGGGGGTTCCACGGATGGCATAGGTACGGCAATCGGCATGAGTGCTTTCTCAAACAATCCTGGACCTAGCAGAGTTTGTCCCTTATAGACGGCTCGAATTGCCAACATTAGTTCATCAGGTTCGGTATCCTTGAGCAAATAGCCCTTTGCACCCACCTGCATCGCCTGGAAAACATACTCGTCATCATCAAAGGTGGTGAGGACGAGAACCTTAATGTCAGGATATTGTTGAGCGATCGCCTTTGTTGTGGCAACTCCATCCATTACAGGCATCCGAACATCCATTAGCACGATATCAGGTTGTAGTGCGGGAATTTGTTCGAGTGCCCGTTGCCCATTCTCCGCCTCACCAATTACCTGAATCTCTGCATTCGACTCAAGCATACTCTTAAGTCCCTGACGAATAAGATGCTGATCGTCAACTAATAAAATCTGAATCATACTAAAACACCAACAGCTTTGATAGTGGCAAACAAACAGAAATACAGCAACCTGTTCCTAGTTGACTCTGGAGATTCAACTGAGCGCCCAGTGCAACCGCCCGTTCTCGCATCCCTTGTAGCCCAAATCCGGTTGTATTTTGAGTGGGGTTAAATCCTTTTCCATTATCTTCGATTGACAGATGAATCATCCCAGCGTGAGCTAGTAGTCCAACGGTGACACTTGTCGCCTGAGCGTGTTTGCAAATATTTGTCAGCGATTCTTGCACAATACGGTATAGTGCAGTGTTTACTTCTGTTGGTAAAGTGTGCGGCACGTTAATTTTACAGGATGGTTCAATACCTGTGGTTTGGTGAAAATCTGTCAGCAGCTTTTCAATAGCTGATTTGAGAGATTGCCCTTGCAAAGGATTTGAACGTAAAAGAGAAAGCGATCGCCGAATTTCTAGCAGCGCCTCAGCCCCCAATTCCTTTGCCTGTTTGAGAAATGTTAATGCTTTGTCATTATTTGATTCCCAGAATAACAGGGTGTTGTTAATCTGAATAGTTTGGGCAACTAGAGTGTGTCCTAACCCATCATGAATTTCGCGGGCAATTCGATTGCGTTCCTGCAAGGTTGCCTGATCTTCAATCCGTAGCGCATACTGACACAGTTGTTGATTGGTGATCTCTAATTGTAGATGGGCAATTTCTAACTGCTCTCGACTTTGGCGCTCTGCAAGCAGAGCATTGATTAACAATAAAGCGAATACTAACGTTAAGCTAAACAATAATATATTACTTAATCGCCAATCCAAAGACATGGCGATCAGCTTTTCTCTCATAAACTTATCAGGTACAATCGGTCTTGATAAAACCAGTGTTCCATAAGTAAGCAGAGATAAACCTAAGACAAGCAACTGTCCCGATCGCTTGAATATTAGACAACTCCGCATCACCAGTACTAGACACAGCAGGAAAACGGAGCGACTAGATAAGCTATGTTGAGTTGTTGGTAGCAAAATTAAACCGAATTCGAGGGCTGTATAAAATAATTTTGTTTCCAGCTTCACCATCGGTAGTCTCAAACCCATCAAGCTGAAAGTTGCGATCGCAACAACTCGTAACAGCAACGACCAGGACAACTCAAACGGCAGCACAACTTCCATGAACACTGCCGTGGCTAACAACAGCCACTCTAGGTAAAGCAACAGACGAAACGATGGGTAGGTCAAGAGAACCATAGAACTGTTCCAACTCAATGGCCTTTTTAACAAAACCATAGGTATTTTCACAATTTTAGAATGAAACTCTTCTTCCTATATAACGAATCTCTGTCTAGTATGAATAGAGCCGTTCCGACTGATTAAGCATTCCTAAATTAGGAAAAAAGTCACAATAACTTGAGTACTTTTTTACTGGTCAGGTTAGGAATTCTAGCTCATGCACAAATCTATCCCAACTTTTAAGATTAGCTGGTGTAAGCCAAATAGCGACTTTTTAAACATTCTCTCAGATAAGCACCCGTATTACACACAACAAAAACCAGAGAAGTCAATGATTAAAAAACAGATAATTTTACCAACTCTTTTATTTGCAACTATCCTCATTGGAGGAATCACAGGTTGCACCAGTTCTAAGTCTCCCGATGTGTCTCAAGGTGACAACTCTGGGACAAAGGTGTCTGATACCAACACTTCTGCATCAAGCTCTCCTAGAGCGAATACGCCGGAACGCGCCCAGAAGCGCGAAGCAATTCGCCAGCAAGTTGAGGCAGTTCTAACTCCAGATCAAGTGAAGGAATTGTCAGCGAAATTGCAACAAGGTGAAAAAATGCGGAAAGCAGTGTTTAGTCTGAATCTCACGGCTGAACAAAAGACTAAAATTCAGGATATTTTTAAGACTGCCTATCCCCGCCGTAAAGGGTAATCTCAAGATAATTCCTAGTAGTTTTATCAAACAGAATTCGGGAGTCAGAATACCCTTTCCGAAAAACAAGCTACAGAATGAATTCTATCTGTATTATTCTTTAATAGTTAAAGTATGTTCAAGCAAAAATTGATCGTCAGGATAGAACTCGCCGTTATTGCCACAATCCTGACAGGAACTAGTCTCTACACTTCTAAAGTTTTAGGTAAAACTCAAGCTACCCCTCAAAAGCTAGTAGATGAGGTGTGGCAAATCCTAGATAAAAATTATGTTGATGCCAACTTTAACCATCAAGATTGGAAAGCAATTCGACAGCAGTATCTTAGCCGCTCCTATAGTACTAAGAAAGAGGCTTATGGTGCAATTCAAGAAATGGTGGCTAAATTAGGCGATCGCTACACAGAATTTTACGACCCCCAGGAATTTAAAGCCCTAAATAGCGATATTTCTGGCAACCTCAGTGGTGTAGGGCTGGAACTGGCAGAGAATGAAAAGACTAAAGCTTTAACTGTTGTTGCCCCAATTGAAGGAACGCCTGCTTTTAAAGCGGGTATTTTGCCGGGTGATTTAATTGTCCAAATTAACGGTCAAATAACTCAGGGAATGAAAATAGAGGATGCCGTTAAGCGGATTGTGGGCCCGGTGGGAACCAAAGTAGTACTCACGATTAAACGGGGTAGCCAATCCCAAGCTTTCCAACTTACCCGTGCCAATATTGCCATCCACCCTGTAACTTACAACACCCAAACAACGGCAGTGGGTAAGATTGGTTACATTCGTTTACCAGAGTTTACGCAAACTGCACCCGCCCAGATGCATCGGGCAATTGAAGCACTAGAAAAACAACAGGTGCAGGGCTACGTTTTGGATCTGCGTTCCGATCCAGGTGGACTGCTGGATGCGAGTTTGCAAATTGCCAGTATGTGGTTAAAGCAAGGAGCGATCGTGTCTTTGGTAAATCGAGATCAAGTTAAAGATAGCTATAATGCGTCGGGACATCCTCTCACCAACAAACCCTTAGTGATACTAGTCGATAAGGGATCTGCCAGCGCCAGCGAGATTCTGTCAGGAGCGCTGCAAGATGATAATCGCGCCACGTTAGTCGGGACTCGCACCTTCGGGAAAGGTTTAGTTCAAGCCGTAGAGCCACTGGATGATGGTTCGGGGCTGAAACTAACGATCGCCAAATACTACACACCGAAAGGTCGAGATATCAATCATGTCGGCATTGCACCAGATATTAACGTGGAGTTAAGCGAGGCACAACAGAAAGCATTAGTAGAAAACCAAACCTTGGGGACATTAGCCGATCCTCAGTATGCTAAGGCCGTTGCCGACTTGAGCAAATTGATTCAGTCCGGGGCCAATAGTGTGAGTTTGCAGGGTGAGAAATAAGTATACGGATACTTTTGACAATATCTACCATCGTCACTTTCAATCATGTCAACCCGCAAACCCCAACGACTTCAAATGTGTGAACCAGTTCCAGGTTTGCAAACCTTGGTTAAACTGAGTAATACTGCTTTAGTGCGGACAGTAATAACTACTGTTACCCACCATCAGCTAGCGATCGTCGGAGTTGTATTTGTTGCTACCCTGCTTTTTGCGATGCGGGAAAACGCCCCTTGGTTGACAGTGCCTAAACAGGTGGCAATTGAATTCTTTTCTGCTGTATCCCAATCGTTAGCTGCTTTATTGGGGGTATTAATTGTTTTCCTCACCTTTACTAGTCAGTTAATCGCTCAAAGACGGCATGAAGATTACTATACACTTCAGATCCAGATTGACCAACTCATTCGTCTAACTCAGTCTCTTCCCACCGAACTCAGTAATTTGGATCAAACTCTAATAGCACTGATTAACTATTTAGTTCCCTTGCATTTAAAGGATTTTCCAATCTGGGCAAATAGTCCCCAGATGCTACCTGTAGAAAAGCTTTTAGATAATTTCAAGAATGAAGATGAATGGGCGCAAGTGCAGCCAGAATGCTCATTAGCTACCCATTTACACCGACAACAAATTTTACTTGTCATCAATAATATGGAAGAAATATTGGAGGGATTTTCCAGACTTTACAATCGCATCCTGGAGATCAGCCGTTTTATTCTCGCGATCGTTAAGTTGTCATTTCTTCTAGGAGTCTCTCTCCTGTTTTTGCTGTTATTTGGCATTATCGATTTGCAAAGGAAGTTTCCGGATCTCAGTTTACCTGTAATTGTTTCTCTAGCAATTTGGGTGTTGATTGCTCTTTTAGAGCTAGTGCTTGATACCTGGTTTTTTTATAAAAATCTTTATGGTTCTTCGAGTCACTATCTGCGATTTTTTCCTAATCCAAAAGACCCTAATTAATAGGCAGAGACTAACTCACTATGAGTAACTTAACATTCTCAGATACTAAAGCTAGTAACACAAACAAAGCTACAACTGATACAATCCGTGCTTATCTGAAAGAAATTGGCAGGATACCTCTGTTAACCCAGGAGCAAGAAATTATTTTTGCCCAAGAAATTCAGCAGATGATGATAATACTTGCTGAATCAGAAAAACTGGCTGTTGAATTAAAGCGTACACCCACGCTGTCAGAATGGGCTAACCAGATGCAGTTAAACGAACAGGAACTACTTCAGCAGCTAAATCAAGGGAAAAAAGCCAAGCAGAAAATGATGACGGCTAATCTGCGGCTGGTGGTATCAATTGCCAAGCAATATCAGAGACGTAACTTAGAACTGATGGACTTAATTCAAGAAGGTACATTAGGTTTGGAAAGAGGGGTTGAGAAATTCAATCCGGCTTTAGGATACAGGTTTTCAACCTACGTTTACTGGTGGATTCGTCAAGGAATTACCAGAGCGATCGCCCAGCAAGGACGCGCGATTCGATTACCCATTCACATCAATGAAAAATTAAACAAAATTAAGCGTGTTCAGCGAGAGCTATCTCAAACACTAGGTCGTATTCCCACCAGTACAGAAATTGCTAATGCACTTTCTTTAAAACCTAGTCAGATTCGAGAATTTCTGCTTTTGGCTCGTCAAACGATCTCTCTCGATATTCGAGTTAGCTCAGAAAAAGATTTAAGATTACAAGACTTAATAGAAGATTATAGGTATTCTTCTAATAGCTATGCCACAGAGGAATCTCTCAATCAGGAGGTTGAAAGTTTATTATCAAATTTGTCTCGCCAACAACAAGAAATATTAATTTTGCACTTTGGGTTGACAGACGGAGAAGAACTTTCTCTAGAACAGATTGGTCAACGTCTGGGTATTAGTCGAGAACGAGTCCGGCAGATAGAAAAACAAGCTCTCAAACTTTTACAGCAGCAGTTAAGTAATTATTGAAAATGAATTCAGAAGGCAGAATCAATTAGTACGGAATAACGTAGACGTTTCTCTACGAGACGCTACGCGTAGCTTGCTTCCCGTTCGCAAAGCGTCCCGTAGGGAAGGGTACGGCTTGCCGCAGGCTACCGCAGAGGCGCAAAGGACACAGAGAAATGAGAGTTTGGTAGATATTTTACGTAAGTCTGATCATACTGAATTTTGACTTCTGTTAGCAGTAGCTGGACATTTAGCCCGTCCTGAATTCTGTTTTTAATCAACTAAAATCCAGTGGAGGTTCTGATGAACCATGAAATTACTAGTGAGAGTTTGACTGAAAACGAGAACAGTATAGAGCCGAAGTTACCGCGATCGCCAAAAAAGAAAAAGATTCGTTTGGTCATTTTGGGCGTGCTGTTGCTGGCTGGGCTGGGTATTTTTGGTATCCATGCAGGTGCAGCCAAGTCAGACAAAACTGAAAAATCTGGGCGTAATAAGCAGCAAGTCACACCTGTAACCGTGGCAATGGTGACACAAAAAACGGTTCCGGTGCAATTGCAGGCGATCGGGAATGTGCAATCGGGTTCTACGGTATCGATTACGCCCGAAGCTAGCGGACGGATTATTGGGGTTTATTTTAAGAAAGGTCAAGATGTGAAAAAGGGACAACTTTTGTTTACCCTGGATGACCGATCGCAAACTGCTGCAATCCAGCAAGCTCAAGGAACTGTTGCCAAAGACCAAGCTTCGGTACAGCAAGCCAGAGATGCATTAGCCAGAGACTTGGGTCAGGTAGACCAAGCGAGAGCCACTTTAATTAAAGACCAAGCCTTGGTGCGACAAGCCCAAGCTAATTTGGCTAAGGATCAAGCCCAAGCAGAATTTGCTCAGGGACAGAGCGATCGCTATAGTGCATTGTACAAAAAGGGCGCGATTAGTTTAGATCAAGCACAGCAATACGTTTCTAACAGCAAATCGGCTACAGCAACTCTGCAAGCAGATCGAGAAGCGATCGCTAATGCTGAGGCAGTTTTGAAAAGCGATCGCGTGGCGCTGACTAATGCTGGCGCAGTTGTTAAGGGGGATCAAGCTGCGATCGCTAATGCTCAAGCCGTTGTCCGTTCTGACCAGGGAGCATTAGACAATACCAAAGTGCAATTATCTTACGCCAAAATTTATGCACCGATTGATGGCCGCGCTGGCAATATTCTGGTGACTTTGGGCAACGTGGTACAAGCTAACAGCACGACTCCACTTGTTACCTTGACCCAAATTCGCCCGATTCAAGTTGCTTTTTCCATTCCCGAAACAAATCTGCCCCAGGTACAAAAGTATATACAGAATGGCAAGCTGAAGGTAGATGTGACGTTCCCCAACGATCAAGCTCATCCCGCACCAGGTGTTTTGACTTTTGTCAATAATACGGTCGATAACACCACAGGGACAATTCAACTGATTGGCGACTTTGATAACACTCAGGGACACTTGTTTCCCGGTCAATTTGTGAACACAACGCTAACCCTGACCGAACAACCCAATGCAACAGTTGTACCTTCTCAAGCCGTGCAGAATGGCCCCGATGGCCAGTTTGTCTTTGTAGTTAAGCCAGACAATACAGTGGAAAATGTTCCAGTTACAGTTAGCAGCACCATTGAGGGGCTAGATGTGGTTGAGAAAGGGCCGCAACCGGGCGATAAAATTGTCACCGATGGTCAAGCGAATCTTGTTTCGGGTAGCAAAATCCGCATTAAAACAGGCGGCAATGACTCAAATGGAAATTCCTCGAAGTCTAGAAGAGGAAGTGGGGCAGGGGGCAGAGGGCAGGGGGGAGAATCATGAACCTTTCAGAACCATTTATCCGCCGCCCGATCATGACGACTCTGGTGATGACGGCGATTTTGATTTTCGGTTTCATGAGTTATCGCTTGCTGCCAATCAGCGATTTACCCAGTGTGGATTATCCCACAATTCAGGTAAGCGCCTCCCGACCGGGAGCTAGCCCTGAAACGATGGCAGCATCAGTTGCTCGTCCTTTAGAGAAGCAATTTTCCAGCATTGCTGGACTAGATTCGCTCAATTCAACTAGCACTCTCGGACAGACTCAAATTACACTGCAATTCAACTTGAGTCGCAACATTGATGATGCAGCGCAGGATGTAGAAGCAGCGATATCAGGAGCCTCGGGGCAAATTGCGACGGATTTACCCAATCCTCCCACTTACAGCAAAGTTAACCCCGCAGATCAACCAATTCTTTACCTTTATTTAGACTCTCCCACTCTGCCCCTTTCCCAGGTAGACAATTATGCCGAGACTTATTTGGCGCAAAAGCTATCTACCATCAATGGAGTAGCACAGGTAGCTGTCTATGGTTCCCAAAAGTATGCGGCTCGAATTCAACTCGATCCTCAGCAATTGGCAGCGCGGCAAATTGGGTTAGATCAGGTGGCGACGGCGATTCAACAGGGTAACGTCAATTTACCTACTGGCAGTCTTTCGGGAAATCATAAGAATTTTACAGTCCAGACTAACGGGCAACTTGAGGATGCAGCTGCTTATCGCCAACTGATTGTGTCTTATAAAGATGGAACGCCCATCTATCTAAATCAACTGGGTAGGATTATTGACAGTGTAGAAAATGACAAAGTAGCAAGCTGGTACAACAATACCCGCGCCATTATTCTCACCATTCAAAGACAGCCCGGAACCAATACGGTACAAGTCGTAGACACGATTAAGAATTTGCTGCCAAAGTTACGAGAGCAAATTCCGGCATCCGTGGAAATTGGGGTTCTCTACGATGCATCTCAGTCCATTAGAGATTCAGTAGATGATGTCAGATTTACGTTGATTTTGACGATCGCTCTAGTTATCTTAGTAATTTTCATTTTTTTGCGGAACCTCTCGGCGACGGTGATTCCCAGTTTGGCGTTACCCGTTTCGCTAATTGGTACTTTTGCAGTGATGTATTTGCTGCACTACTCACTAGATAACTTGTCGCTGATGGCGTTGACCCTTTCAGTGGGTTTCGTAGTGGATGATGCGATCGTCATGCTAGAAAATATCGTCCGTCACATGGAAATGGGGGAGCGTCCGTTAGAAGCGGCGTTGAATGGGTCGAGAGAAATTGGTTTTACAATTCTGTCGATGACCCTTTCTTTGGTTGCAGTCTTCATCCCCATGTTGTTCATGAGTGAAGTACTGGGACGATTATTTCATGAATTTGCTGTGACGATCGCAGTTGCAATTCTGGTATCTGGTTTTGTGTCTTTGACTCTGACTCCGATGTTGTGCAGTCGTTTTCTGCGTCCTGTAGATCATGCTAATCAAAGTCGCTTATATCAAGCTTCCGAATATGTATTTGATCGCTTCCTGGGTCTGTACGATTGGAGTCTGAAAAAAGTTTTAAAATATCATCGCACCACGATGATTTTATCTGTCTTTCTATTGGCGGTGACAGTTGGGTTGTTGGTGATAGTTCCCAAAGGCTTTATTCCTAGCGAAGATACCGGACAAATTACAGGCATTACCCAAGCAGCCGAAGATGCGTCCTTCGATAATCTTGTTCAGCATCAGCAAACAGTTGCTAACCTGATCCGCCAAGATCCAAATGTAGATGCAGTCAACTCCAATATTGGCGCAGGAGCCAGTGCTAGTGGCGGTGGGGCAGCAGTTGCAGCTAATTCTGGTAGTTTGTTTATTCGGTTAAAACCGCGATCGCAGCGCCAACTTAGTGCTGACGAAATCGTGCAAAATTTGCGAACCAAACTCGCCACTGTTCCAGGCATCCAAGTATTCTTACAAAATCCGCCAGCGATACCCATTGGCGCTCAACAAAGCACAGGACTTTATCAAGTTGCGCTCCAAAGTTCTGATGTCAAACCCTTGCAGGAATATGTTCCTCAACTTGTTGTCAAGATGAAGGAGATGACAGAACTCCAGGATGTCAACAGCGATTTACAATTTGCTTCTAAGATTCAAATTGATATTGACCGCGATAAAGCCTCAACTTATGGGATTACCGCCGAGCAAATCGAAAATACCCTCAGAAGTGCCTATGGTTCTTACCAAGTATCAACCATCTATGCAGCGACCAATGAATATCAGGTAATTTTGGAATTAGCACCGCAGTATCAGGAGGATATCAACGCACTTTTGACATTGTATGTTAACTCCAGCACTGGAGTGGCAGTTCCTCTGAAGACATTCGCCAAACTATCTCAGGGAGTCGGCCCGTTAATGGTCAATCATAACGGTCGGATGAACGCCGCCACCATTTCCTTTAACCTCGCTCCCGGTGTGTCCTTGGGAAATGCCAACGAAGAGATTCAAAAACTGATCGATCGGGTAATTCCTGCCAGCATTAGTACCAGCTTTCAGGGCGCTAGCCAGGTATTTCAAAGTTCACTGCCGAGTTTGGGTTTACTGTTAGCGATCGCCATCCTCGTAATTTATCTGATTCTGGGTATTCTCTACGAAGATTTCATTCACCCAATTACGATTCTTTCCGGTTTGCCGTCAGCAGGTTTTGGGGCATTGCTAACGCTGATAATATTCCATGTCGAACTCAATGTTTATTCCTTCATCGGCATAATTCTCTTAGTGGGCATCGTTAAGAAAAACGGGATCATGATGGTGGACTTTGCAATTGTTGCCCAGCGAGAAGAATTGAAAAAACCGTCTGAGGCAATTTATCAAGCCTGTTTGGTGCGCTTCCGTCCAATTATGATGACGACGATGGCAGCATTAATGGGAACCTTACCCATAGCGATCGGATTTGGGGCTGGTTCGGAATCCCGCCGTCCTTTGGGGATTGCAGTTGTGGGCGGACTGGTGTTTTCTCAGATATTGACGCTGTATTTAACACCTGTGTTTTATATCTATATGGAATCGTGGCGGAAAAAGCTTAATCAAGTTAAGTTCCGGCGGGTGTTCTCATTTACAGGGGGGCGATCGTGATATTTAAACGAACCGCAGAGACGCAGAGGACACAGAGAGGAGAATCAAGAGAGTTTTATGTGTTGAAACCAGATATTAGAGCCGTTTTTTCCTGTTTCCTGTGTTAAAACCCAACATTCAGTTAAGCATTTCTTTCTTCTCTCAGTGTCCTCTGCGCCTCTGCGGTTCGTAAAGAGTTAAGCCTTAATCCAAACCTATTGCTATTTAGCGATCGCATCCTCACCACATTTCTGGGATAACAAAACCCATGAACCTTTCAGAACCCTTCATCCGTCGTCCAGTCATGACCACCTTGGTGATGATCGGTATTCTCATCTTCGGTCTGATGAGTTATTTATTATTACCCATAAGTGCCTTACCCAACGTTGAATATCCTTTTATATCTGTCTCTGCTAGTCTCCCAGGTGCCACCCCGGAAACAATGGCATCTTCGGTCGCCGCACCCCTAGAAAGACAGTTTACCGAAATTGCCGGACTCAATTCATTCAATTCCACCAGTTCAACTGGTAGCACTAACATCTCTCTACAATTTGACTTTAGCCGCAGAGTTGAAGATGCCGCCAAAGATGTGCAGGCAGCCATCTCCGCCGCCGCCGGACAACTACCAGCCGGAATGCCTCACCCGCCCACTTACCGCAAAGTCAACCCCTCTGTTTCACCAGTTCTCTTCCTCTATATGTATTCTGAGACACAGCCAATCTCGACAGTAGATGAATACGCGGAGGTAACAGTTGGTCAGCCAATCTCGATGATTGATGGTGTTGCTCAGGTACAGGTTTTTGGTCAACAGCAATATGCAGTCCGCGTTCAGGTTGACCCGCGAGAGTTAGCATCAAGGGGAATTGGTCTAAATCAGGTAAAAACTGCCATTCAACAAGGAAATGTCAATTTACCAACAGGTAGTCTGTCTGGCACTTATAAAAGTTATACAATTCAGGCAAATGGTCAACTCACCGACGCTGCCAGCTATCGCCAGTTGATTGTAACCTACAAAAATGGTGCGCCTGTGCGACTTCAGGATTTGGGGCAGGTGATTGATAGCGAACAAAACGTCAAAGTCTCAAATTTGTATAGCGATCAGAAGGTGACAAACCGCCATTCGGTTGTTCTTGCTGTACAGCCACAGCCTGGTGCTAATACTGTAAATATTGTTGATGCCATCCAGAAACTTTTACCTACACTCCGCGAACAAGTTCCCAAATCCATTGAGATGGGAATTATGTACGATCGCTCCCAAACAATTCGAGCCTCTGTCAGTGATGTAAAATTTACCTTGGTTCTCTCGGTTTGTCTAGTTGTCTTAGTAATTTTCTTATTCTTACGTGATACAACTGCGACGCTGATACCCAGTTTAGCCTTACCTATAGCAATCATTGGCACTTTTGCGGCGATGTATCTGTCGGGCTTCTCCCTAGACAATCTCTCCCTCATGGCATTGACCCTTTCTGTGGGCTTTGTGGTGGATGATGCGATCGTGGTGTTGGAAAATATCGTCCGTTATCGGGAAATGGGCGAATCTCCCCTAGACGCGGCATTGAAGGGATCGAGGGAAATCAGCTTCACCATTTTGTCCATGACTCTCTCCCTGGTGGCGGTGTTCATCCCCATCATGTTTATGAGTGGAATAATCGGTAAATTATTTCATGAATTTGCCGTGACGATCGCTGTGGCAATTTTGGTTTCGGGTTTTGTTTCCCTCAGTCTCACCCCAATGTTATGCAGTCGTTTCTTAAGTTCATCTCATCAGCAAAGACCAAATTTGGTGTATCGCGTCTCAGAAAGAGCATTTGATTTACTACTGCAAGGATATGATTGGACACTCAAGCCGATCTTAAAATACCGCCTGATGACACTCATCGGTTCTGGCATTTTGCTGGTAATGACTGTCTATTTGTTCGTCATCGTTCCCAAAGGCTTTATTCCCACCGAAGACACCGGACAACTTATGGGGAATACGAAAGCAGCACAAGATATTTCTTTTGATGATATGCGTCGTCACCAGCAAAAGGTTGTTGACATTATTCGTCAAGATCCCAATATTGAAGCGGTTGATTCAATTGTGGGTGCAAGCGGCCCTAATGCCTCCGTCAACTCTGGGCGAATTACAATTCGGCTCAAGCCACGTTCTCAACGTCAACTGAGCGCCGACGAAATTATTCAAGAGCTAACCCCCAAGTTAAGGCGGACAACTGGGATTAAGACATTCCTCCGCTCTCCACCAGCTATTCCCATCGGTGGACAACAAACCAATTCTACTTATCAGTTCACATTGCAGAGTTTAAATCTGCAAGACTTGCGCCAATACGTTCCTAAACTTGTAGATAAAGTCAAAACCCTACCAGGACTCCAGAACGTTGACACCGATTTACAACTCAGCACTCCCCAAATCCAAGTCAAATTTGACCATAACAAAGCTGCAACCCTTGGCATTAGCGCCCAACAAGTTGAACAAACTCTCAGTGCTGCTTATGGTTCAAGCCAGGTTTCAACTATTTATACTCCAAATGACCAATTTTATGTAATCTTAGAAGTAAAACCGGAGTTTCAAAGAGATCCCACTGCCCTATCGATGCTCTATGTGCAATCGAGTACTGGGAAACTTGTTCCTCTGAGTGCGATCGCTAATATCACCCAGGGTGTCGGTCCCCTGACTGTCACTCACGTTGCTCAACTCCCCTCTTCAACAATCTCTTTTGACACGCTTCCAGGAACGTCTCTAAGTCAGGCTACAGAAGCCATTAAGCAAGCAGCCAGTGAGGTGCTACCCTCAACAATTACCACCAGCTTTCAGGGTTCAGCCCAAACCTTTCAACAGTCTTTCAATGATTTAGGTGTGCTGTTGTTGGTGTCTATTTTAGTAATCTATCTAATTCTCGGTATCCTCTATGAGGATTTCATTCACCCGATTACTATTCTTTCCGGTTTGCCTTCGGCGGGTTTTGGCGCATTACTGACGCTGCTAATTTTCCAGGTTGATTTAAACCTTTACTCTTTCATCGGCATTATCCTGCTAGTAGGCATCGTCAAGAAAAACGGGATTATGCTGGTGGATTTTGCAATTGTTGCCCAACGAAAGGAAGGTAAAAATCCCTTTGATGCCATTTATGCCGCTTGCTTGATTCGCTTCCGCCCGATTATGATGACGACGATGGCAGCTTTAATTGGGACACTCCCTATTGCTCTGGGAACGGGAGTCGGTTCAGAAGCGCGTCGTCCTTTGGGGATTGCGATCGTTGGTGGATTACTGTTTTCTCAGATATTGACTCTCTATCTAACTCCAGTGTTTTACATTTACATGGAAACATTGCGTAAAAAGCTTAGTATACAAACCTCAAATAGTCCAATTGAAGTCAAATGAAGACTTGACGAAGGAGCAGATCCTCAAAAACAGAAAGCTATAGAAACTTTGCTACAGGCACTGTAGTTATTGGCGGGAGCTAGCTTGTGTTGATTTTTTCGCCAACAAAAGCTTTCAAAAAATAGGTTACTTGTGTTGACATTTTAACTTCCAAGCAGCATAAAAAGCAGCGCTCATAAATACACTGAATGTTAGCTCGACTTTATCCATTTTTTTCACAACGCGATCGCTTAAGCTGAAACCTTTGTAGAGCAGTAGTTTTAGTTTTTTAACTTCATCGATAATCTGTGACATGGAAAAAGTATTTGCCAAAAAGCTAGGGTTTTTGCCGGATAAAGAAAGCGAGTTCTTAATTTTGGATAAAGTCGAGCTAAACAGTAACTAATGCCTTTAATTCCTCAGTTTTTAATCTTGGCCCATAGGATGTAACAATCTTAGAAGCTGCGGTCGATGCCAATTTTCCGGCTTCTTCATAGCTCATACCTTGGGTAATTCCATAGAGGAAAGCTCCTGCATACATATCTCCTGCTCCTACTGTATCTACAGCTTTTACTTGAGGTGCAGTGATTTCGATTAATTTCTGACCATCAAATACAACTGAACCCTTGGCACCGCGAGTAATGGCAAATTTCTTACTCAGGGTTTTTAGTTTGTCTACAGCTACTTGAAAATCTTGTGTGTCTGCTAGTTCTAATGCTTCACTTTCATTAGCAAAAATCAAGTCTAAACCAGGACCAATGATGTCTAATAAACCATCTTTAAAAAATTTTACCATGTTGTAATCAGATAGGGACATGGTAGTTTTTACTCCCGCTTTTTCAGCTATTTCTCTAGCCTTTATAGCTGCTTCTTTTGCTGTGGGAGAAGTCACTAAATATCCTTCGATATATATATATTCTGAATCAACGATTGCTGATGATACTAATTCTTGTGTAGAAAACTTTTCAGTAATTCCCAAAAATGTATTCATGGTGCGATCTGCATCGGGAGTTACTAACACTAAACATTTACCTGTAATTCCTGATTGGCGGCCGCTATTTTTTAAGTTGGTATCTACCTGAGAGTTGAGTAAATCTTCGATGTAAAAGTCTCCAAATTCATCATTAGCCACTTTGCAGGAATAAAAAGCTTTTCCTCCTAGTTGACTAATCGCCACTATTGTGTTCGCTGCTGAACCTCCACAACTCTTATGGCAATGAAGATTTTTAAGATTTTCCAAAATATGATTTTGACTGTCTTCATCTAGGAGTGTCATTACACCTTTATCAATCTTTAGCTCTTGTAGTAACTCTGGAGATACTTCGTATTCTATATCTACTAAGGCATTACCTACACCATAAACATCATATTTCTTGCCCATTGTTTATCTCCGAGAATAATTTCTGTCTGACTTGAACAGAACTGATAATAACAGATAGGCAACAGATAAGAGTTACTTGGTCATAATTTCGTGGACTCGCATCTTTTTAAGGTCTTTTGCCAAATTTCTTACAAAGAAATCAAAAAAAAGGGATCAGAAAATGCGAAAATCTATATTTAGAAAGCATTTCAACAGTTATAAAGCATCAACTACGAGACGCGCAATCGCCCTGTACCATGTCCTTTGCGCGTCTCGAAGAGAAGGCACTTTTTCCGCCGCGTCCCTTGCACAAAATGAATTATCTTCAACTTCAGCGATGTCTAGCAAGATGTCTTACCCACTTGTTCCACATCGACCCTATCCTCACTGGGCCGATGCTTATCAGATCAATTTGGGCGATCGATTTGATTTTTGGCTTCAACCAGGGCAACCTGTTAAGTATGAAATTCGCATTGAACAAACTACCCGTTCCGGAGTCACCTATACATCTGGAATGAAAATTGGTTTCGTTGTAGATAAAGTTACTCACTCTCCTGATATTCTATACTACTCAGGAACGACACTAACAAATCTCTTAACTCATATCTTGCACCTGGAAATAGTAATGTCAATTCCATGACTAAGTGCTAAGGGTCGAAGTCGTTCAATATTTAGTAGCAATAAAGACAAGACTAAATCAGGTAAAAAAGTAGATAGTGCAAGAAAAGCAGCTTGACCCCAGTCCAAAGAATCAGGTAAACAGGATGAAAGATACGTCCAATATGCTAATAAATAGGCAGTAATGGACAAGACTAACCAACGATAAATTCCTAAAAGAGTACCTTGTCCAAATCTATCTAAACCAAAGCGATATTTAGCAGTTTTGAACCAACCTTCAATTTTCCAACGACGTTTACCCCACCAGGAAATAGTACTAGCTTTAAGAGGTTGTGTAGAAATAACATATCTTTTAACAAACTTACCATTATCGCGTTTGAAGTAATACCAAGAAAGAGTGACAGGAAAATCTAATCCAACAAGTCTAACCTGTTGCCCTCGACGATGTAGAAGTTTAACTGGATAACCATTAACCAACTTGCTATTTACTTCCAATACCAATAACAGCATGATATTTTAGTTTCCGAATGTTGTTAATAAAATCTTTAGTCCCAAAAGCAGTATCAGCGAGAATTTTCACCCGAAATCTTTTGGTTAAATCTTTGGGTAAATGACGTACCATTCGCAATGCTATTTGAGACGGGCTAGCTGTCCCTTTACCTCTCCAGACACGGAAATTCCAAGGGATACGCCATTGTCCAACTACCAAATATAAGACTACTATATGCAAGCCTCGTTTGCCGTTGTAAACGGTTATTAGATTTTTAAATGCTTTAAACTGACCACATTTCTCTAAAGTTGTCAGGTCAACTATTACTTGTAGAAACGCTTTTCTTCCCAATGGACAATGACTGTTAACTTGCTCAATCGCCTGTTGGCGAACATGACGAATTAACTTGCGAGTCGGCCATTTATAAGTATTTAAAAATCGACTGAGAGCGCTTTCAGATTTGGATTTGCTATAGTGTGGCAAAGGTTTTCCATCTGCTGCCAGAAATAGCCCTAGCATCGCTTCCAAGTTGTCTCGTTGATAACGACTAGGCATCAATGCCAGAATCGTATACATTAGGGTATGGGCGTGGGCAAGAATGGTTTCCATCTTTCTTGCTGTTATATTATGTTATCTACGCCCTTTTCTCTCATTTTTTACGAACATATAAAAATATCTTTATGCAGATGACATTATTCCCATCTTTGTATATGTCATTTGTATATATCCTGATACTAAGTGTAGTTTATCATATCAGTATATAAAGTAGAAGCTCCATTTTTAGATGTTACTTTTATTTTTTTGTTCTTGGTTAATACTGATTGTTTTTATCAGGTGCAAGATATGAGTTAAGGCTTATAAAATCGCTTATCTCAAAGAGGCAATCCGAACGTGGATTGGGGTGGGGTTAAGTCACCGGAAGCTATATTTGTGGCTGCTTGTAAGGAGAAAAGAAAGCCGGAGGCAGCACAGGTCAAGTCCAAATCGGATGCGAAAGCTTTGTTTAAATAGGCAAGGCAACAGAGGATTGCAATTGCAATGTTGGGGGAATATGTGTATATGCGCCTTGGGTGAGGTTGTGGCGTTGCAGGAGATGATGTGGCGGTTTCCTTTGAATAGTAGTAAGGTTACTAAAGTCAAATGACAAGAAAAATTACATCGCTAATCGCCGATTCCCATACCAGTGGCTCAAATCATCCTCAATCGCTTCAAGAATCGCAATCGCCTCAGTTATCGATTTTGAAGAAGCAGCTAAAAGTGCAAACGCTTGCTCAACCCTTTGCTGATAGTCGATAGGGCAAATAGCAAACGTACTTGCGATTGCCACCGCACCTTTTTCATTCAACAGATAATCTTCATTGAGGGCGAATAAAACCTGATTCATACACGCCACACTGCGGAAACAACAACCTGCTGCGTAAACAACATCATCGCGTGCAATCGCCTTAGAAGCAACCACCAGCGAGAAACTGATCTCCCAGGCGAAAGTATCAATAATTGCCTGTTTCAGCCCAACTGGATAAGGCTTTGTTTTGAGCTTCAAAGCTTCTAAAGCACCATCCGGGTCGTGAAGTACCTGACAAATAGCAATTTCGCCCATATAAATCGAGGATACAAAACCATGAGGATGTCCTGGTTGATAATCAATAGTAATTTGTCCAGCATGGCAATCATCAATCACACGATTGACCTTCGCCAAATCGCGATAGAGAAAATCTACACCTACACCTTGAACTTGTAGCCAACCGCCGCCGTTAATCCATTTTCCCCATTCACCAATCGCAGTAATCAAATTTACCCGATGGTTATCATCAAGCTCACAGGCGAGGCGATTTAGAGCAATTAAATCGGGCGGGTTTTCTGAATTATAATAAATTCCCAAATCCACATCTGACTTATTGGTGTGGTTGCCCCGTGCCCGTGAACCGCCCAATGAGATGGCTGTAATTCCCTCAATTGACCGCAAACTTGAAACAATATGGTTGATGAATTGAGGCGATTCCTGATTCATAGAGCGATTGTTACATTCCTATCGCTGTCATTTTATATTTTAAAGGCATCGCTACTTAAATCGATAATGCGATTAATTCGTTTGGACTCACTGTCATTATGAAACTATAATTTCTGAGCCGCGCCTGTCCCCAGGACTGAAAAATGGTCACATGAGGCGATTGTAGCGAGGTCAAATGCGCGACCAGAGCGTATGCAGAAACTGAAAGTTGCGGCGAATTCGGGGCAGAATCCGGCTTTTGACTTCTTGCTCTCGTGCTGGAATGACGATCCGATGCTGGTGATCGCAATCAAGAAACTGCTGGCAAAGTTTCCGCAGTGGGGGGTTGTGATTGTGAATGAGGTGCTGGTTGATTGGAATGAATAGCGCGGTTGCCCTTCATAGCAACCACTCACCCCACATCCGGGAGCTTTGAGACGAAAGCTTGTCAAGATTCCTCGAATAGGCGATCGCCTTTATGTAACCGATAAGCGATTTGATAGGTTTGTCCAAGAGATCGCATAGTGGGAGAATGGGCTGCTAAATACCGAGCAGCAGCAACTAATACATGAATCTTAGCAGGAGTGTCACCTAATAGAGAATACTGACGAAAAGCGGCTTCTATTTCTTGAATTACATGAAAATCACGGTTTTCTCTAAGCATCATTTTCCCCAGCATCGCCATGAGTCTTTCAGGATTACCACCTTGATATAAATAATTTGCTACTAATTGCCCTGTCTGGTTTACTTGCTGATGACGGTTTAATAAATCTGGTAGCTGTTGGAGTAATTGTTCGGGATTTTGCACGATGTTTTGAGGTGCTGGCAGATGTGCTGCTGGGACATTCAAAAAACGATTTAAATACACACTCATCGCTGCATCAAACACACCTCTTAGTAATTCGACTGTTGGTACTCTTCGTAAAGCTTGATGTACGGCATTCGCAAACGTAAATGGATGGTGGGCTGAATTCCAATCTCCAAAGTCATTATTAGTGTGGAAACGAGCTACTCGTAATGCTGCTGTATAAGTAACTACACCAGCTAATTGTTCTTCAGTACAACCTGCTGATAGTGCATTCAACAGCGAGTCTGCGATCGCTTGTGGGTCTTCACCTAATAAAATTGGTACTAGTCCATCTACTTCTGACCAACTTCCTTGTCGAGATTTTCCCACACTTAATACAGTCGGTAATTGCTCAAAAGCCGACTCTAATATTGCCACCAAATCTACAGGGTAGCGCCAGGAATTGGATTCTTCCATCCGGGAAGCATTGACTAAACCTGAAACTAGACTAGGCAGAATTGATTCTGCTGCTTGCCAAGCTATAGCATCAAGTGCTTCTAATGCTTTATTGATAAAATCAAGCGTATGCCCAATATCAAGATAACGACGATCCGTAGCAGCACAGAACAGCATATCTGCTATTTGCTTTGAATTAGCTCCTGAACGAATCGCAGATACTAAACATCTTTGTGCTGCTTCAGCATCCCGTACCTGAATAAATTGGCGAAACCAGTTTTTGAGAGTTGCAAAATCTACTTTAGAGTTGGGTAATGGCTGAACGACAAACTCTGGTGGGGCACCTGCACTATCATTAGCTACTGCCGATAGTCCGTAGAATAAAGCACGGGGTTTGTCTTCTACATCTAGATAAGGTAGTAGATTCATCATGCAGGTATGGATAGTTAAACCCGTACTCCAACCTGCTTTGTTATAACGAGTACCAAATTCTAGCCCCATAAGAAATGGTTCTACCGGATTCACCGCTATATCTAACAGTGCGAGTATTGATTTGGCAATCACTAAAGAAATATTCTGCTCTAAACCGTCTTGCAGACGTTGGCGGTAGTGAGCATGAGGGTTAACTAGTGGTGCTAAATTTACCCAGACTTCACCATCACGGATTTCTACCGCGAAACAAGGAACATCATCTGCCCACGAGTCAAACGTTCCACCACTCTTGAGATCAAACCGGGCATAATGCCAAGGACAGGTAACA
The DNA here is from genome assembly GCF_017115065.1 of Nostoc sp. JL23. NCBI lineage: Bacteria > Bacillati > Cyanobacteriota > Cyanophyceae > Nostocales > Nostocaceae > Nostoc > Nostoc sp. JL23. Next base: position 41,427 of record NZ_JABXKN010000068.1, read on the forward strand.
ATACCATCTTTGCAAGTGCTTCCTTGTAAGGGAAAGCCCATGTGAGGACAACGGTTATCAATTGCGTAAACTGTATGGTTTGAGTAAAATAAAGCAATGGTATGCTTTTCTTTGTAGACTAACAAACTGCCTTGTGCCTGAACTTCTGCAAGTTGAGCAACACGGATATAATCGTCTGGTTTCGTTGCACCTTCAAATATTTGAGTCATTTAATTGCACATAGGTAAATGTCAAAACCCTTATTTCTACTCTGGCAAAGTTTTTCAGCTTTGAGCATTTCTGCATTCTAATTTTTGTTAACTTTAAAATTGGTAACGATGTCTGCCGCAACTCCTTCGCGTAAAGCACTTCAACTGCTGGCATATTCAAGCACTCGTTCCCACTCCCAACGCTACAAGGCTGCTTTTTCTTCTATCTCAGTTATGTGTTTTTTGAAGTTGTTAAGAAAAATTGCTATTTTGTATGGCGTTAACGTGCCAGAAAAGATTGACTCAACCAATATCCAATTGTCCCAAATATAATTATTGATGTTACAGGCATAAACCATACCCCTAAATTGGGATTTTCTGTAGTCGCTAGATGGAATATTTGCCATTCAATGTAAACAAATATCCAAACCATCTCACTTTTTAACCAATCCAACATTGAACAAGCAATTTGATACTGCTGCAAAGCATTTTGTTCAGTAATTACAACTAGATAATTAAATGTATTAGGATAACGACTAATAAATGTTAAAAGTCCATAAATTGCTAAACCAACAATTGGTAACAACCACAGAACTTTTTTGCTCCCCCAACCATTGGCTTGTCCATCAAATCCAAAGTGGACAGGTATAGTATCCGGTAATGTTGACCAAGCGTGAATAGCGATGCCGAATAATCCCACAAGTCCTACCAGTGCGCTCAAGTTTAGCATCTGTGCCGAATCGAATCCAGGAATTACAATATCAGGCCTAGCATAAATAATGCCAAATAACTTTGGCTCATTCGCTATATATGGTAAACTCAACGGGGTTGGTGACAACCCCGTTGAGTTTACTTTTTACGCTCAAAGTTGCGGCGAATTCGGGGCAGAATCCGGGTTTTGACTTCTTGCAAGAGTGCTGGAATGACGATCCGGCACTTGTGATAGTGATCAAAAAGTTGCTGGCGAAGGGGAGCAACGCGAAAAAGTAAGATCCTCGTGAAATAGGCAGGGGGAGTAAAGAGACATATTTAGTAATTTTTACGAGCGTTACGGATTGCTTATACAACCGATTGACGTTGATGCAATACCTCAAACCATTGCCTCAATTTAGGATACTCTTGCTACCAATTATGGCCAAATCTGAGGCTGTAGTAACCCAACCCTGATATAGCTTCTACGTAATCCAACTTCAAATCAATAGAACTCTTACATCTGCTCATCAGGCTCCACAACTGAACCACAGGCGTAAGAAACTGCAAAAGTCTTTTATGTTCCTCACAAGTTCCTCAAATTATTTCTTTATATTTAAACTGTATGTAAGATGAGGAGCTTTTAAAAAACTCAACAAGCCTAAGTATTAGAGGTTTATATGTTAAAAAAAATTCTGATTGCATTGGATTGCTCTAAGATGGGCAAATATGTTTTTGAACAAGGCTTTGGTTTGCTAAGATGACTGGAGCTAGTTTATTGTGTCTAGACTAAGAAAGCAGGTATCCGCTCAATAAATCGGGGCGAACTACCAGTTCAGGAACGAGTTTACGCCATTTGAGCCTTGTCACTGAGCGATTTACCCCGGATTATTGAGCGGTTACGAAAGCAGAAACCAGTCTAAGTAGATACTGCATTTATTTGAACTACCTATCTAGGGTTTCTCCCCGCTGGCAGGGCTACTCATAGATGACACCTCTGCCAGCGAATATCTCTGAATCAAACTTATAACCGAGGCGATTGATATGGCAGACATTATTGGAGACAACCAGAATAACACTCTGATTGGCACGTTTGAGAATGACGCTATCCTTGGTCAGGGCGGTGATGATAACCTCTTTGGTCGGGGCGGCAATGATGACCTCTTGGGTGGGGCTGGCAATGACTCGCTTAATGGCGAGGACGGCAATGACCTTCTCAATGGTGAGGACGGCGAGAACACCCTGCTTGGTGGGTTGGGCGATGATGTCCTCCTTGGTGGATCTGGCAATGACCTGCTTGATGGCGAGGAGGATGACGATCAACTCCTTGGCAAAGGCGGTGACGACACCCTGCTTGGTGGGTTCGGTAATGATGCTTTCCTTGGTGGATCTGGCAATGACCTTCTCGAAGGCGGGGACGGAAATGACCGACTCGCTGGAGAAGACGGTAAAGACCAACTCTTTGGCGGGGAAGGGGTTGACACGCTCAATGGCGGGGCTGGCGATGACCAGATTGATGGCGAGGATGGCAATGACAACTTGATTGGTCAGGCTGGCGATGACACCCTCCTTGGCGGGGCTGGCAATGACCGACTCGAAGCAGGGGACGGGGATGACAAAATCTTTGGTGGGACTGGCAATGATACTGCTGACTATTCAAATACCACTGCTGGTGTCACCGTTAACCTAGCGACTGGAACTGCCAGTGGAGGGGCTGGGAATGATGTCCTATTTAATATCGAAGAAGTCTTTGGTTCTGGTTTCAGCGACATTCTAACTGGCGGGCGCGGTAATGACACCCTCTTTGGTAGAGGTGGCAATGACCTGCTTGATGGTGGAGTTGGCAATGACCTGCTTGATGGCGAGGAAGGCAACGATATTGTCCGTGGTGGGGCTGGCGATGACACCTTGCGTGGTGGGACTGGCAATAACCAACTCTTGGGTGGAGCTGGTGTTGATACTGCTGATTATTTCAGTGCCACTGCCGGAGTCACGATCAACCTTGCCACTGGAACCGCTACAGGGCAGGGCAGGAATGATGTCCTGTTGGAGATTGAAAGAATCGTTGGTTCTAGGTTCAATGACACCATCCTTGGCGGAGCTGGCAATGACTTCTTCCTCAGTGGTGGGGACGGGAATGACTTTGTCAATGGAGAGGCTGGTAATGACCGCCTCTTTGGCGATAACGGCAATGACACCCTCCTTGGCGGGGCTAACGACGACTTTATCAATGGCGGGTACGGCAATGACTCCCTGCTTGGCGGTAGCGGCATTGACATCCTGCTTGGTGGGGCTGGCAATGACCAACTCTTTGGTGAGGACGGGAGTGACACTCTCATTAGTAGAGAAGGCAATGATACCCTGCTAGGCGGCAGCGGCAATGACATTCTGCTTGGTGGGGACGGCGACGACCAACTCCAAGGTGGAGGCGGGGATGACCAACTCTTTGGTGGGACTGGCATTAATACTGCTGATTATTTAAATGCCACTGCCGGAGTCACCGTTGACCTTAGCACTGGAACTGCCAGTGGGGGAGATGGGAGTGATGTCCTGTTCAATATCGAGCAAGTCTTTGGTTCTAGTTTTAGCGACTCCCTGATTGGAGGAAGCAGCAGTGATACCCTCTTTGGCAGAGGCGGCAATGACACCTTGCTTGGTGGAGATGGCGATGACTTTCTTGATGGTCAGGAAGGTAATGACCTCGTTTTGGGCGAGGATGGGAATGACAGCCTGTTTGGCGGGGCTGGTAATGACCAAATCGAAGGAGGAGAAGGCGATGACACCCTCCGTGGCGGGGTCGGCAATGACACTCTCCTTGGAGGGCCTGGAAATGATGTCCTCATAGGCGTTGATACTAACGGTTCTGATTCTCCTGGATTAGGGGAGGTTGATACCCTAACTGGAGGACCTGGGGAAGATCAGTTCTTACTTGGAGATGCTACTAATGTCTTCTATGACGATAACAACAATGGAAGTAGTGGTTTGGCAGACTACGCTACCATCACTGGCTTCAACTCCAACGAAGATACAATCCAGCTCAAAGGAACACTGGCAGACTATCGCTTGCAGACTGTGGGAGCGGATACAAGGGTATTTCTGGACAACTCAGGAGAGCTAGATGAACTCATTGGTGTTGTGCAAGCATCGCCTCTGAAGCTTGATAGTGACGACTTCCTGTTCTACGAGAAAGAAGATGCTGGACAAGGGACAAACAACACACTAGCCACTGCTGAGAAGCTAGGTACTTTAACATCAGGTTCAGAAGTTAATACCTCTGCTCAACTGGCAAGACTTCCAGGGAACAATCCTGATTTCGACTTTTTCACATTTTCTTTAGCCAACCCAGGAACTGTGACTATTAGCACGCCGAATTACAGTGGTAACTTTCCAGTTCTCGGCCTATTTAATAGTGCTGGGAACTTACAGAGTTCCAGTACTTCTCAATCAATCACCGCTTCACTAGGGGCAGGTACTTACTCCATTTCAGTAAGTGATTATGATTACTTCCCGCAAAATGGCGGAACTTTCAGTTCTGGCTTTTTTGACCCTGGTTCTTATACGCTAGGAGTCACTGTAGCCTAAAGACAAATGGTACTAAGAAAAGCGGAAACAGTTGCCAATTAAGAAGTTTGCAGTTGTTTACGTAATTCTTATCGAGGTTTTGTCCTTACGGGGGGACAAAAAGGGCTAGGATGCAGATAAAATAAGCATCATAGCCCTTTGTCCTTGAAACTGAACTAGCTGGAGTAGCAGCGTTTGTTAGAGCTATTACAAGAGGTGGTTCGGAAAAATCATCCAGTTGCACGTGTATTTTTACGTGCTTCTGAACCAGGCAAAGTGATGAAGATTTTAAGTTGCAGCATTCCCATAGACTGACAATTGTATTTATAATATTATGGAGCGATATCGTAGACATCGCTCCATCAATTCAGAGCAAATAATATTCTGAATCTCATCAGAAGAATTTGATAGTTATCCCTTGCTCAGACTAGATAAACTTTCTTCTACTTCAGCACGATCTGTTGCGTTGGGATTCAGCCGAAGATAAGTCTGGAGATCGGCAGATGCAGCATCAGACTGACCTAAACTAATTAATACGATCGCCCGATTTTGATATAAGTCTGGATTGTCTGGTGATAAGGCGATCGCAGCTGATAAATCACTCAAAGCTTCTGATAGTTGTCCGAGTTCGTAGTGAAGTGTAGCCCAATTTGCTAATAAGAAAGGTTGCTGTGAATTTAAATCAAGTGCTGCATTATAATCTAATAAGGCTTCTTCTAGATGTCCACATGCTTCAAATACTTGGGCGCGAGCAATTAATACTGGAGTCTGAGTAGGCTGTAAATCAAGAGCAACCGAATAAGCTTTGATAGCTTCCTCGATCAGACCTTTTAAGTAATAGCAATGTCCCATATTCATCCAGACTTCATAGTATGGCGGACTAAGTTCAATAGCCTGGTGATAATCGTCCAAAGCATTTTCTAAATGACCCATGCGTTGGTAAGCATTACCGCGATCGTTGTAGTACTCTGAGTAGTTTGGATCGGCAGCGATCGCAGCAGTAAAATAAATCACAGCTTCTTCTAATTCGCCCATTGCTGCATATACTTGAGCAATGTTATAGTCCAAAACTGAGCGATGCAATCGATGTTTACCTTCACTCAAATTATTTTTGAATTCTTCAATTGCCGACTTACAAAGTGCGATCGCTTCTTGAGGAACACCTTGACGGTGTTTAACAAGTGCTAAACCGTTCATATCGAAAGCTGCCATAAAATGTCTATCATCAGCTGGAATATCCGAAGTTGGGTCTGCTAAGATGCTCAGACTGCGATTGAGATAATCTTCAGCTAAAGCGTGGTCGTGTTCCGGCAGAAAGCGAGTATGGAACATTGCCATTATGTAATAAGCTCGAACTAACTGTGCTGGTGCATCAAGTTTGAGGAGAGCTTCTTCTTGAACTATTTGATATGCCTTGGCAATATTTTTTGTTGTTGCGTAGCAATTAAAAAGATTCCCAACCATATTCCATCGCATGTTATTGTCCGTTCCACAAAGATGGTCAAGTTGAGTAGCGACAGATTCACAGTAGACTAATGCATCTTCATAAAAACCTTGATGGTTATAAATTCCTAAAAGTCTTGCTTGCCAAATCAATGCTTTTTCAGGTTGGTCGCTTTTTAACCAATAGGAAACCAGCCGCGGCCCGTGAATTTCAAGTTCAATAGCATCTCTGGCAATTTGTTCTTCCAAGTTTTGTGCCAGTTGGGACATTTTCTCTTGAGAAATTACTACTTCTGGTTCTGCTGGTAATTGCAAGCTAATCTTTTGTGCCAAAAACTTCTGATTTAAGTGAGCGCTCGCAGTTTCACCAGTATTAGGAGCAGTAGCGAAGAGTAAACTTACCAAAATGCAGCTATGTGACCTAGAACGTAGATAAGAGCGTAACAGCGAATCACTCGCATTTCGCCTTTAGGAATAGATGATTGGTCAGTAGTATGAGAAAATCTGAATAATCGCAATATTTGGTTTTGTACGAAAAGCTTTGTATCCTTCATCAGACTTCTACATCTAAAAAAGTTTGCAATTACGTAATAAAAATCAGTCCGAACAAAGAAATAGCATTGCCAAAGTATAGCTAGGAGATAACTCAAAGCGATCGCTTGCATTAATTGCAAAACAATAGGAGCGATCGCTAGCCATTTTTGTTGTTCGGCAAACAAAACCAGTAGCAAGATAGAAGCTGATACAATATCTAGTAAAGGGCCTGCAATAAAAGGTAAATATCGCTGATTTCGAGGAACACCCCATATCCCCGTCATATCTGTTTCTGCTACGAGTATCCAAAGGCGATTGCTAAGTCTTAATTGACAAGAAACACCTACTGCTTTAGCAGCTAATAAGTGAGCCATCTCATGCATAAACACTGCAATAACATTAATTCCAGTTAAAACTAATGCCATCATTGTGACATTTTTGCTAAAGACCAAAGCTTGATAACTAGGCAAAATTATCGGCTTCAAGTAAACAGCAAATAAAGCCATAAATACGATTAATCCACAACCAATTAATACCTTATTGCTAAATAAATTTTTGGCAAAAGATTGAGAAATCCAAGTGAAGTGATTTATTTGCTTCGGTTGCTTAGTATGTGTTGTAAAAATTGTTTGTTTCGCACATAGAATATTAACAAAATCGTTTTCTTCTAAAACTTCTAGCAGACCTTCAATATCTGGTACTTCATTATACTTTTGCTCGTAAAGCCATTGTGCCTGTCCGATGGTTTTGCCAGCAGCCAAATAGTCTAGTAACTCTATTGCATCAGAAGGCAATGCTAGAAAAATATTAGTATCTACTCTACCAATAATGAATTCATCTCCTTCAGGTTGGCGAGTAAATGGATAAATAGAAACCAGAGCGTCGGTAGGATATCTGGTCACGTCAAGTTTCCTTCCTAATTTAATGTTGTAATAATTCTGAATTCCGGAGTCACAATCAATAGACTTGTTGTTACAAAACTCCTAATTTTCAACTCTTTATTTCTCTGCGCCTCTGCACATCCCCTTATGGAAACGCCTAAAGGAGAATGCATAAGATAAAAAATATTTATTAATTAGTGGGGGATTGCAATCCCCCACTAATTTCAGGTGTAACTAGCTCAATGAACTACTTACAATGTCAAGTTGAAATTCAATAGTTCATTGATTGTTTTAGCTTACCAACAACTACTGCATATCCAGCAGACATAAGCGGCAGCAGCAGTAGTTTTCAGAGTTTCAACTTCACGAATCACAAATTTCTTCAATGTTTTAGGTTGACTAGCTTCTACAGTTTTCATTATTTTTTCCAGAGTTTCATGTTTGTTTTGGACAATGTTATCTACCCTTATGTTGATGAATATAAATAACAATCGGGTAAAATTAGGGGAGATATTTGAATTAATTCTAGAAATTACCAACAACTACTGCATATCCAGCAGACATAAGCGGCAGCAGCGGTAGTTTTCAGAGTTTCAACTTCACGAATCACAAATTTCTTCAATGTTTTAGGTTGACTAGCTTCTACAGTTTTCATTATTTTTTCCAGAGTTTCATGTTTGTTTTGGACAATGTTATCTACCCTTATGTTGATGAATATAAATAACAATCGGGTAAAATTAGGGGAGATATTTGAATTAATTCTAGAAATTACCAACAACTACTGCATATCCAGCAGACATAAGCGGCAGCAGCGGTAGTTTTCAGAGTTTCAACTTCACGAATCACAAATTTCTTCAATGTTTTAGGTTGACTAGCTTCTACAGTTTTCATTATTTTTTCCAGAGTTTCATGTTTGTTTTGGACAATGTTATCTACCCTTATGTTGATGAATATAAATAACAATCGGGTAAAATTAGGGGAGATATTTGAATTAATTCTAGAAATTACCAACAACTACTGCATATCCAGCAGACATAAGCGGCAGCAGCGGTAGTTTTCAGAGTTTCAACTTCACGAATCACAAATTTCTTCAATGTTTTAGGTTGACTAGCTTCTACAGTTTTCATTGTTTTTTCCTGATTTTAATGTGTGTCTTGGGCAATGTTCTCTGCCCTTGTGTTTATGAATATAGAGAGCAATCGGGTAAAATTAGGGGAGAAAATTGAATTAATTTTAGAAATTTCCAGTAGTTTTTCAATGGATTTAAAAGCACTGTGTATTGGATCTTGCGGGGGGATAAAATGGTCTATAATGCTTATATTACAAAGAATGTAGCAATTTGTGGTAAAACAAAAAGAGCATTCATTCGCAACAAACTCTATTTAATGATAATATTGTCAGAATTCTACGAAACAAACCTCAAGCGAGAATTGGGACGTGCAGAATATTTATTACTAAAAATCCTGATAAATTTATTGCAATCTATTAAAACTGTTAGCATTGAAGCACTAGCTACTGCTTGACCTATCCCCATATTTTTTGAAAGTAGAATAAAAATAATTCAAATATTTTTATCTTTAAATTACATAAATATTGAAAAAATTTGGTTTCCAATTATTAAAAGCTGGTTAAAGATATATTTTCCCTGAAATGAAGTTATTTATGTAGTGATTGACCGGACTAATTGGGGGTGTATTAATCTGTTAATGATTAGCGTTGTTTGGGATAAAAGGTCTATTCCAATATACTTGGAGTTATTAAGTAAATTAGGCTCACGTTATCAAAAATTATCTGAATGTTTCCATTTCTGAAAAACACGTTGCTGAGGTTATATCTTGGTCGATGAGTTAGTCTGCATCACAATAGCTCCGGTTGGATAACGGCTAGTTTCAGACGATTCCAACGTCACGAATAACCCAGAGATACCTGTGTCATAAAAGTCGGCAGGCATCCAGAATTTATCTAACACCTTTCCCTGGGGATTAATTTTCACAGTGCCACAGGGAATTTTTTCGCCATCAGCGATCGCCCAAAGTCGATAGACCTTACCTGTGGGTGGAGCCACCAGATTTTGCACGACTAGAATTCCCTGCCGTTGTCCTAAATTCACAACAAAGCTACCCGCAGCAGTATTTGACGCATTCACAGCCTTGAGAGAGAAAAGTTGCGTCTGGGACTGTTGCAGTAAGGTATTAATGTTTTGAGCTATGCCCAAATCTTGTCGCAAGCGATAGTTATCTACTCCTAAACACAGAATCAGGAGTGCCACGACACTACCCATGACGGTATACCAAAAGAGCCGAGGCTGTTTGTGTCGGGAGGTCAGTTGAGTGGTAGTAGCCGTTGCCAGGATGACAGACCGGAGATGGGGAGGGGGTTCAACGCTGTTTAAGTCACGAGCCACCTGGTCTAAGACCTCTCGCAACTGATTCACTTGTGCCACCAATGCCGGATTTTCTATCAGCAGTTGCTCGAAAGCTGCGACTTCAGTGCGATCAAGGTCGCCCACTACATAGCCTGCTGCTAAGGTTTCGATTGCTTGAGGGGTGAGAGGTTCAGTCATAACCTTAGTCAATTGAGTCCCGTAAAAGTTGCTTCAGTTTCAGGAGTCCCTGGCGAGTCCAGCTTTTGACGCTTCCCAGGGGTTTATGCAGTTGTTGGGCAATTTCTGATTGGCTTAGTCCGGCATCATAGGCCAGTTCGATCACCTGCCGTTGCTGAACGGAAAGTTGAGCTAATGCCTGCCGCACTTGCTGCGATCGCTCATTGAAAACAGCCTGCTCAACCGGAGTATGGGCGGGGGGTGCAGCAGTGACGTTCTGCCCCCAACGTTGCACCAAATTAAGGGTGCGACTGTGCGATCGCAGTTTGTCAATCGCCCGCGATCGAGTCATGACAATCAGGTAGCGCATCAAATGACCGTGTTTAGCAGAGTCAACCGGGCGCTGCCATAGCGATAGAAAAATTTCCTGAGTCAGGTCTTCTGCTTCCGGCTGGCTTTGCAACACTTTCAGCGCCACTCCATACACCACGCTGCCATAGCGATCATAGAGACACCCTAAGGCCGCTGGAAGATGTGCCTTCAAGTCATCCAAGAGTGCGGCATCACTCTTGGATGACGTTTCTGATGAACGGCGATCAGGAGAACTTAGATCCATAGATTCAGGTGAATAGACCGAGGCTAATTTCTCTGCAAAAATGCCTAATGCATCTTGCAACGTGAGTGCCAATCCTGATTTCACAACTTCTTTTGAGTATAGAGCAAACTTACTTTCATCTTTAAAACGATTGGTGAAGCTAATTGGATGAACGTAGCCTCAAAATTTTCTAGAAGTGGGTTATTTTGTTTTGATTTCTTAAGATTAGCTCGCACCCCAAACCAAACGAACCGTGAACATCAGCCAGTCAGGGCATTTGAAGAATTTAAATCCAAAATTGATTCCCAATCGTCTTAAAGGTAGAGACAAGTAAGTAACCCAATTAGCATTCTTTTCAGGCATAAGTTGCAACTAAATTTCTGAAATCACGCTAATTGCTTACCTGCCCACTCCTACACCTTTTAAAACTGGGTATTGCACTGCAATGTCCCAACGAAATTTATATCGTCAACCCGCAAAGTTCTTCTTTAGCTTGTCATAATTTTGCACCTTTGGCAGTTTGGATTCAACCAATTTGCCTGAAAGTTTGTGCTGCATCCAAGCATTGAAGGTCAGTAAAACTGCTGTAGTCAAATAACCAATCCAGAGGTAATTCTATGCGACGCTCTATTTCTACGATGTTAACAACACTGTTTCTGTGCGCTGCCATTTTACCTGCTGCGGCGCAGTCCCAAACCGCACTAACCAGCCTCAATCCCTATGCAGCAAATCAACATAGGGCAAACCAGATCAGACCTTTTAATCTGGCTTATTTGGCCTATCAAGGCTACTTAAAAGACCAAGGCATTCCCAGCAATGGTGTCCTGATTGACGCGATCGCGTCTGGATCAATTACGGCTCAAGATATTATTCAAGCTGCTGTCAAAACGAATCGACTACCTGAGCAAATACTAAACGATCAAGGCTATCGCCATAACCTTGAAGATCAACTGCAAGGATTTACACAAGACTAAAAATTAAGATGATGAAAAACACACTTCGCAAGTACCATCGGCTAATTGCCACACTCTTTTGTTTGCCGTTACTTTTTACTGCTGTAACTGGCTGCTTCGTTGCTATCGCCGACAAATGGTTGCATCAAGAAGAGCTTGCTGCATTTTTAATCTCTGTTCACACCTTCCAAATCTTCAAACTCGATGCCATTGTGCCAGTTTTGAATGGGCTAGGTCTGATTGGCTTAGTGGCTACCGGACTCTCGCTGACAGGGCTGTTTCATCATCAACCAAAGCGAATGGGAGGACGCTGATGAAATACATTTCTTATTTTTTCATAGCGATCGCCAGTGCCTTCTTGGTCATCCTGTTGTCGTTGTCATCCTGTAGTCCGAACCATAAGGCAACGACTAGCCAACCAATGGTGATGAAAGATCAACCCAAGTCCCAACCCCAAACTAGCCAACAAACTGCCGATGCTACGGTCAAAATTCATAATTTCAAATTTGAGCCAGCAAATTTGGCGATCGCTGTTGGTAAAACTGTTCAATTTATCAATGTCGATGAAGAACCCCACACGGCTACGGCTACGGATGGTACTTTCAACTCTAAAGCACTAGATACCAATCAAACCTGGAACTACACCGCTACTAAACCCGGTATCTATCCCTATATTTGCTCAGTTCATCCCTTTATGAAAGGGACGTTGACGGTAACAAAAGAGAAAAATTAACCAGAGGAATACCAATGCAACGCAGAAAATTTATTGAACACGTAGGCTGGACAGGACTCGGCATTGTGTGGACTGTTGGCGGAAATGGCTTATTGACTGCCTGTCAGGTAGGAGAACCAAATGCTCAAAAATCATCCACGGCTTTACCGTTTTCCTTCGTTCAAATTAGCGATACGCACATCGGTTTCAAAAAACCTGCAAATGAACATGTAACCGATACGCTCCAGAAAACGATCAATGCAATCAATGCTTTACCCACTCCACCCGCCTTTGTCATTCACACCGGAGACATCTCCCATTTGTCTAAAGCAGAAGAATTTGATCAGGCCAAACAACTGCTTTCTCAATTGAAAGTTCCACTGTTTACCCTACCAGGGGAACACGATACAATTGGCGATCGCGGCAAAGCCTACGAAGAAGCCTTTAATCGAAAGGATGTTAAAGAAGGCTTACAGGTTTGGGATCAGGCGGGAATACACTTTGTCTCCTTAACTAATGTACTAGACTTTGGGGCAACCGGTACAGGTAAACTGGGTCAGGCGCAGTTGGACTACCTGGCAAAAGATTTAGCAGCGCAGAAACAGGATAAGCCTTTAGTTATTTTCAGCCATATTCCCCTGTATGACCTTTATCCCAAATGGGGATGGGCAACTGCCGATTCGGCAAAGTTGCTTTCACTGCTATCTCGTTTTGCATCGGTAACAGTGTTAACGGGACACATCCATCAAGTGATTGAGCATAGCGAAGGCAATATTCGCTTCCACACTGCTGCGGCGACTGCTTATCCCCTCCCCGCTCCAGGTCACGGCGATCAACCTGCTCCCGTCAAACTGCCCGAAAATAATCTCTTAGCGGTACTCGGATTCCGTACAGTTGAAATAATTTCCCTTAAAGATACTAGAGTTGACCAACATACTCTCTTGTAGAAATATAGTTTAACAACTATCTGGTGCGATACACCCTTAGCGAAATGGTTTTCGCCTAACTAGCTTGGTTCAAGGATGAAGGTGAGCATGGATACTGAGACAGATCGGATTCTATAGTGTTGTATCATATCCAGTGAAAGACTTATTCATACCACAGTGGGCACAGAGCCAGGGAGAAAATAGTTTTAGATTTTTGCACAGATATATCGAATAATCGTTAATCAACCGGACTTGATGTAACAGAGCGCTTTCAATACTAAAGTCATTGGAACAGGTATATGAAACTAAAAGATAAAATTGCACTGGTTACAGGGAGTAGTCAAGGGATAGGACAGGCGATCGCAATTCGTCTAGCACAGGAAGGAGCAAGTATTGTTATCAACTATCGCTCTCATCCTGAAGGGGCAGAAGAAACCTTATCGAAGGTAAAAGCGGCTGGTGGCCAGTGCCATATAGTAGATGGGTTTACAATTCAGGCAGATACAGGTACGGTTGCCGATGTGCAGCGCTTGATTGCAGACAGTATTTCCCACTTTGGCAAGTTAGATATCTTAGTTAACAATGCAGGCATTGAAAAAAACGCCAATTTTTGGGATGTGACTGAAGCCGATTACGATGCTGTCATGAATGTGAATCTCAAAGGAATATTCTTTGCCACACAAGCATTTGTGCAACACCTACTAGAAACAAAGCAACCTGGCAAGATTATTAATATTAGTTCCGTACACGAAGAATTACCCTTTCCGCACTTTGCTGCCTACTGTGCTAGCAAAGGTGGCTTGAAAATGCTCACCCGTAATTTGGCTGTGGAACTGGCTCCTCATGGCATTAATATTAATAATGTTGCGCCAGGGGCAATTGAAACTCCCATCAATACTAAACTTTTAAACGATCCACAGAAGTTAGGGGCACTCCTGAAAAACATTCCCTTGGGACGATTGGGACAACCAGGAGATGTTGCGTCTATAGTTGCATTTCTCGCATCTTCTGAGTCAGATTATGTCACAGGTACAACATTTTTTGTTGACGGTGGGTTGCTCTGGAATTATCAAGAGCAATAGAGAGGGGCATGGGGCATGGGGCATGGGGCATGGGGCATGGGGCAGAGGAGTGGAGTTCAGAAAGCTCATTAATGAAGTTCAAAGACTCATTAATGGAGTTCAAAGCCTCATTAACGGAGTTCAATGACTCATTAATGGAGTTCAATGACTCATTAATGGAGTTCAATGACTCATTAATGGAGTTCAAAGCCCCATTAATGGAGTTCAAAGCCTCATTAATGGAGTTCAAAGACTCATTAATGGAGTTCAAAGCCTCATTAATGGAGTTCAAAGCCTCATTAATGGAGTTCAATGACTTATTAATGGAGTTCAAAGCCTCATTAATGAAGTTCAAAGCCTCATTGCCAATGCCCAATGCCCCATGCCCAATGCCCATTTTGAATTTTAAATTTTGAATTCGGAGCAAAGCGACGTGACTCCAGAAGAAGTAAGATTGCAGCAGGATCAAGAACGTGTTGCCTACTGGAAACGCTGGGGGCCTTATCTCAGCGATCGCCAATGGGGAACGGTACGGGAGGATTACAGCCGCGACGGTTCTGCTTGGGATTATTTTCCTCACGATCATGCCCGATCGCGTGTTTACCGTTGGGGCGAAGATGGCATTGCTGGTATTTCCGATAGTCGGCAACGTTTGTGTTTTGCGATCGCCTTGTGGAATGGCAACGATCCCATTCTCAAAGAACGACTGTTTGGGCTAACGGGCACAGAAGGTAATCACGGTGAAGATGTTAAAGAGTATTACTTTTATCTTGACAATACGCCCACCCATTCCTACATGAAGTGCTTGTACAAGTATCCCCAACAAGCATTTCCTTACACGCAACTATTACAAGAAAATCAGCGCCGAAGTAAATTTGAGCCGGAGTTTGAGCTACTTGATACGGGGATCTTTGCCGAGAACCGTTATTTTGATGTTTTTATCGAGTATGCCAAAGCCGCACCGGAAGATATTTTAATTAAAATTGCGATCGCTAATCGCAGTTCAGAAGCCAGCACACTCCACCTACTGCCAACACTCTGGTTTCGGAATATCTGGGCTTGGAATCCCGAAATTGAGAAACCTTTTATGAAAGTGGTTAGCTCAGATTCCAACTTCAGTTTAATTGAAGCCGATAATTCTCACCTGGGAACTCGCTGGCTTTACTGCCAAGGAGATACAGAACTTCTGTTTACTGACAACGAAACCAATTACGAACGATTATTTGGTTCTACCAATAGCTCACCTTATGTCAAAGATGGCATTAATGAGTATGTGGTGAATGGGAAAACAGCCGCCGTCAATTCCAACTGTATAGGTACAAAGTTTGCCTCTCACTACAAATTAACCATCAATCCAGGTGAAACTAAAGTTTTGCGCTTGCGTTTGAGTGATGTGCAAACACTGACAGATCCTTTTGGCAAAGATTTTGACACAATTTTCCAGACACGCATTGCTGAAGCTGATGAATTTTATCAGGGCATTTCTCCCTTTCCCGTGTCAGAAGATCAGCGCAATATTCAACGTCAAGCCTTTGCCGGCTTGCTATGGAGCAAGCAGTATTATAACTATGTCGTCCATGACTGGCTCAAGGGCGATCCCCAACAACCGCCACCTCCACCAGAACGACAGACTGGACGCAACCATGAGTGGATTTCTCTATTTAGTGAAGATATCCTCTCGATGCCAGACAAGTGGGAATACCCTTGGTTTGCTGCTTGGGATTTAGCATTTCACTTGATTCCCTTAGCTGTCATCGATCCAAATTTCGCCAAGTTGCAGCTTGACCGCCTGACACGCGAATGGTATATGCAGCCCAATGGTCAATTACCTGCTTATGAATGGGCATTTGGTGATGTTAATCCCCCCGTGCAAGCGTGGGCAGCTTTGCGGGTTTATCAAATCGAGCAGAAGTCTTGCAAAAAAGCCGATCGCGCTTTTCTGGAAAAGGTATTTCACAAGCTGTTGCTGAATTTTACTTGGTGGGTAAATCGCAAAGATATAGAAGGTAAGAATGTATTTCAGGGTGGATTTTTGGGGCTGGACAACATAGGGGTATTTGACCGCAGCAATGAACTACCTACAGGCGGCCATCTCAATCAAGCAGATGGTACAAGCTGGATGGGAATGTACTGTTTAAATATGCTAGCGATCGCACTGGAACTCGCCAAAGAAGATTCTACCTACGAAGACATTGCCAGCAAGTTCTTCGAGCATTTTCTCTACATTGCCGATGCCATTGACGGTATTGGAAATGCAGAGATTTCGCTGTGGAATGAAGAAGACGGCTTTTACTACGATGCGCTGCATTTACCCGATGGACGGCAATTTCCCGTCAAAGTGCGCTCAATGGTTGGGTTAATTCCCCTTCACGCTGTCACAGTGCTGGAATTAGAAACTTTAGAGCGTTTTCCAGGCTTCAAGCGTCGGATGGAATGGTTCATTCGCAATCGTCCAGATTTAAAAGATAATGTCGCCTGTATGGAAACACCGGGGGTAGGCGCGAGAAGACTGTTAGCGATCGCTTACAAGACAAAGTTACAACGTATTCTGCAACGGATGCTCGACGAAAATGAATTCTTGAGTGATTACGGAATTCGCGCCATCTCCAAGCATCACCTCAAAGATCCTTATATATTACATCAAGGCGAACATGATTACTGCGTTCGTTACGAACCCGCCGAATCTACCACAGGTTTGTTTGGCGGTAACTCTAACTGGCGTGGCCCGATTTGGTTTCCGGTAAACTACTTAATTATTGAATCACTCTGGAGGTTTTATGATTACTTCGGAGATAGCTTGAAGGTGGAATATCCCACAGGTTCCGGGCAAGAAATGACATTAAAGGAAATAGCGATCGCCCTTTCTCATCGCCTAGTTGCGATCTTTGAGCAAGATCCTGCCGATCGTCGTCCGGTATATGGCGGTCTGGAAATATTTCAATCCGATCCCCATTGGCGTAACTATATTTTATTCCACGAATACTTTCATGGAGATAACGGGGCGGGTATTGGAGCCAGTCATCAAACAGGCTGGACAGGATTAGTCGCCGCGCTAATTCTCCAAAATGCTGAACACCGAGCGCAAGAGCAGCATGGAAACATTTAGAAAGCATTTACCAGAATACTTAATGGAAGCAGCACAACTGGGATTATTTCTGATTGCTGCGGGAGTATTCACCTGTCTATTTCAGTATCCTGGTTCCCCGATTCATCAAGCAATTCCCAATGGCGATTTGCGTCGGTTTTTAATTGGTGTGGTCATGGGTCTGACAGCAATTACTCTTATTTATTCTCCTTGGGGCAAGCAATCCGGCGCACACATGAATCCTGCTGTCACGCTCACATTCTATCGTCTGGGAAAAGTCAAACGTCAGGATGCTATTTTTTACATTCTGTTTCAATGTTTGGGCGGATTGTTTGGGGTTTATTTAGTGGCATTATTGCTGGGTCAGGTGTTCACCAAAGTGCCTGTGAACTATATCGTTACCGTGCCAGGAAAATCAGGTTGGGTTGTGGCTGTATTGGGCGAACTAGTCATTGCATTTGTAATGATGATGACCGTGCTGATAAGTAGTAACAACCAGAAACTCAGTCGTTTTACAGGGCTATTTGCCGGATTTCTGGTAATGGTTTACGTTTTTTTTGAAGCTCCTCTATCGGGCTTTGGCATGAACCCTGCCCGCAGCCTAGCTTCTGCTTTACCTGCCCACATTTGGACAGCATTTTGGCTATATGTAATTGTGCCACCTGCGGGGATGTTTCTGGCATCAGGAGTATATCAATATCTATTTGGCAAACGCGCCGTCAAGTGTGCAAAATTGCATCACAACAATCACAAACGCTGTATTTTTCGCTGTGACTACAATCGTAACGGCAAAATCGATTTGAGCGACTCTCTGCCAATTCCCGGAGAACAATCATGACAACCAACACTCATTATGATGCAATTATCATCGGCACTGGGGCGGGTGGAGGCACTTTAGCCTATCATCTTGCACCCAGTGGCAAGAAAATTTTAATTTTGGAACGAGGTAACTTTTTACCGAGAGAAAAGGAAAACTGGAGTGCGCTGGAAGTTTACCAAAAAGAACGGTATCACACTCCAGAGCAGTGGTATGACGTAAATCATAAACCCTTCCGTCCAGCAACGAACTATTGGGTTGGTGGTAATACGAAAGTTTATGGTGCAGCGTTGTTGCGATTACGGGAACGCGATTTTGAGCAGGTGGAACACAAGGACGGTATTTCACCGGAATGGCCATTAAAATACCGCGACTTTGAACCGTACTACACGCAAGCAGAGCAGCTTTATGATGTCCACGGTCAAGGGGGTATCGATCCCACCGAGGCAGCTAGGAGTTTGCCTTATCCTTATCCTCCCGTACACCATGAACCCCGAATGCAGGAACTGGTTAACAGTCTGAGGGAAGCTGGTTTGCATCCCTTTAATCTGCCGTTGGGATTGAAACTTAATGAAGTAGATAAGAGCTTGGGGAATTGTATTCGTTGTAATACCTGCGATGGCTTTCCTTGTTTAACTCAAGGTAAAGCTGATGCTGAAATTAACTGTATTCAACACATTCGCCATAATGAAAACATTACTTTACTGACTGAAGCCAAAGTCACACGGTTACATACAAGTCCCTCTGGTCGAGAAGTTACCCGCGTAGAAGCTGAGATTGGCGGTGAAACTCAATTCTTTACAGGTGATATTGTTGTAGTTGCTTGTGGCGCGATTAACTCAGCAGCATTGTTATTGCGATCGCACAATGACCAACATCCCAACGGATTGGCAAACAGTTCCGATCGGGTGGGGCGCAACCTGATGAAGCATATTTCTATGGCAATGGTGCAACTCAACACAAAACTCAATCCATCTGTTTACCAAAAAACGATCGCCATTAGTGATTTTTATTGGGGCGAATCTGATTTTCCCTACCCAATGGGCTTGGTACAAAATACTGGCAACGTCTTGGCAGATATGCTACCTGCCGAAGTTCCCGCACTTATGGCTCCACTATTAAGGCTGCGACCAGGGGCAGAACTGAAAACAGTTGCCGATCATACAGTTGGCTGGTGGTTGCAAACAGAAGACTTACCCGATCCTGAGAATCGCGTGCGGGTAGAAAAAGAGCGCCTTTACTTAAACTATAAACCCAACAATTTAGAAGCAAGCGATCGCCTAGCTAAACGCTGGGTAGGTGTTCTCAAGCAGGTCGATCGGGCAGAACACTGTATTCCATTTAGCCTCTATCCCCGCAACATGATGCCATTGCAATCGGTTGGTCATCAATGCGGTACTTGTCTTTTTGGAGAAGACCCAAAAACCTCCGTACTCGATCTCAATTGCCGTACTCATGACGTGGATAATCTCTATGTTGTCGATGGCAGCTTCTTTCCATCCAGTTCTGCCGTCAATCCCACGCTGACCATTATCGCCAATTCATTGCGAGTAGGCGATCGTTTACTAGAGCGCTTAAAATGATTCGTACATTTATGGGACTTCCAAAGAATAAATTATTCCAAGAAAAACAAGAAATATGTTTTCTCAAG
>NZ_JABXKN010000058.1:0-9767 GCF_017115065.1 Nostoc sp. JL23
TTGTAAGCGTAGGTGACGGTGACACCATACGGGTGAAAACTGGTAACAAAACTGTGACTGTTCGCCTCGCTTGCATTGACGCACCAGAGATGAAACAGAATCCTTGGGGTCAACAATCATCAACAAGACTCAAACAATTGCTCCCAGTAGGACAAGCAATCACCATACGTGCTGTAGAAACTGACAAATACAAGCGCTTAGTTGCAGAGGTGTTTGTTGGTAATCGCAGTATCAATGTGAATATGGTGCAAGAGGGACAGGCTGTAGTTTATCGCCAGTATCTCAAAGGCTGTCCAGAGTCTAGAGATAGTCTGTTGCAGGGTGAAAACACCGCCAAACAACAGCGTTTAGCATTTTGGAGTCAGGCTAATCCTTTGATGCCTTGGGACTTCCGCCACAGAGCTACCCAAAAGACAACTTCTCAGGCGATTCAACCGCAGCAACAGAATAACTGTGATCCTGCTTACCCAGATTTTTGCATTCCAAAGAATTCACCAGACTTAAATTGCCGAGATATTAGCCAACGAAGGTTTAAAGTACTGCCACCCGATCCTCATGGGTTTGACCGAGATAGGGATGGGATTGGATGTGAACGGTAGAAGGGGAAAAGTTATATGAGATTAATTAAAAAACTTTTAGCATTGTTTTTTCTGGGATTTGGGATTCCATTTTCTATTTTGATGATTCTGGAAATGATTAATCCTAAAACTACCCCTAAAGATAAAGAAGGTGCTGTAGCTGCTTTAATGATTTTTACTATTCCGTCAACAGCTATGGGTGGGTGGTTGAGTTGGTCTTTAATAAAGCATCACAAAAGAGAACAAGGATTACTGCTTGAATCAGAACAAAAACGAATTGAGTTAGTGTTTTTAGAATTACTTGAAAACAACTCTGGGAAAATAACAGTATTGCTACTGGCGAAAAACGCCCAGATATCAACTCAGTTTGCTAAACAGTATTTAGATGAGAAAGCTAAGGAGCTTAGTGCTGATTTTGAAGTAAATGAGGATGGAAATGTTTCATATCGGTTCTTGTTCTGAGATTGCTAAAATTACAGTAGTTTAGGTCAAGCGATTGTGTTAAATTTCAGTACCAAAGGTAATCGCGTATAGATAAAATCAATATTATATATGACTGCTCTATGGCTGTGTAGCTGAAAAAGCAATTACATAATTTACAGATTTACCAGAGTATCAGAATCAGCTATTATAGGCAACTTTTTTTATTCACTGCTATGTGGGTAAACGCAACTATTTATCAGCGATTTCACTAATAATAGTTTGTAAGATAGGTTTTATATTTTGTGGTGGCCAAGCATGAATACCAACTGAATTGAAATGCTGGATTCTCGCCCGATATAATTCTTCACATTCATATCCTTCCTCAAAATATTGATGATCGTAATAACCATAAAGTATAAAATTAGAATCAATTCTTTTGAGAAAAGGTTCAACGCTAATATTTAATTTTATCGAGTGAAAATATTCAGTAAGATATCTGTAGATATAGCTCCAAAAATTATTAATTTCCTGTCGAGAGAATTCTTGCTCAAAGGGTTCATTTTGAATTCTGTTTTTATCAACATCTGCTTCATTCTCAAACAGTTTAGATGTTTGGTAGCAAATCCAACCACGAGACTCAAAAATACGTATGAAGTAGAAAAAAGTATTTATCTCCTTTTTGATCACTAGTAATATGGGAAAGTAAAATGAACCTCTGTCCTGATCAAATAAATCGCTACTATCTCCAAAGAGGGACGTTAAAGTGATAAACAATTCTGCTAGGTTAAGTTTATCTTCACTTAATAATTCGGAAAAATAGAGTTCCCTGAAGAAATTGGAGTCATCTTTAATGTCAAGGCTATTTTGCCTAAGTTTTCTATATTCAGAATCATCTAATCTCCAAAGTTCATACTTAATATTTTGTAATTGAAGCTCAATCTTATTGCGTTCTTTAACTTGTCTGACTACCTGTTTCATGTATCTAGCTCCAATTAATTAAAGATGGCGCGATAGGACTAATGTACTATTATAGTATTTCAGCTTTTGCACCATGAGCGATAACAACCCACAAACTGAATTTGATAGCCCTTGGAAACAGATACTACAACTGTATTTTGAAGAATTCATGCAATTCTTCTTCCCTCAAGCCCATGCAGAAATTGATTGGACACAACAACCGGAATTTTTAGACCAGGAATTACAGCAGGTAGTGCGTGATGCCGAGTTAGGAAAACGCCTTGCGGATAAATTGGTAAAAATTTATCGTCTTGGAGGAGATGAAGCATGGGTACTTGTACACCTGGAAATCCAATCTCAGTCAGAGTTCGACTTTAGCGAGAGGATGTTCACTTACAACTACCGCATCTACGATAGATACAAGCGTCCGGTTGCATCATTAGCAATCCTTGGTGATGAGCGTACTAACTGGCGACCGAATCAATTTGGTTATGAATTATTTGGCTGTATGGTAAATTTCCAATTTCCTGTGATCAAGTTGATAGACTATCAACAAAGGCAATCTGAACTGGAAGCCAGCCGTAACCCCTTGGCAACTGTGGTTATGGCACACCTAGCAGCAGTGCAAACGCGCAACGACAGGTTACAGCGTAAGCAGCAGAAACTTAGTTTAGTGAGGAAGTTGTACCAGCAAGGGTTTGAGCGAGAAGATGTTCTAAATTTGTTAGCTTTTGTAGACTGGGTATTGACACTGCCCCAAGATTTAGAGCGAGAATTTCAACTAGAAGTAGAACAATTAGAGGCAGAACAACGTATGCAGTATGTGACTTCTTTTGAACGCAGTGGTATTCGGTTAGGATTATTGGAAGGAATTGAGTTAGGTTTAGAACTCAAGTTTGGTGCTGAGTCCTTAAGCCTAATGTCGGAAATTTCCTTGTTGTCAGATATTGAACAATTACGGGCAATTAAAGAAAGAATCAAAACAGCTGCGACAATTGCCGAATTGCGTCAGATTTACCAGTCACCAGCAAACGAAACGCCGCTGTAGTTCAGCAACAGTTACAGATAATTCATCTGTATCTCTCAGTAATTATTTGTTCTGGTGCTAAAGCGCCAAGTCAAGATTATTGCAGCGAGGGCTAAACCAATAGCCAATCCCCACCAAAGACCAATAGCTCCATAGCCCGACGTGATTCCAAAAGTATAACCAGTGAATAAGCCAACACACCAATAAGCAAAAATTCCGATCAACATCGGGATTCGAGTGTCTTTGAGTCCGCGTAATGCTCCCGCCGCAGTCACTTGCACACCGTCAACTATTTGAAAAATCGCCGCGACTCCCAGCAATTTCGCTGCCAGGGCAACCACTTGTGCATTGTTCTGGTCGTTAATGTCAATGTAAAGAGAAATAATCGACTTTGGCGCTAACCAAAATGCAATGGCTGTTACAGCCATAGATAAAGCTGCAATGACAATGCCGACATATCCAGCCAGACGAGTGCCAGTTAGGTCATTTTGTCCGGCTAACTGCCCAACACGAATTGTTGTCGCAATAGAAACGCCCAGTGCAATCTGGAACGACATAGAAATAGTTTGTAAAGCAATTTGATGAGCAGCAAGGGCATTTGTTCCTAACCCTGTTTTGTCACTCTAGGCAGAGGAAAAGTAGAAATCAGGGTGAGTCAGGAAAATAAATATTGAACTGGTGAGGTTATAAATAATAGATTGAAGTTTAGAAAAACCCAAGGACAATTGGGGAATAGGAAAAACTGTTAACCAGGGATATATTAGGTTAAATAAAGTAAAAGGTTGAATTATTAAACGGAGATTGTTAAGAATGTTCTTCCAACCCTTTCCATCATCCCACCAAGGATGAGAAGCAAATTTTGATGGAGATTTTGGCACAGAAGACTGCATTTGTTCAGAGTGGAGGCTAACCATTAAGTAGCTACTACAAACAATCTCCCACCAGCGTTCAATATCCGCATAGTGAGTCAGCCTATAATCTGCCCAACCTAATTCATTCTTACTTTGCTTCAAGCCATATTCAACCCATGTTCTTAACCCATAGAAGTTACCTACATCTCTTGGTGTAATGTCTGGATAGTTACTCATGACATACCAAGTAGTGTTGCTCGGTAATTTATCAATATCTGTAGTAATCTGCCAATACCTTTTTTTTCCACGTTTGCCGTGAATTATTTCTCTAATATATCGATTTTCACTGCCCAGGTCAGAAAATACACGCTTGAATCTCTGCCACTCTAAATATTGAGTATGTTGTCTCGGAAGTAGCTCTACAGAATGGTTTGAGCGAATTGCTACTATATAGTTGAGATTCATTTCATCTAACACGGATATGAAATTAGTCCCACTCTCCCCATATAAACTATCTGCCAGTACTAAGTTAAATTTAAAGCCCATTGATTTTAGCTTCCGCATCAGCATTGCTGCTATTTGTGGCTTAGTTAAATACTTTTCTTCTGGCTTTAATCTTTCATGAGGCTTGTATACTTCAAACAGCAGTGGAAAGGTCATTCCGCAAAATACACCATACGCCGTGACTGCTACAATTCCATTTTCTACTTTACCCAAATTACCTATGTACTGTCGTTTCACATAATCTGTCTTATTCCCTTTCTTTTTATCTCCTGTCTCATCAATAACTAGAATGATTGGTCTACCTTTTAG
The DNA here is from genome assembly GCF_017115065.1 of Nostoc sp. JL23. Taxonomy (NCBI): domain Bacteria; kingdom Bacillati; phylum Cyanobacteriota; class Cyanophyceae; order Nostocales; family Nostocaceae; genus Nostoc; species Nostoc sp. JL23. The sequence goes on from NZ_JABXKN010000058.1 coordinate 4,650, forward strand.
AACTTGTAAAATTAGCTCTAATCGCAAAGCTCTTAGCTTCTCTACATCCCACGGTGATGTAGTTAAAAAATGATGCAAACCTTGCTGGTTATTTAATCCTACAATTTTTGCTATTTCTGGTAGTGTTTTCCGTTTTAGATCAGAAACACAGCCTACATGAAGGTACTTAAAAGCCTCGAAGCTCCTAACATCTGGAAACAGGCTTTTATACCACTGGCAATATTCGTCCACAAATTTTACTGTTGGTGCGGCTGGACGGGGCTGTACCATGCTCTGTGTCTTGGTTCTAGCATCTGTACCTTATTATACTACTGCCAGAGTGACAAAACAGGGCTAATTGCCCGATCAAGAAAGTGACGACAGTGAACAGTCCTACTTCTACTGCAATCAGTCCGCCGATGGGCAGCCCAACCTGAAAAATCTCACCAATGATATGGCGATGTTCTAAGGTAAAAGCTTTGTAGAGTGAGGGTTGAAAAATACCATACACTGCAAATTGAGGTTTATTGCATATATAAACTGTCAAAGCAATAAACATACTCCAAAGTGAGAATGTGCTTGCCCAACCGATACCAGCTAAACCCATTGCTGGAAAACCTAGCTTGCCAAACATCAGTACATAGTTAGCAGCGATGTTGAGCAAAGTACCCAAAACTACAGTCACCATCACTAATTGCGGTTGCAACAGAGCAGAAAGAAAACTTTTAAGTACCGCAAAGCCTAAAGCCGGAATGAAACCCAGTGCGATCGCTCTTAAATAAGTTTGTGCTAATGCTGCTGTGTTAGCATCCTGCCCTAGCAGCAGGAGTAAACTACCTCCATTGCAAAATAGTAAAGCAATTGGTATAGCTAGTATCAGAGATATCCCTAGTCCCAGCAGTGCAATTGTCCCGACTTTCTTTTGATTTCTAGATCCGTATGCTTGGGCAGCTAAGGGGCTAACAGCAGAAACAATACCAGTAAACAGTAGCAGACAAAAGCCAAAGATACTAGCTCCTAAACCTCCAGATGCAATGGTCTGGCTTCCTAGCCAACCCATCATTACCGTATCCACAAAACCAGTCGCTCCCTGAGCCACTTGTGCCAAGGAGAGAGGTATGGCCAACAAGAGGCATTTCTTTATTTCAGAAAACATCATAACCCAATGGGAAAAACAGAGGGTTTTTGAAAAATGTAAACCTGATGAGTGGAAATGTTGCTTTTTTGAACTAAAGCCTTTGCTGTAACTGCCATGTGCGTAAAGAGTGAAATACGGATTATATAGCAAGCAATCGCCTTGGCTCAATTCATGCTACTAATAGTTGCAATAATTACTTGTAAAGGAAAAGCGAACTGCCTGCACCTGAACGCAAAAAGGGATCGCAAACTAATTCAACGAATATTGACGAACCAAAACTGAAGTGCCGCTATTTAAAGTAGCCAGAGCTAAAACCGGAATAGCCGGAAGTAAACTTCTAACGCTGGAGCCGCCGGGGAGATCCCGATGACCAAACCCAGTCTGAAAACTGGTTGCAAAAAACTTCAATCGTTCCAGAATTAAAGCGTAGTTTACCGCCCCAGGCATCGCACAAAGGCATTGCCCCTCAAGCAATCGTGTACAAGCGTATGCGATTGCTCTGGCATTGCTCAAGAGCGTAAGCGTTCGCCAGTAGGGGTGCTTTTGTTTTAATAGCTGTGTTTATCCAGTATGTGTGGGTTTAAATAATCGCATTGCTAACAAGCAAGCGATCGCTTTTGCTTTTATCTGGTGTACTACTTAATGTAGACAAAAGATTCGCTTTGTCAACACGGCGTTGATAAAATAAATGAGTAATTGAATGGCTAAAGAGGTGGTGCTAGTGGACATATCTTACATATCTCGCTTTGCGTGGAACGAACAAATGGCAAAGCGCCTAAGAGAGATGCGTGGGAAAATGAGCCGTGATGCATTGGCAGTAAAAGCAGGTTTTAGTAGGTCTTTTATCCACAATCTTGAATGGGGCAATGCAGCAAATAGACCAGAGTCAATTGATAAGAAAGATGCACTTGCCATCTGTCAGGCACTTGAAATACCTATTTGGCAATTATATCCAGCACTTGCATTAGACGTAGATAATCTTCAAAAAATTTGCTCTAGTCTCTTGACTAATGTCAACACCATGTAGTAAATTAATTATCATAGAGGAACAAAGCGCCAGCCTCCCAGAAAAATAAAGAGGCGCTCACCATTGAACCTTGAAAATAGTAAATTTATTAATCCACCTGAGAGAGTAGCTGAGGCACTGGCGAAACCAGAGAAAGCGAGGGGAACAGGAAGGGAAATCGATTTGCGCTGAATAAAAAGTTGCGATTCAGTACGATAGTCGCTCTGAAGCTCGTTGCCGACTACCGCTCGATCAAGAGATATGCTGAATCAGGCAAGCTCTAGCCACTGGCTAAGAGCATTAAATATGAGGCTTCGCCAATTCTAGAATGAGGTGTTGTGGCAAGCCACAACGTCAATTAGTACACAAATCAAAAGGCGATCGCGTGTGTCTGGTAAACCCTGCGATCGCCTTTCTATCCATAAGGAATCTTAAAATTATGCCACAAACAACAACAACTGTAACCTCTTGCGTTAAACCAGTTGAAGAACTGAGATCAGTAGAGATTTCGTTTGAAGATCACGAATTCTATGCAGGTCAAAAACTCGTAGCTAGGATTACCCACGACGATGACCTAACGCAACCTTGGATAGTGATGGTCAATGGTGAGGAGATCCATCGCGCGAACACTTTTAAAAGATGCCACAGCTATATCACATGGCATTACCAGCGCGGAACACTGCCCATACAAGAAGAAGAAACCCCAGTCATTACAACGGGGAACGAAATCATGGTACAGATTGCTGATGAATGCGAAAAGTACGGGTTTGAAATCCTAAACGATGGTATCTACGACCACGATCGAAAGCTTGGCGAAGTAGGCTGTACTAACAGCAGATGGTGGGTTATTCGGGCAACTTCAGTGCATCAGCAGAAAATTCTGTGTGATTCTGCATTTGATGCGGTGTGGGTATTATCGATGGTAGAACTAACGCAACCATCTCGTGAGCAACTGCTGGATAAGCCGTTTGATCGACTAACGGCTAATGATAGGAACAGCTACGGCAATATTAACCATCCTCAGACGAGCCTCTTGATTGCGGTGAATTCACAGACTCCGATTTTGCGCGGATAGAGGGAATGGCGGCGTAAGAAAATCAGAAGGCGTGACCGAAATCTTCATCGGTCGCGCCTGCTGGTTTCAAGAAGTCTACGGCTTCGCCAATGCGAAAGTGAAATGCTTTTGGTAAAAATAAATGACCCCTCAAGAAAATGCTGAATTACTATCTGCACTGATGCGTCAGGAAGGGTTATTAAAGCAGTTAGTCGCAGCAATCAATAAACCGAAACTGGGATTGCACAATGAAGCTGGCAGTTGCAAAATCTACTGCAATCGTCACAATGGTTCACTGTGGTATACCTTAAACAACAGTGAAGCGAGTGCGATTACTCAAACTGCCTTAACTGGATATCTGCGAGAACTTAAATTCGAGAAGTGTGAGCGCAGAGGAAAGGAAGTTTACAAGTTGCTGATTACAATTCAAGCAGACAGACCCTATATATTAGAAAGTGGGCATGATACTCACTTTGCTAAATCTGTATTAGCTGCGATCGCAACTCTTACTCCACAACAATTATATTCTCCCATCACACTACAGCCTACTCCAGGGACGACAGATGAAAACGTGTTGTTCTGTCGTGTATGGGTAGAGTCAGAATTAGTCATGGCATCCTACAACGAGCAAAGCGACTGGCGCGAGATCAGCAAGCAGGCAATTGCTGTAACCAAAGCTGCGGCGGAGATGGTGTTTTAGCGAGTTGTAAACAGGGCTTGAGAGACTGTAGTTATAAGTTACTCAAGCTTTGTCTACAGCTAATACATGCTGTCTACTAGTTTGCCAATAACAAGAAATGACAACAACAATTGTTCACCCCAATATCGAAAACTTACAGCAGTTTTCTGACTCGTTCGACATTGAGAAATTATTGCAATCTGAGGGAGTTCTGGCGTGGCTTCTAGCAAATGGCTGGAAGTACGACGATCAATCCTGTCTGATTGCCAACATTATCGATGAGTCAACAAGTATTGATGAAGTTTAGGAATCAGACGAGTTTAATTTTAAGGCTCTGCCTGATGAAGATCAGGAAAAACTTCACCAGATTTTTGAGCATTTCTATCTCTAATCTTCTGTCACTCTCAATCAATAATTAACGCAAAGGTAACGAATTATGCGTGAAAAACTCTCCAGTCAGATTTAATCAGTTTGACTGGAGAGAAAAATCGATTCCACAAAAGATTATCACACACTCTACTTCAATACTAATCAGATGGAATTAAATTTGATTAAGGTTTACGACTCAACCCTGTTAAGCTCTTCAAAAGTTTACCAAATCAACGGTACACTTTATCGATATTTGGGAGATGAGGGTACTATCCAACATCCACAGTATTTGTTTCTGCCTCTGCCAAATCAAAGAAAAAAAGCCAGCTTTCGATTAAATCGAAACAAACTCATGACTCGCTGTTATGAAGTCGAAGGTATGGTCTATGAGAAGCCTGCGATACAGGATAATTCACAGCAACTTCAGCTATTTTAAGCCATGTCCATACATAAACCACCAGTCATTAAAAGACATATTCGCCTGCAAAAAAGCTCTACAAAAGTAATCTATAGAGCTACTACAGACATTCGCTCTCTTGAGAAATCACCACAAAGAAAGCTTCGCTTAATCGAAAGTGAAAAATAATGATTGAGGTCAATAATTATGGTACAAGCAATTGACAACCCTATTGCTGCAAATTTCTTAACTGATGCAGTAGTCGAGCGCCACAATTTCTCGCAATTAAATAAAACCCGCATTAGATTTCGCATCCAGCTAAAGAAAAGTACAAAGTCTGCCGCTCCCAAATGGGCAGATGTGCTAGTGCGATTCGTTGCTTAGGAATCGCGGTATCCAGTCCGTACATAACTAAGCCAACCTGACAGCAGATTACTGTCGTTAAAGGTTGAACTCTCGGTCAGATGTAGGTGAAAGCCCTACCATTCAGACTCAG